>JANPOH010000519.1:0-9965 GCA_031427895.1 Betaproteobacteria bacterium
TATCGCCTTTGCCATGCGCACCAGTTCGGGGGCTTCAATCTCAGATATTGGCCGGGCGCCTATCGCGGGGTACACATCCGCTTTCAAGCGCCGCATCACATCATCGGCATGGCGGGGGCTACGCGCCGCTTTCCAGTTTGCCCACCACAACCCGGCCACGGTCGCAAAGGAATGCTCGGCGGCGATCTTGCGCGCGCGCCGTTCGTCCATGCGCTTTGCCATCGGGTCAACTTGCGCCGCACGCTCCTTGCGCGCCGTATCGCGCTTATCGCGCGCATCGGCCAGCGACACATCGGGATATGCGCCCAACGACATGAGTTTTTCTTTGCCGTCGTAGCGATACTTGAAGCGCCAGAGCTTCGAGCCGCCCGGCGTAATCAGCAGATACAACCCTTTTTCATCCGCAAGCTTGATCGGCTTATCGGCGGGCTTGGCTTTCTGAATCTGGGTATTGGTGAGCGGCATGCGTCCTCCGTCTGCGGCCTTGGGAATTCGCCCTTTGGGTGAAATACCCCCAAGCCGATACCCCCATACCCCGTAATATACCCCCACTATCCACCGGATTGCAACAAACGACATTGGACGATATAAAACAAAAAAACCGTTTTCCTATAGGGAGAAACGGTTTTTTGTGGACTTCTTTGGACTTCTTGGAATCTAATTCTGGCGGAGAGAGAGGGATTCGAACCCTCGATAGAACTTTTGGTCCCATACTCCCTTAGCAGGGGAGCGCCTTCGACCACTCGGCCATCTCTCCGGTGTTTCTCTACCTTGGTGCGTTGGTACTATTACTCGATCGTGCTTCGTTACGGGTGGCCTAAGGCGCTATGGCTTCGCCAGCGCCGGAATTAACGACGCTAAGTTACCAAACTTCGCGTGACCACTCTCCTTTTGCAGCACATTTTCCTATTTCGGCAAGGTGCGATGATACCGCAACCGCGGGTTCGCCGCCTTAACTTGCCTGATCCAGATTAAACGCCTTATGCAGCACGCGCACGGCCAGTTCGGTGTATTTCTCGTCAATCACTACTGAAATCTTGATTTCGGAGGTGGATATCATCTCGATGTTAATGCCCTCTTCGGCCAGGGTGCGGAAGGCGGTGCTGGCGATGCCGGCGTGCGAGCGCATGCCTACGCCAACCACCGACACCTTGGCGATTTTGTCGCCACTGATAATGCCGCGCGCCTGGATGTGTTTGACCACCGGTTCCAGCGTTTTCAGCGTCTTCTGATAATCGTTGCGATGCACGGTGAACGAAAAATCCGTGAGCCCGTCGTGGCCTACGTTTTGCACGATCATGTCCACGTCGACATTGGCGTCACCCACCGGCCCCAGGATTTGGTATGCAATGCCGGGCCGATCGGGCACGCCGAGTATCGTGATCTTGGCTTCGTCGCGGTTAAACGCGATACCTGAAATAATTGCTTGTTCCATTTTCTCGTCTTCCTCAAACGTGATCAGCGTGCCTTCGCCTTCGTCCTCGAAGCTCGACAGCACGCGCAGCCGCACTTTGTATTTGCCGGCAAACTCCACCGAGCGAATTTGCAGCACCTTGGAACCCAGGCTCGCCATTTCGAGCATTTCCTCGAAGGTGATGGTTTTTAGCCGCCGCGCTTCCGGCACGATGCGTGGATCGGTGGTGTATACGCCATCAACATCGGTATAAATCTGGCATTCATCGGCTTTTAGCGCGGCCGCCAATGCAACGCCCGTCGTATCCGAACCGCCGCGGCCCAGCGTTGTTATGTTGCCCTGCTCATCCACGCCCTGAAAGCCCGCCACCACCACCACGCAGCCCGCCGTGAGATCGGCGCGGATACGCTCCTCGTCGATTTTCAGGATGCGCGCCTTGGTGTGCGCGCTGTCGGTGACGATTTTCACCTGCGCGCCGGTGTAGCTGCGGGCGTTAAGCCCCGCCTCTTTCAGCGCCATCGCCAACAAGCCGATGGTAACCTGCTCGCCCGTGGAAACCATCACGTCCAGTTCGCGCGGATCAGGTTGCGCCTGGATTTCCTTGGCCAGGGCAATCAGCCGGTTGGTCTCGCCGGACATGGCGGACACCACCACCACGATTTGATGACCGCGCGCATGCCAGCGCGCTACCCGTTTGGCAACGTTTTTTACACGCTCGGGCGTCCCCACCGATGTGCCACCGTATTTTTGTACAATTAACGCCATGCTTAATCGATCTTATTTAGTGATCCATGTCATGGGAATAGAAAAGCTCTAAATTGTACTTGATTTGATTGAAAAAATCGATATATTAGCAGGATGTGGTGAGCAGTTTCACCATGCTGGAGCGGTCGCGGATGGATGGTGATCACGCTTCCATAGCATTTGAATACCATTACGCTTGCACCATTACCATTTTGACCCATAAAAATTACGAGGAGCCTTACATGAAACCTTTTTCTCCTATTGCCGATCCGCGCCAACTCCGCAAGGGTCTGAGCATGAACCAATCCGAGTTCTGGTCACGCATTGGCGTTACCCAGAGCGGCGGCTCACGTTACGAAAGCGGACGCAGCTTGCCCAAGCCCGTACGCGAACTGGTGCGGCTGGTCTATTTGCGCGATGTGCCGCTGGAGACCGCCAACGGCGCCGACCTGCGTATCGCGGCGCTGCTAAAAAAACAAAAGCCGGAGCTATATCGCGAGCTGCAGAAACAAGCCGGCAAGAAACAACGCGCATAGAACCGGCATTGCCTGTTTCTTCCGCTCCAACAAACCCCCAGTGCGGGAAACGCGCCGGGGGATTCGGTTAATGCTTGTTTTTGTTGTCGCTTTGGCGGAGAGTGTGAGATTCGAACTCACGAGGATCTTGCGACCCTGCCGGTTTTCAAGACCGGTGCATTCAACCGCTCTGCCAACTCTCCATACTCCATCCCATATGTCCCATACGGGCGGCGCAAGCCCTGCGAAGGGGGTGGATAATACCACGCACTTTCAAGTGCTTGCGTGAGATCAGCGGCGGAAAAGCGGCATTTAACACATTGCAACTTATCGCGGAATTAGGTAGTCTAAACTGTATAAGTCGAGTATGACTTATCAAACACCCTTACGGAGACGCTCTATGCAACCTGAGATGCAAAATCAGCAACCGGTCTTTACCGGCAACGTCGAAGTCGCGGTTGTACAGAATAAGGTGTTGCGTAACACCTATATGCTGCTCGCCGTTTCGCTGATTCCCACCATCATAGGCGCGGTCGTGGGTACCAGCGTGTTTAATATCGCCGGCTTGATGCGCGGGGTCGGCCCGATCGTCGCGTCCATAGCGGTCATCGCCATTTTCTACGGCTGGATTTACATGATCGAGAAAAACAAGGACACCAGCCTTGGCCTGTATCTGCTGCTGGGCTTTACTTTCTTCATGGGGCTGCTGCTCGGGCCGCTGCTGCAAAAAGTGCTGGGCTTACGCAATGGCGGTGAGTTGGTGATGGTCGCGGCAGGCGGCACGGCGGGCGTGTTCTTTATCCTGTCGGGCATTGCCTCCAACGTCAAACGCGACTTCAGCTTTCTCAACAAGTTTATTGTTGTTGGCGTTATCGTTGCGATGCTGGCGGTAGTGGCGAATATTTTCCTGCAAATGCCCGCGTTAAGCATGGCGCTGTGCGCGGTGTTCATTGTGCTGTCGTCGGCCATCATCCTGTGGCAGATCAACAGCATTGTGAAGGGCGGCGAGACCAACTACATCTCGGCGACGCTCACGCTTTACGTCTCGGTCTACAACATCTTCACCAGCCTGCTCCAGATGCTGGGCATCGTCGGTGGCGACCGCGACTGATCGCGTAGCTCAAACTTCAACGCAGTTGCAAAAACGGCCCCGATAAAATCGGGGCCGTTTTGTTTGCGGCACTCCGCCTTACGCCGCCGTACTACGGAAGATCGAACACCGCAATGGATTCCACATGCGCCGTATGCGGAAACATATTGACCACGCCCGCCGCGTTCAACACGTAGCCCTGCTCATGCACCAGCATGGAAGCATCGCGCGCCAATGTCGCCGGATTGCATGAGACATAGACTATGCGTCGCGGCGGGGCCGACGCCAGTGACTTAACCAGCGCGGCGGCGCCGTCGCGCGGCGGGTCAATCAGCATGCGGTCAAAGCGGCCCGCAGCGCACAGCCCGGCAAATGTTTCGGCATTGATCTCGAAAAGGTTCATCGCGTGATACCGCGCATATTCCGACAAGCCGTTATACGCTGCGTTGTCCGCGGCGCGCTTGAGCAGCGACGCGCTGCCTTCAATGCCGGTGACGTGCGCGCCGCTGCGCGCTATCGGCAAGGTAAAATTACCGATGCCACAGAACATATCGGCAATGTGCTCGCCCGGCTGCGGTGCCAGCAGGCTTAACGCGCGACGCACCAAAACACGGTTAACCTCATGATTTACCTGAGTAAATTCCGTTGGAAAGAACGGCATTTTGATGTCGAATTCGGGCAGCGTGTAGTACAAATCCGCCGGCGCTTCGGGCCACAACGGATACGCCGTCTCCGGCCCTTTGGGTTGCAGATAAACATGCACGCCGTGGGTCTGGGCAAACGCCGTGAGCAAGGCCTTATCCTCGCCGGAAGGCGGTGCCAGCACGCGAAACACCAGCACGTTTGCGGCATCGCCACAGGCTAGCTCGATTTGCGGCATGCGCTCGCGGATGCTTAATCCGTTGACGAGTTGCCGCAGCGGCGGCAGCAAATTTGAAATCGCCGGCGGCAGCACCTCGCAGGTGGTCATATCGGCGACAAAGCCCGATTTCTTTTCGTGAAAACCGATCAGCGAGCCGCCTTTCTTGAGCACATAACGCGCCGTCATGCGCGCGCGGCGGCGGTAGCCCCACGCCGGCCCATGCAGCGGCGGCAATATTTGCCCGGCGCTGACCTTGCCGATATGCCACAGGTTGTCCTCGAGCACGCGCTGCTTGGCCGCGACTTGCGCCCGCGCATCCAGGTGTTGCAGACTGCATCCGCCACAGCGACCGAAGTTCACGCACTGCGGCGTGACGCGCTGCGCGCTTTCGCGCAGGATGCGCTGTACATTTGCGTTCTCAAAACTGGGCTTTTTGCGGTACACCGACGCGGTAACCGTCTCGCCGGTCAGCGCACCTTCGATGAAGATCGTTTTTCCATCGCGACGCGCAATGCCGCGCCCCTCGTAATCGAGGGATTCTATGTAGTAGGTTTCCATGACATCCATTCGCCGCGGCGGAGTCTGAAATACGCCGCGGGCACGCTAATTAGTCAGTTCTTCCAGCGCTCTAAAAAAGCTTTCCAGTGCGGCTCGGTCGATTTACCCAGCGTGGCGCGCACCGACTCGCATTGCACGCGATGCTGATCCAGCGTGAGCATGCCGCGCATCAACTGAAAGCGCAGATAAACAAGATAAGTATTCACCACGTCGGTCTGGCAATAATTGCTGATATCCGCCAGCTTGCCCGCCTGAAATGCGTCCCACACATGCGCGCCCGACATGCCCAGCTTGCCGGGCAGGCCCATCAACTGCGCCAGATCATCCAGCGGCGCGCTGGCGCGCGGCTGATACATCGCCAGCAGGTCCATCAAATCGAGATGCCGTGAGTGATAGCGGCTGATGTAGTTGTTCCACTTAAAATCACGGCTGTCTTTGTGATCGCCCTCGCCCATGTCCCAGTAACGCGGCGCACGCACGCCGTGCATGAGGCCGCGATAATGCAGCACCGGGAGGTCAAAGCCCCCGCCATTCCAAGACACGATTTGCGGCGTGTACTTTTCAATGCCGTCGAAGAATCGCTGAATGATTTCAGCCTCGGATTCACCGTTGGCGCCCAGCGACCAGACTTTGAAATGATCGCGATCACACAGCGCGCACGAGATCACCAGCACGCGATGCAAATGCAATTGCAGGAAATCATTGCCGCTGGACTGACGGCGCAGTTGAAACGCCATCGCCGCCACTTCGGCATCGGAAAGTTCAGCGCCCAGCTCGTGCAGTACCCGCAAACCGGCGACATCGGGCACGGTTTCAATATCAAACACGAGTACAGGATTCAAAAATTATCCTTTAAAAACAAATACTTAGTATATAACCCTATTATTTCCGCATCCATGCCCCGGCGGCATTCTGGTAATGCCAGCCCACTTGCGCGCGATCTATCCAGCGCTGACCGAAGGTGTTGCGTATATCGCCTTCCCATTCAGGATGATTGTTCGCGCGCGCGATTTCGCGGTACAACGAAGCGCGATCCTGATTCTCGGCGGCGATCAGGCCATTCACCGCCGCGCGCTGCGCCAGCGGCGCCGCCGCCGCATCACGCAATGCCACATTGCCGTCGCGCGTGAGGCCCACCGCGCCGCTGGCATACAGCGGTGCGAGTTCGGCGTGGCGCTTTTGCATGCTGCCCTGTATGGCGACGATGCCCGGCGTATTGATTTCCAGATTGGCTTGCGCGGCAGCATGCCCCGCGCCCATCAGGGCGGCAAACATCAGCCAGGCGTTCATTAATAATTTGTTCATGAGGTGCTCCTTATTTCTCCGCGGGTTTGGGGGCAGGCGCGGGCGCCGGCACTGACGTTTGGCCCGGCTTCAATTGCCACACCTCGTCGATGATGCGATCAGCGGCTTTCTCCGCCGCCGCCGCCGGAAAATAAATATTGATGGTCACGCAGCCAGCGGATATCAATGCGCCGCCGAGCACGGTGCCGAGCATAGTTCGTCGCTTCATTTTCAAGGTCATGGTTTTCCCGTTTTATATTCGTGCTCTGCCGCTATTCGCGACTATTCAACAATAGGTTTGACGTTGCCCTGCGTAACGCGCCGCAAACGATCCAGCAGTTCCTGCCAACTCACTTGGCGATTGTAGCCCATCACCGTGATCGCCGGGATGCCGCCGCCTTTGACAATCACATAGCTGTGCGGCACGTCCCCGCCTCTCACGCCATCCTCGACCCCGCTCATCTGACACACGCCATTTTGCAGCTTGCAGCCCCAGCCCAATTTGTCGTAACCGAACTGCTCGAAAAACCGCAAGAAACTGCGCTGAATCGCCGCCGCAGCCCCCGCCCCGCCAAGCGCGGAGATATTCTGCACCGCTGCCTGACTGATTTTGCGCGGATAGCTCCCGGCGCTGCTCATCAACTGCACATCGAATTTAACCGGCTGCCAATTCACCAGTTCCAGCCCGGCGATACGCGCATCCATGCGACCAGTGATACTGCCAAACGAAAACGCGCTGGTGACCAGCCCCAGATCGAGACCGCGCATGTTGACATCCGCCTGCACCCTCGGCGCTTTACCGAAGATATCGAGCAGCACCAGATTCTTGGCTTCGATCGTGCCATCGAATACCTTCAGAAATAACGCACCATCGACGCGCAACGTTGACTTGATATGTCGCACCATCGGCAGCGTGGCATCCAGCGTTCCCTGCATTATCGGCAACCCTAGCGCGGCGGTGAATTTGTCCATCGAGATGCCGCCGATGGCGCCGGTGAACTGCCAGTTCCAGCTCGCGGATCCCGCGCGCGCGGCAAAATCGCGTACGTCGATGTGCCCGTCGAGCAGCGGCACGCGCAACTGCTTCAAATCAAAACGCATACCGTTCATGCCCAGCGGAATCGCGAACGCGCCCAGCGGCATCTTCAGCAGCTCGCCGCCCTTGACGCTTACCGCGGCTTGCGTAGGGGCGTCCGCTCGCCACGGCACCGTGCCGTTGACGCCGAACAAGGCAAAGCGACGCTGTGTTTTGTCTTCGATCGACACATGGTCCAACTGCACATCCACGCGCTGCAAGCCCTCCGCGCCCGCCTGCACTTGCGCCGAAATGCGCCCCTCGGCGCGCAAATCCGCGAGCGAGGTTCCTTCCAGAAAAGGCTTGAGTATTGATTCATACAACGCGCCCACCTGGAGCTCCCGCGCACTGACCTGAAACGCCGCCGTTTTCTTTGCGTCACGGTCATAGACCCCGGAAAACGCCACATCGCCCACACCCGGATAACGCAAGGTTCCCCGCTCGACGTGCAACTGATGAGCAGCGAGCCGGCCTTCGGCGGACAATTGCTGATTCGCCGCCTTCAGGTAAACAGGCTGCCAGAACACTTCGCCCGCCTGCCATTCGAGCGCGACCGCCCAGCGCAGATCATTCGCGACGGGTTCGATGTGCGCGTCGAGGGTGAGGCCGATTTTCTCGCCCGCATGCAAACCGCTTGCGTCCGAAAATCCCAGGCCGGCGGCGGCCAATTTCACCGCAATGCGCCCTTGCGCGCTGTAATCAACCACGCCGCTGATTTGGCCCGCGCCTGGTTTCGGCATATCCGGCGGCAGCCAGGGCGCAAGGCGCTGCACGCGACCGCCATCGATCCGCACGCTCAAATCATGGCCGCGCTTGGCCGGACGCAGCATCAACCGCCAGGTTTCGTCCGGCGCGGGCTTCAACGCCACATCGAGCACACGCGTATCCGTGTGATAACTGAACGACAGCGGTATCTTCTCGCCCAGCACCAGCACCCCGTCGTCGCAGGCAAGGCGCGTGCGCTCAATCTGTAAAATGGCGCACTGGAGCTTGATGTTTTTCCACGCTTGCGCGCCCATGGAGAGCGCGGCCATATCAACCGTTGCGGCACCGCCGCCCACCAGGGACAGGCGTATACCCTGCGCGCTGAACGCGGCGCCGGTGAGATCATCCAGCGTGAGAGTAATCTGCTGCGTGCGGCCTGTTGCAGCCAGCCCTGACGCCATACATAAAACGATCGTAGCAACGGCAACAGACCTGCGGCGCAACACCGCCGCGCGCAGTGCAGCCACTAAGCCGCAAAGCCGCCGATTCGTCAATTCGCCTCAAGCAGGAAACACACCCGTCGAAAGATAGCGATCGCCACGATCACAAATGATGACCACGATCACCGCGTTACGCACCTCGCGCGACACCTGCAGCGCCGCCCACAAAGCGCCGCCCGACGAGATGCCGCCGAAGATGCCTTCTTCGGTGGCCAGCCGCCGCGCCATGTCCTCGGCGTCGCGCTGCGCGATTTCAACAGTTTTGTCGACCCGGCTCCAGTCGCAAATGCTCGGTAGATACGCCGCCGGCCACTTGCGGATGCCGGGTATCTGCGATCCGTCGCTCGGCTGGCAGCCGACGATTGTAATCGCGGGATTTTTTTCCTTGAGGTAGCGCGACACGCCCATGATGGTGCCGGTGGTGCCCATGCTCGAGACAAAATGCGTGACTTTGCCTTCGGTATCGCGCCAGATTTCCGGGCCGGTGGTCTCATAGTGCGCGAGCGGGTTATCCGCGTTAGAAAACTGGTCGAGCATGATGCCCTTGCCTTCTTTCACCAGCCGCTCGGCCGTGTCGCGAGCGGCCTCCATCGCACCCTCTTTGGGCGTGAGCACCAGTTGCGCGCCGTAGGCCGCCATGCTCTGGCGACGCTCCATCGACTGGTTTTCAGGCATCACCAGAATCATGCGGTAGCCCATCATCGCCGCGCACATGGCGAGCGCGATACCGGTGTTGCCGCTGGTGGGCTCGATCAGCGTGTCGCCGGGTTTGATTTGACCGCGCGCCTGCGCGCGCTTGATCATCGACAGCGCCGGGCGGTCCTTTACGGACCCGGCGGGGTTGTTGCCCTCCAGCTTGGCAAGAATGACATTGGTCGTATCGCCGGGTATGCGCTGCAAGCGCACCAGCGGTGTGTTGCCGACGAAATATTCGAGTGTGTGGCTCACGTTACGGCTCGGTATTGAAGGTGAAGGTTGAGGATCACATTTTGCAATCATAGCCGAATCCACGCCTGACCGACCGCAAAAAAAACCCCCGCCGTAGCGGGGGTTTTTAAGCTTGCCTGAAATCGCTGGATTACTTCTTATCGGCCTTGGTGTCGTCTTTCTTGGCGTCTTTCTTGGCGTCGGCCTTGGTGTCGGCGTTCTAATCAACATTTGCAACGGACAAGATGTCGAGATAACACTAATTAAATGCATACGCCAAGTTGTCTCGCT
>JANPOH010000520.1:0-4004 GCA_031427895.1 Betaproteobacteria bacterium
CGTTGTACGGCGGATTGCCGATGATGACGCTGATACGGCGGCTGTTCTGGCGGCGGATGCGGCCGACGTTCTCATCGCTGACGCTGCCAAACAGATCGTCTATGTGGCCGGCGTGCTTGCGCAATCCGTGGGTGTTGTCCAGCGTATCCACCAGGCACAGGCTGGGAAATTCAAGATACTCGCCGGCGATGGCGGCGTACGTCGCTTCGATGTTCAGGTTGGCGACGTAATACGGCAGGATCGCCACTTCGTTGGCGTGCAGTTCGTGCAGATATTTGTGCTTCAGCTTTGCCGGCTGCCCGCGAAAGTGTTCCAGCAGTTCGCAGATAAAAGTGCCCGTGCCGGTAGCGGGGTCGAGAATATCCACATTCTTATCGAGCAGGTTGACCTTGAAATGCTTTTCGCACAACCAGTCGGCGGATTCGATCATGAAGCGCACGATTTCGTTGGGCGTATACACCACGCCGAGGCGGTCGGCAGTCTTGGGGTTGTAAACCTTGTAGAAATTCTCGTAGATCGCCTTGAGAAACGTCTGCTTCTCGTGATGCACACTGATCGACGACGCGGCCTTGCGAATGGCGGCGTAGTACGGCTCCAGCCCTTTCAGCGTCTGGAAACGGGTGTTGCCGGTGAAAAACGTGGCTTCGAGCTTGTGCAGTTCGCGCGCGACGTTGTTGTCCTCGTGGTAGCTGGTACCGGGGAACACCGCCGCGAACACTTCGCCGGTCAACACGTGCTGAATCAGCATTTCGCGCACGTCGGCTTCGGTGAGGCTGGGATTGATGGCGTCGCGCGCGTGCTTTAAAAACGCCTCGGATGCCTTGCGGAATTTCGGCTCGGCGGCGTGCGCGCGTTCGATCATTTCGCGCAGCGCTTTCAGCACATCCGGCAAATCCTGCTTGAACTGCTGTACCGCCTTGCGAAAGGCCTCGATCTCCGGGCGTTCGTAGGCGAAAAAAAGCTTCAGCAGTTTTTCCAGCGCGGCGGTGTCATCGACCGCGCAGCGCATGATTTCTTCGCCGTGCTGGATCAGCACCGCTTGCGTGGAATCGTCGAAGATGATGTTGGTTTTGGGATAACCCGCGCGGAATTTCTTGCTGATTTCGGTATCGAGATCGTCCTTGCTGTCTTTGGCTTCCCAGTAACCGAACGGCACGCGCAGCGTGTGCATCAGCGCGCCATCGACGTAACGCCGCTCCTTGGTTGGCGAACTGATTTCGTGCTCGGGCACGAAGGTCAAATCGTACTGGCGCGCCCAGCCTTTCAACAAATCCTTGAACGCTTCGCGCACCACGCTCTCACGCGAGCTGCCGGAAACGCGCTTGAGGTTTGCGAGTTGATTGAGGTACTGCTGTATGAGAAGCTGGCTCAAGAATGCATCACGCCGCGCGGGCGCGCACCTGCTGATTGATCTTGGGCCAGATGCTGCGCTTTGCCAGCCGCAGATCGTAATCGGCCTGCAATCCCAGCCATGTTTCTGGCGAGACGCCAAAATACTTGCCCAGACGCAACGCCGTATCCGCGGAAATCGCGCGCTTGCCGCCGACGATTCCGCTGATGCGGTTGGGCGGCACGCCGATATCGCGCGCCAGCGCATTGATGCCGATGCCCATCGGCTTCATGAAATCCTCGCTGAGAATTTCGCCGGGCGGTATCGGGTCCAGCAGTTTGGCGGTCATGTTTGCACTCACCTGTGGTAGTCAACAATTTCGACATCGTACGCGTGACCGTCCTGCCATCGGAAGCAGATACGCCATTGATCGTTGACGCGTATGCCGTGCTGCCCTTTGCGGTCGCCTTTCAACGCTTCGAGCCTGTTACCGGGCGGCGCCAGCAGATCCTGTAACGTCCTGGCTTGCCCCAGGTAGAGCAGCTTGCGGCGCGCGGCGCGCTCGATGGCGCGAAACCGGGGCACTACGTCGTCGTGAAACAGGGCCTCTGTATCCGCCGATCGAAAGGATTTAATCACCCGCTCAGGGTATTACGCCTTACGTAACAGGTCAAGCCTGCTGCGAAGCCCGCTCACTCCACCTTGATCCCCACTTCCCTGATGATCTTCGCCCACGTCACAAACTCGCGCTTGATAAACGCGCCGAATTCTTCCGGCGTGTTGCCGACCGGCTCCGCGCCGAGCGCGATGATGCGCTCGCGCACTTCCGGTATCGCCGCGGATTTGGCGATCGCCTGATACAGCCGGTCTATCGCCGCGCGCGGCGTGCCTGCCGGAACCAGCGCGCCATTCCATTCATTCGCCTCAAAGCCCGGCACCGCCGCTTCGGCGATGCTCGGCACGTCGGGCAGCGCGACGCTGCGCTTCAAGCTCGACACGCCCAGCGGACGCAGCTTGCCGGTTTTGAAATGCTGTATCGACGACGGAATGGTGGCGAAGAGCAGCCCGGTTTCGCCCGACAGCAGCGCGATCACCGCCGGGCCGCCGCCCTTGTACGGCACATGCGTCATTTTGATGCCGGTGGCGGAGTTGAAACGCTCGGTGGCGAGATGGTTGGCGCTGGCGTTGCCCGCCGAGGCGTAATTCAACACGCCCGGCTGCGCCTTGGCCAGCGCGATCAATTCCTTCACGGATTTTGCCGGCACGGAAGGATGCACCGACAGCACCAGCGTCACCAGCGACATGAACGACACCGGCAGCAAATCTTTCTCCGAATCGAAAGGCATTTTGCGAATGAGGCTGGGATTCGCGCAAAACGTAACGTTGGCGATGCCGATGGTGTGGCCATCCGGCAGCGACTTCGCAGCGATATCCAGCCCGATGGTGCTTGATCCGCCGGGACGATTTTCAACGATCACTTGTTGACCCAATATCTCGCTCATGCGCGGTGCGAGGATGCGCATCACCACGTCGGTCGAGCCGCCCGGCGCGTAGGGCACGATGGCGCGAACCGTGCGCGTGGGAAAAGCCTGTCCTGAGCCTGTCGAAGGAGTTTGCGCGCTGACGATACCGGCGCCGATCGCTAATCCCATAAATACTGTAACTATTTGTTTTAAAAACACTTTTTAATCTCCCGATAGCTGCGAGGTCATTCCACTTTAAGGCCAATTTCGCGCACGATCTTACCCCACTTGGCATGATCCGCTTTGAGCAAAACGGTGAACGCATCCGGCCCCGGCGTCACTTGTTCGCCGGCGCTGGCAAGACGTTCGCGCATGTCGGGACGATTCAACACACGCGACGTTTCCGTGCTCAGACGCGCGACAATGGCAGCGGGCGCGCGCGCGGGCAGCAACAGCCCGAACCACGTGCTGGCCTCGACGCCCTTGTAACCCGACTCAGCGACGGTGGGCACATTTTTCAGCGCGGGCACGCGGTTGACCGAGGTCACCGCCAGCACGCGGATGGTGCCGCCGTTCACCTGCGGTAACGCGGTTTCAACCGACGAATGAAACACCGTGATGCGCCCGCCGAGCAAATCCGGAAACGCCACCGCCGCGCCTTTGTACGGCACGTGAATCATTTTCACGCCCGCCGCGCGTTGCAGCAGCTCACCGCTTAAGTGCCCGATGGTGCCGTTGCCGGTGGAGGCGAGCGTCAACTCGCCCGGCTTGCTTTTGGCGGCGCTGATCAGATCACCCAATTTAAAGTACGGCGATTTCGCCCACACCATGATCGCAATCGGCATCGAAGACACCAATGACACCGGCGCAAAATCACGCAGCGAATCGTACGGCAGCTTCGAATACAAATTGGGGTTCACCGCCAGATTGCTGGTCTGCCCCATCACCAGCGTGTAGCCGTCGGGCGCGGCTTTCGCCGCGAGTTCCAGGCCGATATTGCCGCCCGCGCCCGGACGGTTGTCGAACACAAACTGCCAGCCCAACCCCTTGGTCAATTCGTGGGCCACCATGCGCGCCAGTATGTCGGTGCCACCGCCCGGCGGAAACGGCACGATCAGCCGTATGGGTTTTTCGGGATAGGCGGCGGGCGCGGCAGCGCCGGCAAAACCCGCGCCGCCCCACAGCAGCGCGATGACGATGCAGCGAATGAA
>JANPOH010000521.1:0-4995 GCA_031427895.1 Betaproteobacteria bacterium
AAACGGCTAGGCGTGCGCCCGATGCACTGGGAGAGGCGTGCCTCGGAACGGTGGCATTGGCGTGGTTTCATGGTGAAGTCTTGTTGACGGTTCTGGTAACGGAGCGCTGAGGAGGCGAATGTACATACCCCTTCACTGCACAGTGTGCGTCTCACTTGCGTCATACTGTGTTGACGGTCAATCTCGATGTGGAAACTCTCGACTGGAGAGCCGTGTGCGGGAAAACCGCACGCACGGTTCGGAGGGAGGGGAGGGCGAGAGTCCTTCCCTACCCCTATCAGCGTGTGGAATTTCAATTTTTGTCAATTATCGATGGAGCGCAACATGCGTTTGAAGAACTGGATGTTGAGTTTGTTGGCGGCGGTAATGCCTTTTTTTACGATGGGCAACGCCCATGCCGCCGACTGGCCTGCGCGCTCCATCCGCTGGATCGTGCCGTACGTACCCGGCGGCACCACCGACATCCTCGCGCGCATCATGGGGGCGCGTCTCGGCGAGCGGCTGGGACAAACCGTGGTGATCGACAACCGCCCCGGCGCCGGCAACAACATCGGCACTGACATCGCCGTCAGAGCCGTGCCCGACGGCTACACCTGGTTTCTCACCAACCCGGCCAACGCCATCAACGCCACGCTCTACCCGAACCTCAGCTTCAACTTTTTGAACGATATGGCGCCCGGCGCGGGGCTGATACGCGTGCCCAATGTGATGACGGTCACGCGCAACCTGCCCGTGAAAAGCGTGCCGGAGTTCATCGCGCATGCCAAGGCCAATTCCGGGAAACTGAATTTCTGCTCCGGCGGCGCGGGCACCTCGGTGCATCTGTCGGGCGAGTTGTTCAAGGCGATGACCGGCATCAACATGGTGCATATTGCCTACAAAGGCTCGGCTCCCTGCATCATCGACATCATCGCCGCGCAAAACCACGTCATCTTCGACAACATGCCGGGCGTCATCGGATATATCCGCAATGGCGACGTGCGCGCGCTGGCGGTCACCACCGCGCGGCGCGCGGCCCAGTTGCCGGACGTACCCACCGTGGCGGAATCCGTGCCGGGCTTTGAAGCGAGCGCGTGGTTCGGCCTCGCCGTGCCCAAGGGCACGCCGGCGGCCGTCGTCAACCGCATCAACCGCGAAGTCAACGAAACGCTCAAGGAACCCAAAATCATCCAACGCCTCGGCGATCTCGGCGGCACGTCGATTGCCGGCACGCCCGCGGAGTTCTGGGCGCTGCATACGATGGAGACGGAGAAGTGGGCGAAGGTGGTTAAGGCTTCGGGGGCGAAGGTGCAGTAAAATTAATCACTTAAAAGTTTTTCAGCCGAGAAGTGCGCGCTGAAAAAGCCTTACCCGCCCGCTTGGTCAGAATTTTCATATGCGAAATATTCACGGGATAGCCAAGCTAACGCTGTGGATGCTTCGCGGAATAGCCGCACTCTCTTGCGTCGTTATCGCGATAGGGTTTCTTGTGGCTGCAAATCACAACCCTTGGTTGATCGTTTTCACCGTGGCCTTTGCGGTCCTTGGCCTGTGGATAGCGGGAAGGGGAATCGGTTCGCGTTTTGCGCGCCTTCAAACGCCAGAGGAGATTGCGAAAGAAGAGCTCGAAATTCGCAACGGCCCGTTTTTTGGCGTGCGAAATCGCCTGCTGAACACGAACGTTAATTAGCGCATGCAGCCCGGTAGGTTGGGGTGACGAAGGAACCCCAACACTGCGGGCCGTTCACGCTCGCGAACGTTGGGGTTCGCTCCGCTCACCGCCAACCTACGATTCGCTGCACATCACTTCACCCGCAACCCCGCCTCTTTCGCCACCCGCGTAAACGTCACGATATCCGCGCGCAGTTGCTTGTCGTATTCCTCCGGCGTGCTGGTGAGGATGTTGAAATCCACGCCGAGCAGGCGTTCGCGCACGTCGGGCATGTCGAGTATGCGCGCGGCTTCCCGGTTGAGTTGATGCACGATGGCGCGCGGCGTTGGCGTGGGCGCGAGTATGCCTTGCGAGCCGTCGTGTCCCCATCCCGGCAGCACCTCGGCACTCGTCGGGACATCCGGCAACAGGGGTGCGCGCCGCAACGTGGTCACTGCCAGCGGCAGCAACTGTCCGCTCTTGATGAAAGTCAGTGACGGCCCCAACCCGCCGACGCCGTAGTGTATGCGTCCGGCGACGATTTCCAGCAAAAATTCCGGCTGGCCTTTGAAGCCCACGTGCGCGGCCTTGATGCCTGCGGCCATGCGGAACCGTTCCGCATTCATGAAGGTGGCGCTGCCGCCGCCGCTTGATCCGAATAATATTTTGCCCGGCTGTGCGTGCGCCAACGCGATGAGTTCTTTCACTGACTTCACGCCCAGCGACGGGCTGACCACCAGCACGGTGGTGCTGTAACCGATTTGCGCCACGCCGGAAAAATCCTTGATCGGATCGTATGGCAGATTCTCGCGCACGCCCGCGTTGACGGCGAAACCGGGTCCGCCGAGCAACAGCGTGTAGCCATCGGGCGTGGCCTTCGCGACGATAGACGCGCCGATCATGCCGCCGGCGCCAGGCCGATTTTCCACTACCACCGGTTGCCCCAGGCGCTCGCCGAGCTTGGGCGCGAACAGGCGCGCGAGGGTATCTTGCGTGCCGCCCGCGCTGGAGGGCACGATCATGCGGATGGGCTTGGCGGGGTATTTTTGCTGCGCGTGCGTGACCGCTGCTGTGGTGATGACAGTGACGGCAAGAGCAACACGAACGGCCAATTTGTAGCCCGGTAGGTTGGGGTGACGAAGGAACGCCAACGCTGGTCGCGCATATTCGCGGGCGTTGGGGTTTGCTGCGCTCAACGCCAACCTACGCGTCAATTCGCGTGCAGCCCCAACGTCCGCACCTGCTTGGTAAACGACTGTATATCCAATCGCAGCAAGCGGTCAGTTTCGTCGGGAAGCGTATGGGCGATATGAAACCCCATGTCCTGCAGCCGCTCGCGCACATCCTTCAATTCGAGCACGCGGCCGACTTCGCGGCTGAGTTGCATCAGCACGGCGCGTGGCGCGGCGGCGGGTGCGTAGAGTCCCTGTGAGCCCTGGCGCGTAAAGCCGGGCAGCATTTCGGCGATGGCGGGTACGTCGGGATACAACGGTGATCGCGTCGGGCCCACCGCCAGCAACACCAGTTTGCCATCGTTGACCAGTGGTCGCGCGCCGCCCAGCACCGCAACGCCAAAGTGGATGCGTCCGGCGGCGATGTCGATCAGAAATTCCGGCAGCCCCTTGAACGGGACATGAACCGCCTTGATTGCGGCTTCGCTGATGAATTTTTCTGTTGCGAGATGCACGGAAGTGCCGGTGCCCGAAGAGCCAAACAGCAGCTTGCCCGGATGGGCGCGGCCGTGCGAGATGAAATCGCGCATGGTTTTGATGCCGAGCGCCGGCGCTACCACCAGCGCATCGGTGCTGTAGCCGATATTGGCGACTCCAGCCAAATCTCTCAAGGTGTCGTAAGGCAGCTTGGCCTGCATTGCCACATTGATGGCAATACTCGCGGAAGTGGCCAGCAGCGTGTAACCGTCCGGCGTGGCTTTTGCCACGAGATGGGCGGCAATCGCGCCGCTGGCACCGGGGCGATTTTCAATGATGACTGGCTGGCCCCAGTTCTCGCTCATCTTTTGGCCGATGACGCGTGCCAGCGTGTCGGGCGTGCCGCCAGCGGTAAACGCGACGACAATGCGTATCGGCTTCGCGGGAAATCTCTGTTGCGCAGCGCAGGCGCTAGCCACGAACATGGCCAGCAGACCGGCCACCATTGCCCATACGGTATCGTAAAATCGATTCATGGCGCCTCGCTACTTTGCCCGCATCCCCGCGTCCGTCGCGAGCTTGGTGAACGACGCGATGTCGGCGCGCAACAAACGTTCGGTTTCTTCGGGCGGGCTGTGATGTACCTGAAACGCCACGTTCGTCAGACGTTCCTTGACCTCGGGCAGCGCCAGCACGCGCGCGATTTCGCGGCTTAACTGCTGGCGTATGGCGAGCGGCGTGCCGGCGGGCGCCAACCACATCTGAAAGCCGTCGCGCGCGGCGCCCGGCAGGATTTCGGACAACGCGGGCACGTCGGGCAGCAGCGGCGTGCGCTGCGGCAACACCGCCATTGGCAGCAGGCGCGCTTCCTTGATCAGCGGCATCGCCGGCCCCAAACCCGCCACGCCGTAATGCACGCGCCCCGCGACGATTTCGATCAGAAACTCCGGCTGTCCCTTAAAAGCGACATGCACGGCCTTGATGCCCGCCAGGATGCGAAAGCGTTCGGCGTTAAAGTGCGTGGCGCTGCCCGCGCCGGCGGAGCCGAATAAAAATTTCCCCGGCATCGATTGACCGAGTGCGATCAACTCCTTCACGGATTTGGGGCCGAGCGTGGGCGAGATCACCAGAGTCACGGTGCTGAAGCCGATGTTGGCCACGCCGGAAAAATCCTTGACGGCGTCGTACGGCAGATTCGGCGACAAGGCGGCGTTGATCGCGTGGCCCGGAGACGCAGCGAGCAGCGTGTAACCGTCGGCGGGCGCCTTGGAGACAATGGCCGCCGCCAGCGCGCCGCCCGCGCCGGGACGGTTTTCGATCACGATGGGCTGGCCCAGCGCTTCGCTGATGCGCGGCGCGAGCATGCGCGCCAGCGTGTCGGGCGTGCCGCCGGCGGTGAAAGATACGATCAGGCGGATCGGCTTCGAGGGGAATTTTTGTTGGGCTTGCGCGCTGCCCGATGCCAACGTGGTGAGTATGCCCGCAGTAGTGGCAGCGGCGGTTGCGGCGATAGTGATGATAGCGGCTTGGCATTTCAGGCGCATAGATTTCCTTGGCGGCGTGATTCATCGGGCGACCAGCGGATTATGCCGAATGTCAGCGTGCAACGGATTACAATATCAAACCGAAGTCACCGTGCACGCGATGGATCTTGGCAAATCCGGAAACGCGGTCGCACTCGGTAAAGCCTGCGCCGATGTCGACATATTGGTGAAC
>JANPOH010000522.1:0-2388 GCA_031427895.1 Betaproteobacteria bacterium
AGGTGCTGGACCAGAGCGCCAAGGCTACAGGCGCTGCGCCGGCTCTGCGCTTTCTGGCAGCAGGCGCGCTCAATACCCTGCTGTCCATCGCGGTGTATCAGGCCGCGCTGTTTGTCACTGGCCACGTGGTGGCCTATATGCTTGCCTACGCGGCGGGTGTTCTGTTTGCCTACTTTGCGTATACACGGCACGTGTTCAACGCACGGGCGTCGACCGGGCGATTCATGGTGTTTACGCTGTTTTACATCGCCAGTGGTTTCGCGGGCACGCTGGTGAACGCCGGATTGATCGAACATTTGACGTTGCACGCGCGCTTGGCGATTTTTGTCACCGTGGTGATCATGCTGCCGCTGAACTACTTTGGATCGAAATGGTGTCTGCGCGGCGCGGCGAGGCAAGAACCGTGACACTGGCCCGCTACGTCGAGTTCCCGGTCAAGGGCGATGAACTGGGCTGGCTGGTGGCGCTGGAAAGCGAGCGCAATGTGCTGTTTGCGATCAAGCGCGCCTACTACATTTTTGGCACGCAACCGGGGGTGCGCCGCGGCAAACACGCGCATCGGCGGCTGACGCAAATGATGGTGTGTCTGGCCGGGCAATGCACGGTGTTGCTCGACGACGGCCGCGCGCGCGAGGAAGTTACCCTGGCGCGTAACGATCGCGGATTGATGCTCGATCCGATGATCTGGCACGAGATGGTTGATTTTTCACCGGGCTGCGTCCTGCTGGTGCTGGCCGATAACTGGTACGACGAGGCCGATTACATTCGCGATTACGCCGCGTTCAAGGCAGCGTGCGTATGACCAAAATTCATGCCACGGCGGAAGTGCAGACAAAATCAATCGGCGAGGGCACGCAGGTGTGGCAGCACACGGTGGTGCTGGCCGGCGCCGCCATCGGGCGCGACTGCAATCTCAATGCGCATTGTTTTGTTGAAAACGATGTGGTGGTCGGCGACCGGGTGACGTTGAAATGCGGCGTCTATCTGTGGGACGGCATGCGCGTGGGTGATGATGTGTTCATCGGGCCGAATGCCACTTTCGTTAACGACAAGTACCCGCGCTCCAAACAATATCCGTCCTCGTTTCTGCCGATCATCATCGGCAAGAGCGCGTCGATCGGTGCGAATGCGACCGTGCTCGGCGGCGTGACCATCGGCGAAGGCGCGATGGTTGGCGCGGGTGCCGTGGTGACGCGCGATGTGCCGGCCGGCGCGCTGGTGGTGGGCAATCCCGCTCGCGTGGTTGGCGATGCGCTGCTGAAATGATGCAAGTATTTGTTTTTATTGAGTTATTATGAATGTCCCGTATCTTGATCTGGGCGGCATCAACGCGCGCGACCGTGATGAACTGATCGCCGCGTTCACGCGCGTGCTCGACAGCGGCTGGTATGTGCTGGGCAAAGAGGTCGAAGCGTTTGAGAAGGAATACGCGGCGTATTGCGGCACGCGGCATTGTGTAGGCGTGGGCAACGGCTTGGAAGCGCTGGTGCTGATACTGCGGGCGTGGATGGAGCTCGGCGTACTCAAGGCGGGCGATGAAGTCATCGTGCCGGCGAATACCTATATTGCAACCCTACTGGCGATCACTGAAAACGGATTGAAGCCGGTGCTGGTCGAACCCGAATTGGGCACGTGCAATCTTGATGCAGGGTTGATCGAAAAGCACATCGGCCCGCGCACGCGCGCGATCCTGCCGGTGCATCTGTATGGGCAGACGGCGGACATGACGGCGATCAACGCGGTCGCACGGAAACATGGGCTGAAAGTCATCGAGGATTGCGCGCAGGCGCATGGCGCGCGCCATGCCGGCGTGCGCGCGGGCGCACTGGGGGGCGCGGCGGGGCACAGCTTTTTCCCGAGCAAGAATTTCGGCGCACTGGGCGATGCCGGCGCGGTGACCACCAATGACGATGCACTGGCGGAGGCGTTGCGTGCGTTGCGCAACTATGGCTCGCATCGCAAATACGAAAACATCTACAAAGGCGTGAACAGCCGCCTTGACGAATTGCAGGCGGCGTTGCTGCGCGTCAAACTCGGTCGCGTGGATGCCGACAACCAACGGCGACGCGGCATCGCAAGCCGCTACCTGAGCGAGTTGCGCCACCCGCACATCACCGTGCCGGTGGCGGGCGTAAACAACGAGCCGGTGTGGCATGTGTTCGTGGTGCGCGCGAAAGCGCGCGATGCGCTGCAGGCGTATTTGCAACAACAAAACATCGGCACGCTGATTCATTATCCGGTGCCGCCGCACCAGCAACCTGCCTATCGGGAGTGGAATGCGCGCTCGTATCCCATCACCGAGCAGATACACCGCGAAGTGCTCAGTTTGCCGATCAGTCCGGTGATGCGCGATGAGGAGGTGGATGCGGTGGTGGCGGCGTGCAATGC
>JANPOH010000523.1:0-2852 GCA_031427895.1 Betaproteobacteria bacterium
AAGCTCGAAATGTTCAAGGCGGCCGCCAAGATCGACATTCTGCACGTGCCCTACAAAGGCGGCGCGCCTGCAATCGCCGATCTGATCGGCGGACAAATCAAAGTGTTCTTCAACACCCCCGGCACGCTGTTGCAGCATGTCAAAAGCGGACGCCTGCGCGCGCTCGGCATCACCAGCGCGCAGCGCGTCGATTACGCGCCCGACCTGCCCACCCTTGCCGAAGCGGGTGTGGCGGATTTCGAGGCGTACATCTGGTACGCCGTATATGGCCCCAAGGCGCTACCTGCGGCATTGGCGCAACGCTGGAACGACGCCGCCAACCGTTACCTGAAATCACAGCCGGCGCAAGACTATTTGCGCAACGCATTTATGACCACGGTGGGCGGCACGCCCGCCGAGTTTGCGAAGTACCATCAGTCGGAAATCAAGCGCTGGGGCGCGGCGGTGACGGCGGCGGGAATCAAGCCGCAGTAAGTTCTTTACAAGGAAAACTGACCATGCACTGGCTCATCAAATGCCGCGCCAAACCGGCCATCGACGAACTGCGCGCGGCGACGCTGCCCGCACACACCACGTTTCTCGACGGCTACCCCGAAGTTACCTGGTATTCGGGGCCGCTGTTCACCGATGACAATAAAAACGCCATCGGCAGCCTGCGACTGATCGAATTTCCGGGTCGGGCAGCGGCACAGGCGTATATCAACGCCGACCCTTACACCAAGGCCGGTATCTTCGAATCCATCAACATCGAACGCTGGAAACCCACCCTGGAGGTGCGGCAACGCGACTATCCCCGCAAGCCCGGCACCATGCAGTTCGTGATTCACGCCCATGACAAGGCAGATGGCGAAGCACGCCGCGCGCCCGTGCGCGAGGCCCAACATGAGTATCTAAAGCGCCACCACAACCTCATCGTAGCGCGCGGGCCGTTGCTGGACGACGAAGGCCAGCGCATGATCGGCAGCCTGCTGATACTGGATGTGGCCGGCAAGGCCGAGGCCGAAGCGTTCTGGGCCGGCACACCCATCAGCCGGGCTGGTGTTTATGAACGGGTGACGATGGAGCGGTGGCGGTTTGGGCATGTGTAACAAACAGGTGGCACGATAGCGCGATAGCCAGTTGCTGGAGGAGCGATCTGCGCCTAAAATGTGTAAGCGTAGATTAAAGGATACACATCATGCGCACCAATATTGTGATTGACGACAAGTTGATGAACAGCACGCTTCGGGCGACCGGCTTGAAGACCAAGCGGGAAGCCGTTGAACTGGGGCTGCGCACCTTGTTGCGCTTGCAGCAACAACAGAAAATCAAGCGCTTTCGCGGCAAGCTTAACTGGCAAGGCGATCTGGATGCGATGCGGACTGATAAATGATTCTGGTCGATTCCAGCGTTTGGATCGACTACTTTCGGGGCGCCGCGACGCCGCAGTCGGAAAAACTGCATTCGCTGCTGGGCATCGAGCCGATGGCGACCGGCGACCTTATTTTGACCGAGGTGCTGCAAGGCTTTGTTAGCGACCGCGATTTCAATCAAGCGCGGAAACTTCTGACGTCGCTGATACTGGTGGACCTGGCGGGACAAAACATAGCCATTCAAGCCGCTAAAAATTTTCGCGTGCTGCGTGCGCTCGGCGTAACCGTGCGCAAGACCATCGATACCGTGATTGCCACGCGCTGCATCGAGAACAGATGGCCGCTACTGTACAGTGACCGGGACTTCGATCCGTTCGTTGAACACCTGGGGCTGCGTTCGGCGCTGCCTGAAACTTGACGCTTGGCAAAGGCGCGCTGCGCGTGATCCTGGAAAACAATCCGTCTCCACCGCCCCTCAATCGCCAGCGTCACTTCCAGCACGAGGGTTCGTAGGGCGCAATCCTGTTGCGCCGAATGCACCACGGCGTGAGTGACGCTTCACATGCGGCGCAATGGGGATTGCGCCCTACGCGGGCTACCGCGCCGGCGCAGCGGCGGGCGCTGCCGCTGGTGGCTTCGGTGTCGGCGAGTTGTGAAACTGAACTATCAGCCACCGATCTCCACGCTTTTTCATCACTACCGTATTTCGGGATGGGCCTGCCGTAACCATCTTTCCATCCAACGTCCTCTCCGACTGCCACTTACCAGATATTGCGACAATGCTGTCCGATAAGACCACCGCTGTTTGCACGAAGGGAGTTGCCTTCACCACTCCCCTTTTTCCTGAAAGGGCACCTACGAAATACTTGCGAATGTCCTCCGGCACCGTTACCACTTCAGCGGAGCCGGTACCGTAAAACAAGGCGTCCGGCGCAAACAATGCTGCTATCTGATCGTGATTATCGGTGGTGAACAACTCAAAGAACCTCTGATATGCAGCCAGTGCATCTTCTTTGGGACCAGCGAAAAGGGGCGTACTGGTCAAGAACAACAAACACATCGCAACGGATCCAATAATCATTGGATATCCTCTCAACGTATTAAGCTACATGGCCGGTTATTGAATGAACCAACCGTCGAAATGAATCAGAAGCCCGCGTAGTATACGCCACGCTATTACCTCGCCAACCGCACCGTCTCCCCCGTCTCCACCGCTTCCTCAATCGCCAGCGTTACCTCCAGATTACTACGTGCTTCCTGCGGCGTAGTCAGCGCGCACGGCTTGCCGGTGGCGGCGTAATCGAGCCAGTTGCGCGTCTCGCTCGCCAGCGGGCCCCAGAATTCGCCGCCGGCCCAATCACCCGGCGCGCTGCTGCCGAGAAACGCCATGTTCACACTCACCTCCGGCAAGTAAATGTGCGGGATGCTTTTTTCGGTGTAGAGCAGTTGCTCCATGTGATCGTCGTCGATCAGCAGCACGCCGTCCTTGCCGATGATTTC
>JANPOH010000524.1:0-4308 GCA_031427895.1 Betaproteobacteria bacterium
TTCTTGCCGTCGAGCAGCAATTCGCCTTCGGCGCGCTGTTCGGGGTACAGCGAGTACATGCGGTTGATGGTACGCAGCAGCGTGGATTTGCCGCAGCCCGAGGGGCCGATGAACGCGGTGACGCGGCACTTGTAAACATCCATGTTGATGTTTTTCAGCGCTTGAAAAGCGCCATAGTAAAAATTGAAATTGCGGATGGCCAACTGCGTCGGCGCAGGCGGCTTTTTTTCGCTTGTGGATTGCAAAGTGACGTTTGCCATGAATTGTTCCGCGCGGGGTTACGTAATCAGGTGGAAATTTTTTCCTTGAACAGCAAGCGCGCGGCAATATTCAGCGCGAGTACGCCAACGGTAATCAGTAATACACCGGCCCAAGCCAGATCCTGCCAGTCCTTGAAGGGGCTCATGGCAAAGCGGAAGATGGTCATGGGCAGGTTGGCCATGGGCTCCCGGAGATCCGTGCTCCAAAATTGATTGGACAGCGCCGTGAACATCAGCGGGGCGGTTTCGCCGGCGATACGCGCCACTGCCAGCAGAATACCGGTCAATATGCCGGCCTGCGATGCGCGCACGGTGACTTTCATGATCATGATCCATTTGGGCGCGCCCAGCGCCGCAGCCGCCTCGCGCAGGGAATCCGGCACCAGCCGCAGAATGTTTTCGGTGGTGCGGATCACCACCGGGATCACCAGCAGCGCCAACGCCAGCACGCCCGCGAAGCCGGAGAACCCGCCCATCGGCACCACCACCGCAGCGTAGATGAACAAACCGATCACGATGGACGGCGCGGACAACAGGATATCGTTGATGAACCGGGTGAGGTGGCCAAGGACGGTATGCCGCCCATACTCCGCCAGATATACACCGGCGAGTATGCCGATGGGCGTGCCGATCAATGTGGCCAGGCCCACCATCACCACGCTGCCGAAAATGGCATTGGCCAAGCCGCCCGCGCTGCCGGGCGGTGGCGTCATTTCTGTAAACACGGCCACCGACAGGCCGGAAACACCCAACTGCAAGATCGTCAACAATATCCACGCCAGCCAGAACAGGCCAAAGGTCATCGCGCCCAGTGACAGCATGAGCGCGACCTTGTTAATCAGCTTGCGTTTGGTGCGTAGTTCCATGTCGTCAGACCCGGCTTTATGTTTTATGACCTTCCCGACGCGCCAGCCGCATCAGGAGCACTTTGGAAAACGACAGCACCACGAAGGTAATCACAAACAGGATCAATCCCAACTCGATCAGTGCCGCGCTATGCAGACCCTGCTCGGCTTCGGAGAATTCGTTGGCAAGCGCCGAGGTAATGCTGTTGCCGGGCGAGAACAACGAAGCGTTCGACAAAAAATTGGTATTGCCGATAACAAAAGTCACCGCCATGGTCTCGCCCAGCGCACGACCCAGCCCGAGGATAATGCCGCCGACCACGCCGGCCTTGGTGTAGGGCAACACCACGTTCCACACCACCTCCCACGTGGTCGCGCCGACGGCGTACGCGGATTCCTTGATCATCTGCGGCGTGATTTCGAATACGTCGCGCATCACCGCCGCGATAAACGGGATGATCATGATCGCGAGGATAACGCCGGCCGACAGCAGGCCGACGCCGATGGTCGGGCCCGCGAACAGTTTGCCGACGAGGGGAATGTGCCCAAGCGTGGCCGCCAGCACCGGCTGAATATATTGGCCAAAGATCGGCGCGAACACCAGCAGGCCCCACATGCCGTAAACAATGCTCGGTATCGCAGCCAGCAATTCGATGGCCGTGCCCAGCGGGCGGCGCAGCCACGGCGGTGACAGTTCGGTCAAAAAAATCGCAATGCCGAAGGACACCGGCACCGCGATAATCAGCGCGATGGCGGAGGTCACCAGCGTGCCGTAAATCGGAATCAGCGCGCCGAATTTCTGCGCCGGCGGATTCCAGTCGGGCGTCCAGATGAAGGGCAGGCCGAATTTCTGAATCGACGGCCACGCGCCGTAGATCAGCGACACGATGATGCCGGCAAGCGACGCCAGCGCGAGCAATGCGAATGCGCGCGTCAGGTTGGCGAAAATAAAATCGCCCAACCGCGACGGCTTTTTGCGTACCACGCCATCCGTGCTATCCATGCTCATGTCCGGGAGCGCCTCCACCGAGAGGGCGACGTTAGAATCCTTAAGTGTCATGGGGGCGGCCCAAAAAAACAAGGGGGCTGGCCGCGCCGGCCAGCCCCGCGCATCGTTTCATGGTGCATTCGTACGTTATATTTATTTTGCCGTCCACAGCGCCTTGCCGGACGCATCCTTGACCTGCGCCATCCACGCGCCGCGTATCTGCTTGATCAGCGCATCCGGCAGGGGAACGTAGTCCAGATCGGCGGCCATCTTGGCGCCGTTGGCTAACGACCAGTCGAAAAACTTCATCACCTCGATGCCCTGTTGCGGCTTGGCCTGCGCCGTGTGCAGCAGAATAAAGGTGGCGCCGGTAATCGGCCAACTCGCCTTGCCGGGTTGTTCGGTCAATAGGGCGCCGAACGCGGCCTTGCTCCAATCCGCGCCCGCAGCGGCGGCTTTGAAGGTATCGTCATCCGGCGCAACAAATTGACCGTCGGCGTTTCTCAGCAGCGTGTGCGCCAGTTTGTTCTGCTTGGCGTAGGCGAACTCCACGTAACCAATGGCGCCGGGCAGGCGCTGCACGAATGCGGCCACGCCTTCGTTGCCCTTGCCGCCCATGCCGGTGGGCCATTGCACCGCCTGGCCTTCGCCGACTTTCGCTTTCCAGTCGGCGTTCACCTTGGACAGGTAGTTGGTGAAAATGAAGGTCGTGCCCGAGCCATCGGCACGGCGCACCACCGCGATATTGCCGGCGGGCAATTTCAGCGTGGGGTTCAGCGCGGCAATCGCCTTGTCATTCCATTGCGTGATTTTTCCCATGAATATGTCGCCGAGCACTTGGCCCGTCAAACGCATTTCACCGGGCTTGACCCCTGCCACGTTGACCACCGGCACCACGCCGCCGATCACCGCCGGGAACTGCATGAGACCATCTTTTGCCAGTTGCTCGGTCGTCAGCGGCGCATCGGTCGCGCCGAAATCAACGGTCTTGGCGGTGATTTGCCGGATGCCACCGCTGGAGCCGATCGACTGGTAATTCATTTTCACGCCGGTGGCTTTTTGGTACGCCTCGGCCCATTTGGAGTACACCGGCGCCGGAAACGTTGCGCCGGCGCCGGTGATTTCCTGTGCCAGCACAGTACCCGCACCCGCAGTAACCATTGCGATGGCGGCAAATACTTTAAGGGGTTTCAGCATCACGATTTCCTTTGTCTATGGGTTTACACGTTCATTTGCAATTTGCAATTTGCATCCTGTGAAAAACAACTGCCGGATTCACGGGTTGCAAGTCTATGCGTTGAATGTGACAGGACAATGACACCGCATCCTCAGTCACCCGTTTAGTGTAACTATTTGTTTTTAAACACTATTTTTAAATAGCACCTTGCGGCTATCGGCGCGTTGGCCACGCAGGGGATAGGCATCTACACATGTCCAACACTCAGTTCACTCGCCTCGCGTGCGGGGACAAGGGCGCACTTGAAGTGGCGCAGCGGGTTGGCGTCAGGGTGAGAAGCGGGATGATGTCCGGAGGCATCAGAATGCCTGCCGATGATGATTCGTATTACGAATCCCCCGCCTTTTTCCAAGCAGGCCATGCGTCCAGCGATGCGGCCGGTGCAACATCGTTTATCACTGCAGCCAGTTTTTCCAGCCCAGCCGCTTCAGGATGGCCATCCTGTGTTGCGCGTACGCGGTTCATCGAAAAGTCCCAGCCGGGCGAGCGTGTTCCTGACAGAATCAATCGCCGTGCCAGACGTAAAGCGTCATCGTGCCGTTGCACGGGTCCGTGGGCATACCGATAAAACGCGCATTCGAGTTCTGCTTCTAATTGTGGCGCGTTTTTCAGGGCATCGAAGGCGTTTTCGAGCGTCTGCAGGCCCGCCTTGTTACCTTGTGCCAGCGAAAACCCGGCGTAATTCGCAAGGTTGTTAGCGTGCTTGGGATCCGCCTCTAGCGCGCGCTGATACATCGCTTCGGCAGCGGCCATGTCCTTGCGCTCAACACGCAGGAAATTCGCGTAGTTGCCGAGGATGGTGGCGTGCTTGGGATCCGCCTCTAGCGCGCGCAGATACATCGCTTCGGCAGCGGCCATGTCCTTGCGCTCAACACGCAGGAAATTCGCGTAGTTGCCGAGCAGTGAGGCGAGCTTGGGATCCGCATCTATCGCGAGCAGATACATAGCTTCGGCAGCGGCCAAGTCATTGCGCTCATC
>JANPOH010000525.1:0-2237 GCA_031427895.1 Betaproteobacteria bacterium
CCGGTCTCGCCATGCTTGAGCGTGGTCACACGGCGGAAGGCATTGACTTGATTACGGAGACCCTAACGCAAATTCGAGACAATACCGGCGCGCAATGGCAAGACGCGATCAAAGTCATTCGTACGATGAAATTATTCGAAATAAGCCAATTATGCCCATTCACGAATCACAGTTTTCGGAAGCCACGCGGATACCCCGGCGACGCGATCCTGCTTGACTGGATTTATCGAGACTATCGGTTGTTGATTTCACCCGACCCTGTTTCAATGTCGGCGTCGCTTTATCGTCGAACTACCTCCAGTCCACCCGCTACGGCAGTTCGTTGGCGGCGTCGGCATTTGGCGAACCTGATTGACGACGCCGCTTACGAAGTTCGACTCCCACGGATTCTCTCTGTCGCTTGTGGACACCTTCGCGAAGCTGACTTGTCTGTAGCGCTTCATCGAGGACTGGTTGGAAATTTGGTCGCACTTGATCAGGACGAAGAAAGTCTGAAAGAGGTTGACCACCGCTACACTGCGCGCGGAATACCTATAGAAACCGTGACTGCTACCATTCTCGACATCCTCGTCGGCAGATACAAAGTTGAGGACTTCGACCTGATTTACAGCGCGGGGCTATACGACTATCTTGATGAACGGGTTGCAAGGAAACTGACAAATATGCTTTTTGCGGGCATCAAGCCGGGCGGACGATTGATTCTGTCGAATTTCTTGAAAGAGACACCCGATTTGGGTTGGACCGAAGCCATCATGGACTGGTTTCTTATTTACCGCGACATGTCTCAAATCAAGGCTTTTGCCGTAGACATACCCAGCGATCAGATTGCAAGTGCGCACACATACCTTTGCCCGACTCGGTGCATTGGCTATCTAAGTTTGAGAAAGCAAGCAAGGGTGGGGGGTGCGTAGCGCAACCTACCTTCTGTGCATCAAGGCAATTGCGCGCGGAGCACCCGAAAAAAACGCCACAGCCATTCTTCCGTTGTTTCCGCGTGTTCTGCGTGTTCCGTGGTTAAAACCGTTCTTCGCTGTTCACGATCAATCCATGCGAATTCCGGCCTCGCGTATCACTTTTCCCTTGATCGCCATGTCCTCACGAATAATCGCAGCGAATTCCGCCGGTGTATTACCCACGGCTTCGATGCCGGCTTTGAGCAGACGCTCTTTCGCATCCGTCGTGCGCAGGTAACGCGCGACTTCGCGGTGCAGCAGGTTGACCACGGCGGGCGGCGTACCGGCGCGGGCGAGTATGCCGATAGTTGCTGCCGATTCGTAACCTGCCAGCGCAGCACCACCCGCTGACGCCACCGTGGGCAAGCCCGGCGCCACCGGCGAGGGCTGCGCGGAGGTGACGCCCAGCGCGATCAAGCGCCCCGCGCTGACATGCGGCTGCGAGGCATTGGCGGTGGCGAACATCAACTCCACGCGTCCGCTCACCACATCGGTCAACGCTACCGATGCGCCGCGATAATTGACGCGCACAATGTCCACGCCCGCCATCGAGCGGAACAATTCGCCCGCAATGTGATTGGAATTGCCGACGCCGGACGTCGCGTAATTCAGTGCGCCGGGTTTTTGTTTCGCCAACGCGATTAGTTCCGGCACGGATTTCACGCGCAGCGACGGATGCACCACCAGCACGTTGGGCGAGCTGATTGCCAGCGACACCGGCGCAAAATCGCGCACCGGATCAAACGGCACCTGATCGCGCATAAAGGGTGAGAGCCAGATGACAAAGCCCACCATCATCAGCGTGTAGCCGTCGGGTTGCGCTTTAACGAGAATTTCGCCGGGGGTGACGCCGCCGGGCCGGTTATCGACGACGACCTGCTGGCCGAGACGCTGCGTGAGATCAGCGGCAATCAAACGGCCCGCGAAATCGCCCGCGCCGCCGACGCCCGAGACCAGCAGGCGTATGGGCTTCACTGGAAACGCTGGCGCTGCCGATGATGACGCGGCGTTCGCCCCAACAGCGAACGCCGCACTGCCTAATAAAATAAATACCTTTAAAAACAAATACTTATGATGCTTCGTGACAGGCGATCAACGCAGGCTGTTCAAAATCGCCAGCGCGCGCCCCATCGACAGATCGTAGGTCTTCTGGTCAAACGCGGCGGGATTGGCTTTCATCATGTAGCCGTGATTCACGCCGGGAATGATATGCACATCCACGTTTTTATGGCGCGCAGGCACAGCGCGATACATTTCCTGCACCGGCGGCGGCGCGGCATGATC
>JANPOH010000526.1:0-5227 GCA_031427895.1 Betaproteobacteria bacterium
CGTGCCGGGTACCGCGGCTGAATTCGGCGACTACATCCGCACGCAGCATGCCCTGTGGGGCGGTGTGGTGAAATCCACCGGGGCGAAAGCAGAATAAGAATTTTTGTAAGTATTTGTTTTTATTGCATATTTCACATCACAGGGAGCAGGCTCGATGGCACTGGTCGAATACAAAGAAGAAGGCGGCATCGCGTACATCACGTTGAATCGCCCGGAGAAACTCAACGCGTTTTCAGACGACGTGGGCGTGGCGTTTTGCGACGCGCTCTACCGTCTGAACGACGACGCCAATGCACGCGTGGGCATCATCTCCGGCAATGGCCGCGCGTTTTGCAGCGGCGCGGATGTGCGCCAGCGGCAAATGCGCGCCAAGGAGGAATTGCAGAAACTCGGCAGCCCGGCGGGGCGCGGCGGCAACTTTCGCGAGCCGTTTTTCCGCTCGTTCCACTCCAAGCCGATTATCGCCGCCGTGCATGGTTACGTGTACGGCCTTGGCGTGCGCATCGCGCTGTATGCCGACCTGCTGGTGGCCGCGCGCGACGCCAAGTTTCAGGTCACCGAAACGCCGCGCGGCCTGGACAGCACGTCGTTCTGGATGATGCTGGCGAACGCAGGCGCGGGCGCCTTTGCCACCGATGTGTGCCTCACCGGGCGCACCTGGACAGCGGAAGAATCAGCCAAGCACGGCCTTCTCACGCGCCTGTGCGAGGTGGGCGAACACGTCAAGGTGGCGGAGGGTCTGGCGCAGGATATCTTGAAGAATCCGCCGCTGGCGGTGCAGGCGATCGTTGCCGCGCGGCGTGCGATGCTGCAAGAACTGGATGTCAAAGCGTATGCGACCGGCCCGCACGGTTTACATCTCACCGATGATTTTCGCGAAAGCGCGACCGCGTTCATGGAGAAGCGCAAGCCTGTATTTCATGGACGGTAGTGGGTAGTGGATGAGGCTGGTGTGCTGCTGCGCAGGCAAGGCATGGCGAGGTCAGTTGCGTTATTGGTAACTGATATGTTACCATCAACCTGCGATGATTAGGGTTCAAGAATATCTGCGCGCGGATGGTTCGAACCCTTACAAGGCATGGTTCGACAACTTGGACGTTCAAGCTGCGGCAAAGGTCGTGACGGCCAAGCTTCGATTGGAACTGGGCAATACATCAAGAGTGAAATGGTTTGGCGGGATCGGCGAATACGTCATCGATTGGGGGCCGGGGTACCGCATGTATCTGGCGCGAGACGGTGAGGCGCTCATCATTCTGTTTGGTGGCGGCACGAAACGCGGTCAGCAAAAGGATATCGGCCAAGCCAAAGCGTTGCATGCCGAATACAAAGAACGGAAGAAAACATTGACCACGGCGAAGAAAGTAAAACGGTGATCTTATGGCGTTGACTCGAAACTTCAAGCAAACCGTAATTGAACGGGTAGAGCGCGATCCTCAATTTGCCAAGGCGCTTCTCGATGAAGCGGCAACACTGTTTCTGAGCGGTGAGCCGGAAACCGCGCGGCTTATTCTCCGCGATCTGGTTAACGCCACCATCGGATTCGAACAACTTGCCGAGATGACCGACAAACCGAGCAAGAGCCTGCATCGCATGCTGTCGCCCAGAGGCAATCCAAGCATGGACAACCTTGCCGCGATCTTCAGCGCCGTGCGTCAATGGCTCAAAGTTGCCTTTGAAGTTCATACCATCAAGGCGGCGTGATCGATACTTGATCCTGGCCGGCACATCGAGAGCCGTCCGGGGGCCGGCACCCATATCGCGATGGACTACGTCGTCAAATCGCCGCCCGACGGCTACACGCTGCTGATGAACGCGCCGCCGGTCGCGATCAATATGTCGCTGTATAAAAACCTCGGCTTCGACACGATGCGCGATCTCGCCGCCGTTTCGGTTTTTTCGTCGACGCCCAACGTGCTGACGGTGCATCCTTCGCTGCCGGCGCGCAACGTGAAGGAACTGATCGCGATCGCGCGCGCAAAACCCGGCGCACTTAATTTTTCATCGGGCAGCAACGGCACCACCCAGCATTTGTCGGGCGAGCTTTTCGAGCTGCGCACCCAAACCAGCATGACGCACGTACCCTACCGCGGGTCGTCGCCGTCGCTCACGGCGCTGGTCGGCGGCGAAGTCGAATTGACCATCGCCAATATTCCCTCGGTGCTTGAGTTCATCAAGGCCGACCGCCTGCGGCCGCTTGCGACCACCACTGCCGCGCGCACCGTACTCATGCCGCAAGTGCCGACGATGCGCGAGTCGGGTGTCGACATGATCGTCAACGTCACCTACAGCCTGCATGCGCCCGCGGCCACCCCGCGCGACATCGTGAACAAGCTGGCCGATACGGTGATCAGGGCCGCGCGTTCCGCCGATACCCGGCAGCGCCTGCTCGACCTCGGCGCCGAACCGGTCGGCTACACGCCGGAAGAAGCTACCCAGTGGCTGCGCGAGGAAGTCGCACTGTGGGCGGCTGTGGTGAAGGCGTCCGGCGCGTCGGTGGATTGAGGAACAGCGTGCGGGACTGAACTCCAATTTCGATAGTCGCCGCCCCGGTGTTCCATGCTGCATGAACTCGACGTAAAGGCCCATGCGGTCGCACCGCATGGGTTGCATCTCACGGAAGATTTCCGCGAGAGCGCCACGGCGTTCTTGGGAAAGCGCAAGCCTGTCTATCGCGGATGGTAGCAGGCGGCGCTGGCTCGCTGGTGCTGAACCAAATAAGTGACTTGCCATGGTGTAGTATATAAGCTACACTTTTTCCATGATTGAAGTATTCCGATACCAGATCGAAGGTGGCAAAGAGCCGTTGACCGATTGGCTCCGGTCATTGCAAGACAAACAGGCACAAGCCAAGATCCGTGTCCGTCTGAAGCGCCTGGAAGCTGGAAATTTTGGCGACTGTTATCCGGTAGGTGAAGGTGTACAGGAATTGCGGGAACATCTTGGAGCGGGTTATCGCGTGTACTTTGGTCGTCATGGCCGGACGGTCGTGATCCTGCTGTGCGGCGGTTCCAAGAAGTCGCAACCTGCGGATATCAAGGCCGCCAAAGCCTATTGGACAGATTGGAAACGGAGGCAAGGATGAGCAAGAAACTGAAAGCTGCGGTATCTCACCGTGATCGCGAAGTGGCCGAACTGCGTGCGGATCGCGAGTTGGCCGTTGAATATCTGAAAGCCGCCATGGAGTCACTGGACAATCCCGATGATCGTGCGGCAGGTTTGCTTGCGCTTCGCACCGTTGCAGAGGCGTATGGCGGCCTAGGCGCGGTTGCCGCCGAGGCCGGGATCAGTCGTGAATCCCTTTACCGGACACTATCCGCCAAAGGGAATCCGACACTAAAAACGCTGCTTGACGTGTTGAAAGCGGTGGGAATGAAACTCTCGGTGGAGCCGGGGCATCACGCAGCGGCTTAGGCGGTCAGCAGATGCTCAAAATGAACGCCGCTATCGGCAGAAACTTTCGCGACTCGTTCGCTCTACAAAAACCTCGGCTTCGATACGGTGCGCGATCTCGCCGCCGTTTCGGTTTTTTCGTCGACGCCCAACGTGCTGACGATGCATCCGTCGCTGCCGGCGCGCAACGTGAAAGAACTGATCGCGCTCGCGCGAGCAAGGCCCGGTGCGCTCAATTTTTCGGCGGGCAGCAACGGCACCACCCAGCATTTGTCGGGCGAGCTTTTCAAGCTGCGCACCCAAACCAGCATGACGCACGTACCCTACCGCGGATCGTCGCCGTCGCTCACCGCGCTGGTCGGCGGCGAAGTCGAATTGACCATCGCCAATATTCCATCGGTGCTGGAGTTCATCAAGGCCGGCCGCCTGCGGCCTCTTGCGACCACCACGGCCGCGCGCACCGTGCTTATGCCGCAAGTGCCGACCCTGCGCGAGTCGAGTGTAGACATGATCGTCAACGTCACCTACAGCCTGCATGCGCCCGCGGCCACCCCGCGCGACATCGTGAACAAGCTGGCCGATACGGTGATCAGGGCCGCGCGTTCCGCCGACACCCGGCAGCGCCTGCTCGATCTGGGCGCCGAACCGGTCGGCTACACCTCGGAAGAAGCCACCCAGTGGCTGCGCGAGGAAGTCGCGCTGTGGGCGGTGGTGGTGAAGGCATCTGGTGCGTCGGTGGACTGAGGAAAAAGGGCCGTGTATGGCTTTTGAATGCCGGTTAACCTAGAATTCCAATGGGATTACAATGTATCCGTAGGCCCCCGTCTTACTCGAACGGGGGCGGCCTCGTGAGGTTGAAGATGGATAAACACCTGAATTTTTTTGTCCCGTATGAGAGAGCTGCTGCGTGGCACGAGAACCAGTTGACGCGGGCATTACTCGTGGTGCTGCGTTACAGTCCCATGGCGCATCAGACGTGGCTCCGTCTGGTCGCACCTGAACGGTACCTCCACGACTTGTCAAAAGCGGAGTTCGCAACCCAGCGTCAGCGCGTTCTTGAATCCGAAACCGAGGTTCCCGATGGCGAGGCGGTGCCCGGGATTAGTGTCTGGCTTGCGCCGGACGCCGAGCAGGTCAACGCGCCTATCGAGCCATCGGATCGTCAGCAAGTTCTTGATGGCATCATCACCTACGGCAGTGATCTTGTCGTCGTGATTGAGAACAAAATCGGTTGGGGTGGTGTGACCGAGCAGCCCAACCGAATCAACCTCCATGGCTCTCCCGTCAAGTTCGAGGAGAAGCCCCGGTCGAGGACGTGGCAACAGCTTCTAGGGGTGCTGTCTGATCTAATCGAGCGCGACCTAGTGTCCGGTGCCGAGCGCTTGCTGCTAAGTGATTTCTTTGACCTTGTCGAAGAGTACTTTCCGCTCATCGGCCCGTATTCGACACTTGCGCGGTGCGGTGAACAAGGCTTCCGCGTTGAACGCCGTCTTAACACCATTCTCGGGGAGGTAGTAGGTACCGACGTGGGCAAGGCTTTAGGGGGGCGCGATCTTTCTGGCTCCGCCAAGATTACGATGGCGTGGCTCAGGTTCGCCAGCGACAAGTCTACAGTGTGCCTCGGCATGTATCCCGGCGACACATTAACGCAATCACGTGCGTTGTACGGCGACCCTTCCGCAGTAAAAGAGATTCTCGCACTCCGATCCGACGGTTGGCGCGTCGAGCCGAACTTCCACTGGGGTTTTATGGCAACAGGCTATGCATGGGTGAAAACGCCGCTACAAGTTGAAAAGTATTGCACTTACTGGATCAACAAAATTGGCACGACGCGGGA
>JANPOH010000527.1:0-2877 GCA_031427895.1 Betaproteobacteria bacterium
GACGGTGATTGCCGTCGCGTACGTACTCATCGACGACAACGAAACCCGACACATATTCTCGGCGCGCCCAAGAGTCGATGCGAGGTGATGCACCGTGCCAAAGCTTCTGTGGGTCGCACTGCCCCTGCTCATCGCGGTGACCCAAGCCATAACGATGCGCGTTATCCGCCAACTGCCCGGCCATGCCTTCGATGAAATTCAGAATGCCGAATTTTTCGCCCAGCGTGCAGGCAAACAACATCGCCGATTCGCCATAGCCCACCACGGGTATGTTGAGCGAAGCGCGTGTTTCGCGCAGCATGATGTCGGGGATGCTGCTGATCGCATAGGCATCAAAACCCGCTTCTTCGGCGGCGATGCCCGCCATCAAAAACTGCGGCCCGTGCAGCCGTTGAATCACATCAAAACAAATGTCGGTGCCGGGATAGTTGGTGGGGTAAGTGCCCTCCGCCATGCCGTGCATGACGATCTCGGTATCGGGCCGCGCGACTTTCTTGAAGTGCGCCGCCAGCGCCTCGTCGTACGCGGGCAAATCCTGCAACACGGTAAAACTTTGATGCCAGATGCGCATGGCCATGATTCGGTTGTTCCTCTTGTAGTCGATACGAATATGCAGAAGCAAGTACGCCGTCGTTCCCGCGCAGGCGGGAACCCATAACACCGTGGCCTATGGCACACTGCATGTATTCCCGCCTGCGCAGGAATGACGGAATGGTACACCATCGCTGGAGGTAACCACATGAGCATCACCTCGCATTCATTCGACGTAGTAGTGGCCGGCTGCGGCATCGCCGGCCTGTCCGCCGCCGTTTCCGCCGCTGAAAAAGGCGCGCGCGTCGCCCTACTCGAACGCGCGCCCATCGAGGAGCGCGGCGGCAACACGCGCTACACCGATGCCTATCTGCGCATGAAAAGCGACACCGAAGTTACCGACGACTTTGAGTCGCATCTCGCGGAAAACGGCGGCGGCTATCTCGACCCGGAGTTGGTAAAACATACCACGCAGCCGTACGTGCAATGGCCCGCCATCGTCAAGACGCTCTCCTTCGCCGATCCGGAACTGATTTCTGCTTTCGCCAATGCCTGTGGCCCCACCGTGCAGTGGATCAAAACCTTCGGCGTGAAATTCGATTTTCTGCCGACGCAGTTTCTCACCAAGTCGCAGCCGCGCCTGCTGCCCATCGGCGGCGGCCTCGCGCTGATCGAAGCGCTGGCCGCGGCAGCCGAAAAACTGGGCGTGAAGTTTTCCTATGAGACCACCGCCACCGGACTCATGCAAAGCGAACACGGCGCGGTGATTGGCCTCATCGCCAGCAACAAACACGGCGAACCGCTGCACCTCATGGGCAAAGTGATTCTCGGCTGCGGCGGCTTTGAAGGCAACGCCGAAATGCAGACGCGCTATCTCGGCCCGCGCGCCGCGTATCTGCGGCCGGTGGCGCGCGGCGGCTATTACAACAAGGGTGAAGGCATCCGCATGGCGCTCGATATCGGCGCGGCGCCGTGCGGCGATTTCGGCAGCTATCACGCCGAGCCCATCGATCCGCGCTCCGGCCAGCCGGAACCGTCGGTGTTCATCTTCCCCTACGGCATCCTCGTCAATCAGGAGGGCGTGCGTTTCACCGACGAAGCGCCGGGCACCGTCGATGCGGTGTACGAATCCATCACGCGCAAAATCTTCAACCAGACCAACGGCATCGCCTACACGATCCTCGACGACAAAATCAACGACGTGCCGAATTACAAGCTGGGACTGCGCAGCGACCAGCCGCCGATCAGCGGCGCGACCATCGCCGAACTCGCGGGCAAACTGAACATCCCCGTCGCCGCGCTCGAACACACGGTCAACACGTACAACGCCGCATGCCGTAGTGACATGAGCGAAACCTTCAAACCGCTGGAACTCGATCACCTCGCCACGCGCGGCCTCACACCGCCGAAATCGAACTGGGCGCGCGCCCTCGACAAACCGCCGTACTGGGCATGGCCGATCATTTCATCCAACGTACTGACCTTCGGCGGACTGAAAGTGAACACCCGCGCGCAAGTGCTGAATCACGATGGCGTGCCGATCAAAGGGCTGTACGCGGCGGGCGAAGTGGTTGGGCTGTACTACAAGACCTACACCGGCGCGACCTCGGTGCTGAAGGGGGCGGTGTTTGGCAGGCTCGCGGGACGCGATGCCGCAATAACAATGTAAGTATTTGTTTTTATTGCATATTGTTGAATGGCCTCTGGCCGGGATCAAGCGGAATTCGATGACCCGCGAATGACGTGTTTGCAATTTCTAATTGGGACGTACTAAATGGGAACACTTTCTTGATTCGACGTGGATTTTTTTGTAAGCAATGTCAAATTTGAACCATACGACGCAAAACAAACCGTCGTTGACGACGCCGACTTTAAGTTGAACTAAACCGCTAACGCGGTGGCCTGCAGCGGAGGCAGCCACTGCGGTTTCATTTTTCACGGCGAATTGACAAGCGCAGGTGAAGGGCAACCCTTCTGGAGTTGGGGAATGTTCCCCGACTTTCAGGAGCAACGTCATGACACCTTTACGCCAACGCATGCACGACGCCATGCTGCAACGCGGGTTTGCAGCGCGCACGCAAGAGTCCTACATCGATGCCATCGCGCGCATGGCCAAACACTACCGGCGCGACCCGGCAACCTATAGCGCCGAAGAAGTGCAGGCAGTCACATTGACCGAAGAGGTTCCGGCAGGAACTGCGGTGAAGGTGTAGTTACCGGTGGCATCAGTGGTTGCGGTGCGGGTCACGCCAAAGGGATCGGTCAACGTAACGGTCAGGCCGCTGAGATCGATATCGCCAGCGCCTTGCAACGCATTGCCATTGGCATCAGAAAACACATGACCGG
>JANPOH010000528.1:0-5782 GCA_031427895.1 Betaproteobacteria bacterium
TACAAGTACCGGGTCAAGGCCCAGCTTGTCCTGGTCGCCTACCGCGTAGCCCGGGACGAGGATGCGGTCAAGCTCCTGTCGTATGGTTCGCATGAAAACTTCTATCGGGATTTGAAACGGGACTGATGGCGGATGAAAACAGGCTTGTGTTCAACAGGAAAATTACAATAAACCGAGATTATTCATTAGAAAGTATGAGGCGTTAAATCCGGGATACGTGGCGGATCAAGCGCCGAACTCCAAAGGCCGGTGAACCACGCACGACGCTGACGCGGCATCGCCACGGTATAGTGATCAGCGCGCGGGCCATTCTTGTCGCCACACCACGCCGGCGCAGCAAACACCTGGTGGCGCAATGTCGCCATCGTCGGTTGAACTGAGGTGCGCATGGTCGACTGACGGAACAAACTCGTCAGATTGTAAGCCGGCATCGTCGCCGTCAGCGCCGCCTCGGTCGCCCAGAAATTCCGCAGATTGAAGCTATCCATGTTGGCAATCATGCGGCAATCCGCCACGAAGGCAATCAACGGATGGTGCGAGGCGCGCCCATGGTTACGCGGGTTGTAGTCCACGCGCGTGCCCTGTTGTTTACCCCAGCGCGTGGTCACACTCGAATCCACGTCCAGCGTGATGCGTTTGATCGATAACTCGCGCAGTACGACAAGATACGCATTATTCATAACGTGATAGTCATGAAATATTGTTTATAAACAATATGTTATGATGCGAACATGAATCTGCTGTTCGTCCATCAAAACTTCCCCGGCCAGTTCAGGCATCTTGCGCCGGCGCTCGCCAAGGCGGGGCATCACGTCATGGCTTTGGCGATTGATGGCGCCGGGCTGCCAGGCATAGACGTGCGCCGCTACCGGCCCGCGCGCGGTTCCACTGCGAACATACACCCGTGGGCGGCGGATTTCGAGACCAAGGTCATTCGCAGCGAGGCATGCGCCGCCGCGGCCGTGAAGATCAAGGCGAGTGGATTTACGCCCGATGTGATCGTGACCAACCCGGGCTGGGGCGAAAGCCTGTTTCTCAAGGACGTGTGGCCGAACGCACGCATGCTGGCGTTGATCGAGTTTTTTTATGCGGCGCGGGGGCTGGATTGTGATTTCGATCCGGAGTTTTCGAACTCAACGCTGGCGACCGACGCGCGCGTTCGCGTCAAGAACGCGAATATGCTGCTGGCGCTGACGTCGATGGATCACGGCGTGTGTCCGACGGCATTTCAGCGCAGCACGGTGCCGGCGGTGTTTCATGACCGGCTGAGTGTTATTTTCGACGGTATCGATACCAACGCGGTACGCGCCGATTCTGCCGCGGTGTTGGCGCTGGGTGGACGCACGCTGCGAGCGAGCGACGAAATCCTTACCTTTGTCAATCGCAACCTGGAGCCGATGCGCGGCTATCATATTTTCATGCGCGCCTTGCCGGCGATCATGCGCGCGCGGCCCAGGGCTACGGTGGTGATTCTGGGCGGCGATGAGGTTTCATATGGCGCCGCACCGCCGAAGGGCAAGACCTGGAAGCAGATTTTTCTGGATGAAGTAAAGGCAGACATAGATTTGAATCGGGTGATTTTCCTCGGGCGCATAGCGTACGCGGATTACCTGCGGGTGTTGCAGGTCTCGGCCTGTCATGTTTATTTGACCTACCCGTTCGTGCTCGGCTGGAGCTGCATCGAGGCGATGAGCGCCGGATGCACGGTAGTCGGCAGCGCCACGCCGCCGGTGCAGGAAGTGATCGAGCATGGTAAAAATGGACTGCTGGTGGATTTTTTTGACACGGCGGCGTTGGCGCAAGCAGTGGTGGAGGTGCTGGCGCATCCGGCGGCGTACGCACACTTGCGCGCCGCCGCGCGCGCGATGGCGGTGGAGCGTTACGACCTCGCCACGGTGTGCCTGCCGCAACAGTTGCAGTTGATTGAAAGGGTTGCCACCGGCATGTAGGATGCCGGTGAGCGCAGCGAACCGCATCAATCGGGATTAACGGTGCGTCCGCGCGTGACGCGATCTATGCGGTTCCTTCGTCGCCGGCATCCTGCATACCGTGCCCGGAACCGTGCTCCTTGTTCTTGACCCCGGACGGATGTCCCTCTACAGTCCGGGCATCCTTTGTTGAATAGCGTTACACCCTTTTTGCAATCCAAAAATTCCGCTTACATCGGCGCGTCCTTGCCGCGCGCCAACGCCAAACGCCTGCTGTCGGGGCGTGGTCAGTACGTGGACGACGTGCAGTTGCCGCGCATGCTGCACGCCGCCGTGCTGCGCAGTCCGCACGCGCATGCGCGCATTGTGCGGCTGGATGTCGCGGCTGCGGCGAAAGCGCCGGGCGTGGCGCGCGTCATCACCGGCGCCGATGTGGCTGCGCTGTGCAAGCCTTATGTGGGTGTGCTGAAACACATCAAGGGCATGCAGTCGGCGCCGCAATTGCCGCTGGCGGTGGATATCGCGCGCTGGCAGGGCGAGCCGGTGGCGATGGTGGTGGCGCACACGCGCGCGCAGGCCGAGGACGCGATGGGGTTGATCGATGTCGATTACGATCCGCTGCCTGCCGTAACCAACATTGAAACCGCGCTGGATGCCGCCACGCCGCTGATTCACCCGTCGCTCGGCAGCAATCTGTGTGTTGAACGTTTCATCGACAGCGGCAAGGTAGATGAGGTGTTCGCGACGGCGGATCACGTGGTCGAGGCGACGTTTACCACCTCGCGCCACACGCCGGTGTCGCTGGAGTCACGCACCATACTGGTGGATTACAACGCGGCGGATGCACAGATGACGGTGTGGCATTCGACGCAGGTGCCGTACATGATGCAGTGGATCATCGCGCATCATTTTGGCTTGGCTGAAAACAGCGTGCGCGTGATCGCGCCGGATGTCGGCGGCGCCTTCGGCCTGAAAATTCACATCTACGGTGATGACATGGCCACGGTGGCGGCGGCGCTGCTGACCGGGCGTCCGGTGAAATTTGTCGCCGACCGGCTGGAGTCGTTCGTGGCGGATTTCCATGCGCGCGGGCATCGCGTGAAGGTGCGCTGCGCGGTGTCGAAGGCGGGCGATATCCTTGCGTTCGACATGGACGACGTCTACGGCATCGGGCCGTATTCGGGGTATCCGCGCGGCGGTGCGAATGAAGGCATCCACGTCACCAATCTCACCGGCGCGCCGTACCAGCCGCAAGCCTATCGCGGCCGCTCGCGCGCCGTGTTTCAGAATAAGGGCATGTATGGACAATACCGCGCGGTCGGACATCCGGTGGTGTGCGCGGTGACCGAGGGCATCGTCGATTTGGCCGCGCAAGCGGTGGGGATGGACCCGGCGGATTTTCGCCGGCGCAATCTGGCTCCGGATGATGCGTATCCGCGCACCTACCTCAGCGGCGCGACGTTTGAGAAGTTATCGCAGCAGGCTTCACTTGATGCGTTGCTGAAATTGATGAATTACCCGGCGCTGCGTGCCGAGCAGGCTGCGTTGCGCAAGCAAGGCGTGTATCGCGGCATCGGGCTGGCGATGTTTATCGAAAATTCCATGTCGTCGTCCGCAACATACGGTCAGGGAGGCGCGTCGATAGCGTCGCAGGACGCGTGCACCATACGCCTGATGCCCACCGGCGGCATCACGGTGGCGACCAGTCTCACCGAGTTCGGGCAAGGCGCGCACGCGGTGGCGGCGCAGGTGGCGGCCAGTACGGTGGGTGTGGAGGTTGAAAACGTGCGCGTCATCATGGGTGACACCGAAACCACGCCCTACGGCGGCGGCAACTGGGGATCTCGCGGCACCGGCATCGGCGGCGAAGCGGTGTTTCAAACCGGCAAGGCGCTGCGCGCGAACATTCTGAATTTTGTTGCGCGGCTGACCGAATCCGAAGCGTCGATGCTGGATGTGCGCGACGGCAATGTTGTGCATGCCAACACCGGCGCGGTGGCCATGTCGCTGGAAGAAGTCGCGCGCACTGCTTACTTTCGCACCGAGCAGGTGCCGAAAGACTATCAGCCGGAACTGACGGTCACCCGCAGTTTCGCGCAGAAGCACTACTCGGGCATTTTCACCAACGGCATCCACGGCAGCTATCTTGAAGTCGATGCCGAAACCGGCTTCGTCAAGGTGCTCAAGCACTGGGTGATCGACGATGCGGGCACGCTGGTCAACCCGCTGCTGGTCGATGAACAAATTCGCGGCGGCGTGGTGCAGGGCATCGGCGCGGCGTTGTTCGAGCAATGCATCTACAGTGATGAAGGGCAAATGCTCAACGGCACGCTGGCGGAGTACCTGGTGCCGATGGCGAGCGAGATGCCGGATATCGAAGTCGGGCATACCTATTCACCGACCCAGGTGTCGGAACTCGGCGCGCGCGGTGCGGGCGAGGCGGGCGTTGCCGGGGCGCCGGCGGCAATCATGAATGCCATCAACGATGCATTGAAGCCGTTCAAGGCGCGGGTGACCGATCAGCCGTTTACGCCGCAGCGAATTTTGCGCGCGCTGGGCAAGGTGGCCGCGTGAGGCGGATCGTGTCGCTGCTGTGCGGCTTCGTGTTATCGACGACGCTCCATGCCGAAACATTCAATGCCCAGGTGATCGCGGTGCTCGATGGCGATACGGTGATGGTGCTGCACGACAACAAAAAAACCACCGTGCGGCTGGCGGGCATTGATGCGCCGGAAAAACTTCAGGCGTTCGGCCCCGCGTCACGTGACGCCTTGATTAAAATGGTGTTACGCAGGCAGGTGCGCGTCACCACCAAAGCCGTGGATGACTACGGGCGCGTGGTGGCGACGCTGGAAGCCGGGCGCGTCAATGTCAACGCGGAACAGCTTCGGCACGGCATGGCGTGGGAGTATTCGCATTTTCATTCCGACAAGGCGCTGATCGCCTTGCAAGCCGAAGCACGGCAGGCGCGGCGCGGGTTGTGGGCAGGCGCAAACCCGGTGCCGCCGTGGGAGTTTCGCAAGGCGCACGCGCCGGCACGTGATACATCGACCGATGCCAACGGGTGCGGCGGCAAGCGCTATTGCTCGCAAATGGCGTCGTGCGACGAGGCAAAGCATTACCTGACGCAATGCGGCATGAAAACACTCGACAAAAACAACAACGGCGTGCCGTGCGAAAATCTGTGCAGGTTAAAATAACCCGCAGCGCGTTTTTATATAAGTATATGATTTTATTGTATATTTTAAACTACACCCTAAGCCAAAATCCCAAAATCCCAAATCCATGACCAACCTGATTCCCCGGCCTGCGGCCACGGTTACGCTGGTGCGCGATACGCCGCACGGCTTTGAAGTGCTGATGATGCAGCGCAATTTCCAGTCCGTATTCATGCCCGGCATGCATGTGTTTCCGGGCGGCGCGGTGGACCAGCACGACAGCTCGGCGGCGATTGCCGCGTTGTGCAGCGGGCTGGACGATGCGGATGCAAGCCGCAGACTCGGCATCGCAAGCGGCGGGCTGGCGTACTGGATCGCGGCCATACGCGAGTCGTTCGAGGAGGCGGGCATACTGCTCGCGTGCGATAGCAGCGGCGCCACCGTGACACTGGACGACGCCGTGCGGGCCGAGCGCTTTCACTCGTACCGCAAGCGGGTGGAGCACGGTGAGCATCCCCTAAGCGACATGCTGTGCGACGAAGGACTGCGGCTGCCCTTGCAGCATATGACGTATTTCAGCCACTGGATCACGCCGCCAAATGCGCCGCGGCCTACGACACACGGTTTTTTGTTGCGGTCGCGCCACCCTCACAGCAGCCGTTGCACGACAACCGCGAGACGATTAATCATCTGTGG
>JANPOH010000529.1:0-3057 GCA_031427895.1 Betaproteobacteria bacterium
AGTTCGCCGCGCGCGGCTGGAACACGCTCGCCATCGACGGGCCGGGGCAAGGCGAATCGCTGCGCCTGCGCGAGCTGTATGCACGTCATGATTACGAAACCGCGGGCACGCCCGCGTACGATTACGTCGCCGCGCGCGCGGGTGTGGGCGCCCCGCGCGGGGTAGGAATGGGCTACACTTTAGGCGGCTACTACGCCGCGCGTGTCGCCGCGTTCGAGAAGCGTTATCGCGGCGGTATCGCGATGAGCGCGCTGCACTGGGATTTGCACGGCTGGCAGCGTGACATCAAGCGCCGGCAGGACGCCGATCCGAAAGGTACGCCGCAATCGGCGTTTCACTTCCGCTGGATCATGGGCTGCATGGATGACCCGGACGGCGCCAATACCGCGCTGGAAAAAGCGAAAAAATTTTCACTGGCGGAGGTGGCGGACAAAATCACCAACCCGTTCATCATCGTGCATGCGGCAAACGACACCGTGGTGCCGGTGGCCAACGCCCACACGCTGTATGAGGCTGTCGCATCGAAAGACAAGCACCTGAAAATCCTCGATGCCGAAGACGGCGGCCACTATCACGCACAGGCCGATAACCGGCAGGTCGGCATTGATTACATCGCCGACTGGATTGAAGAGCGGCTGTAAGCGCATGCGAAATATTCATCTACTGGCTGCGACGTTGTTACTGCTGACCACCGCCGCCCACGCCAACTACCCGCAACGCCCGGTGCGCGTCATCATTCCCTACTCCCCCGGCGGCGGCTCGTCCGACGCGGTGGGCCGCATCGTCGGCCAGAAACTCGGCGAGAATCTCAAACAGCAATTCGTCATCGACAATCGCCCCGGCGCTTCCGGCTCGCTCGGACGCGAGATCGTGGTGCGCGCCGCGCCCGACGGCTACACGCTGCTGATCGGCGATTCGCCGCACACCATCAACGTGCATGTGTTGAAGACCATTCCCTATGATCCGATCAAGGATTTCACCGCCATCACGCTGCTCGCCAGCGCGCCGCAGGCGCTGGTGATCCATAACGGCCTGCCGTATCAAAACGTCAAGGAATTCGTCGCTGCGGCAGCAGCACAACCCGGCAAATTCAATTACGGCTCCGGCGGCAGCGGCTCGATCACGCAACTGGCCGGCGAACTGTTCAAGCTCGCCACCCGCGTGAATCTCACGCATGTGCCCTACAAGAGCATCGGCATCGCCACCGGCGACGTGCTGGGCGGGCAAATGCACGCGGCGTTTCCCACGCTGCCCGGCATCGTGCCGCACGTGCGTGGTGCACGGCTGCGCGCGCTCGGCATCAGCAGCGCGAAGCGTACCCCCGCGTTGCCCGACGTGCCGACCTTCGAAGAAAACGCCATCAGCGGCATGATCGTCACCAATTGGTTCGGCCTTTTCGCACCCGCGCGGCTGCCGCCGGATTTGCTCGGCGCCCTGCACAAGGCCGCGCTGGAGGCGATGAACGCGCCCGATGTGCGCGGCAAACTCGGCAACCTGTCACTCGACATCACCACCATGAAGCCCGCGGAGTTCGACGCGTTCCTTAAACAGGAACTGGAAAAATGGGGCAAAGTGGTTAAAGCAGCAGGCATCAAAGCGGAATAGACAAACCCTAATTTTCATAAAAACTCATGTTAAAACAAATACTTACGATATCCTCGGCGCTACTCGCGCCAACATTGTGTTTCGCGCAAGCCTCCATCGATAACTACCCCGCAAAAACGGTACGCATCATCGCGCCGTTTCCGCCCGGCGGCAGCGTCGATACCGTCGGGCGCCTGATTGCGGCGCGTCTGACCGAAAGTTTCGGCCAAACATTCGTGGTCGATAACCGCAGCGGCGCGTCCGGCAACATCGGCATGGAAATCGCGGCCAACGCGCCGGGCGACGGCTATACGCTGGTGGTGAACACGATTCCGCTGGTGACCAACCAGTTTCTCTTCCACAAAGTGCCTTACGATCCGTTGCGCGATTTTGTGCCGGTGTCGTTGTTAACGACTACCGCCACCGCCTGCATTGTGCATCCCTCGCTGCCCGCCAAAACCATCCGCGAACTGATCGATCTGGCGAAATCGCGCGGCAACCTGCTCAACTACGGCTCCGCCGGCCCCGGCACCAATCCGCACATCGCGGGAGAGCTCTTCAACTTCCTTGCCAAAACCAACATTGCGGTCATTCACTTCAAGGGCGGCGGGCCGGCGATGATCGCGGCCCTGTCCGGCGAAGTCGGCATCGGCTTTCCTGCGCTGCCGGATACATTGCCGCATGTGCGTAGCGGCAAATTGCGCGCGCTTGGCGTCACCAGCGCCAAGCGCATGCCGCAGTTGCCCAACGTGCCCGCCATCGCCGAAACCCTGCCCGGCTATGAATTCACCACCTGGCAAGGGCTGCTCGCGCCGAAAAACACGCCGCGCGCGATTGCCACGTCATTGTCCGAACGCATCAAAAAATCCCTCGCCAACCCCGACCACATCAAGCGCTTTAACGACAGCGGGCTGGAGATCATCGCCAGCACGCCCGATGAATTTACCGCGCATCTGAAAAAAGAAATTGAAAAATGGGGCAAGGTGATTAAAGAACGCGGCATGAAAGCCGAGTAGTGCCGTGAGGCGTTAAGTGTGAGGCGTGAGGCGTAACACCCGCTCCGACACTTTGTCGCCATACGATACCTCCTCACCCCTCACTCCTCACTCCTAACACTCAAAAAACAAATGACCACCGCGCTCGTATCCAAGGAATTCATTGCCCAATTCGGCGCCGCCTTCAAAGCCGTTGGCGACGCCGCCGGCAAGCCGGTTAGCTTCATGACGCTGCCCGCCGAAAAAGGCGCGCGGCTCTCGTCCGACGAGCGCGCCCGCGTGAACTGTATTTTTCTCGACCGCGACATGCGCTTCGACGATCAACTTTATGGCGCTTACGCCGACGCACTGCTCAACATGCCGAATCTGAAATGGGTTCACTACACTAGCTCCGGTATTGGCCAGCAGTTGCATGTGCCGGAGCCGCGATGGGGTCGAAGCCCAGGTTTTTATAGAGCGAGGGCATCATGGCCGTCGC
>JANPOH010000530.1:0-2514 GCA_031427895.1 Betaproteobacteria bacterium
AAGGCGCGCCGCCGCAGTGGATGTCCACGCACCCGTCGGGCCCCAGCCGCATCAAGGAAATGGAAAGGCACATGTCGGCAGTGATGCCGCTGTATCAGCGCGCGGAAAAGCCCGCGCGGACGCCGGTGGCCGCCGCACCAGCCGTACCCAGGACTACTCAGCCCTGATGCCCGCCGCCAGCGCCGGCTTGCGGTGGTTGGCGAGCTGTTCCTGTAAAAATACCGCCAGCTCGCGCGGGTTGCTCGACACCACATCCGCGCCTTGCGTTTCGACGCGGGTGCGAAATGCGGGCGAAGCGATGACTTGCGTCAAATCGCCTTCCAGCCCCGGCAAACCCGCTTCGGCGGCGGAGGGCACGCCGGGCAAATGACCCGATCGTTTGCTCGCGGCAACCAGTCGGATACGCATATAGCCACTCCCAAGGTCATCAAGTCAGGTGATTGTCCGTGTCATGGCTGGTGGCCGTCAATCGCAGTAAAATTACCCATTCATTGCGAAGGAACTCTTTATGCGCGTAGCCATTATCGGCGGCGGAACCATCGCCACGTTGTTCATCGAACACATTCGTCGCGGCGATCTGGGCGACGCGCAAGTCGTCGCCGTGGCGGGGCGCAATGATGCGTCACGCGGCAAACCGCTGGCGGATGAACACGGCATCGCCTACGTCACCACGCTCGCTGAACTGCTGGCGCAGCGGCCCGATGTCGTGGTCGAAGCCGCTTCGCACGAGGCGGTGCGCGAGTTTGGCGTGGCGCTGCTCGACCAGGGCATTGCGCTGATCGTGTTGTCGGGCGGCGCGCTGTGCGACGACGCGCTGCGCGCGCGGCTGGAGGCGGCAGCGATGCAAACCGGGGCGTTGCTTTATGTCCCCTCCGGCGGCATCTGCGGTCTGGATGCACTGAAAACCATGTGCATGGCCGGCGTGGATGAGGTGTCGATTGCCGTGACCAAACCCCCGGCGGCGTGGAAAGGCATTGCCTATGTTCAAACGCTGCACGTCGATCTTGATAAACTCACCGCGCCGGTGACACTGTTCGACGGCTCCGCGCGCGAAGGCGTGCCGCTGTTCCCGGCCAACGTCAATATTGCCGCCGTGCTCAGCATGGCGGGCGTGGGTTTCGACCGCACGCGGCTCAAGGTCGTCGCCGATCCGGCGCTGACCCTGAACACGCACTACATCACGATGCGCGGTATAACCGGCAACGTCAGCATCAAGCTCGAAAGCGTGCCGTCGCCGGACAATCCCAAGACCTCATGGCTCGCGTGTTACAGCGCGCTGGCGGCGCTGAAGTATGCCAAGTCGCCGGTGAGGTATGGGACGTAGGGGACATAGAGTTAGTGACTGCCCTCTGCGGCCTGACCAAAGAAGAAAACGTCCTCGCGCAAGCCGCCGCCGAATGACTGACACATTCCTCTACTTTGCGTATGGCTCCAATATGCTTTCGCGCCGTCTGAAAGCGAGAGAACGCACGCCGTCGGCTCAGTTCATTGGAACGGGTTTCGTCGAAGCGCATCGCCTCACCTTCGACAAGGTAAGTACAGATCGATCTGGAAAATGCAACATCAAAGCCACAACTGAAACGCACCGCCTTTAGTAGCTCGGAAAGCATTTTCGAAGCGGCTTTCATAGCAGGCTTGTTGTAGGTTCATCGTTAAGCCTCCCGCTTCGAGCAGCCGGTTGATATTGCTTCCCTATGCCGGCACTGCGTGTGCGGCTGATTCACCGCGCCGCAATTTGACTTTCACCTCGACACGAGACCCGAGTCCGTTAATCATCGCCATGAGACGCTCGACGCTGATACGCCGGAAATCAGCGTTGCGGACGCGCGAAAAGTCTCCGGCATCAATGCCCGTAAGGCTCTGTGCCTTTCTCACGCTCACTCCGTCTCTATCGAGCTTTTTTATGATTTCGGCGGCGAGAATCGCCTTCAACTGGCGAACGTCAGCATCCGCCATGTCAAAATCTCGATAGAGGTTCCCGCTTCCGCGAATAAGCTCTAGTTGTTCCTTTTTCATTGCAACATCTCCTTCAATCGTTTCAAGCGATCCTTGACCAAATCAATCTCATGCTTCGGCGTCTTGATGCCATGCGTCGATTTTTTCTGAAACGCATGTACTACCCAGAGGTCTTCGCCGATCTGCACGGCATAGACTACCCGGAACGCATTGCCCCGAAAGGGCAGCGCGACTTCAAATACGCCCGACCCAAGACCCTTCATCGGCTTGGCTATTCCCGCCTTGCCGCCCTCGGCGGCAACGCTCAATGCGTCGAGAACGATCTCGCGCGCGCCTTCCGGAAAGTCCTCGAAAGCCTTTCGCGCCGCAGTGAGCCAGGATACCGGCCGGGTCGCCCTCATTTTTATCTTTCCCCCTATTCTTTTAATGTTGGCATAACTACCAACACCTGTCAAGCCCGATAAATGACCCCGTCGCGGCACGTCATCGGACGCCCGTCATACTTTTACACGCCTACACGCCTACACGCCTACACGCGGAAATGTAAGCACAATGACG
>JANPOH010000531.1:0-3238 GCA_031427895.1 Betaproteobacteria bacterium
GGCTGCCGTGGTCGTAGCCCACCGAGTACATCGTCACCATGCCCAGGGCCGCCCCATTTTGCTGGCCGAGCGCATCGAAGGCGACAACCTGCCCACCGTGCTGATGTACGGCCATGGCGATGTGATCCGCGGTCTGGAAGACCAGTGGCGCGCCGGCATCGAGCCGTGGAAACTCAAACAGGAAGGTGACCGCTACTATGGCCGCGGCACCGCCGACAACAAGGGCCAGCATTCGGTCAACATGGCGGCGATGCAAACCGTCATCGACGAGCGCGGCAAGTTGGGCTTTAACGTGAAATTCATGCTGGAAACCGGCGAGGAACTCAGCTCACCGGGCTTGCAGGCATTTTGCGAACAGCACAAGGCGCGTTTGAAAGCCGATGTGCTGATCGCCTCCGACGGCCCGCGCCTGTCGGCGAAGCGCCCCACGCTGTATCTCGGCTCGCGCGGCTGCATGAACCTGAATTTGACCGTCGCGCTGCGCGAAGGCGCGCACCACTCCGGCAACTGGGGCGGTCTCTTGGCGAACCCCGGCATCGTGCTCGCACATGCGCTGGCGAGCATCGTCACGCGCGAAGGCCGCGTGCTGGTGCGTGATCTGCTGCCGCAAAACATACCCGACAGCATTCGTAAAGCGCTGATCGATTGCCAACCCACGCCAGAGCCCGACGAGCCGCAAATCGATCCAGGCTGGGGCGAGCCGGGTTTATCGGCAGCAGAAAAACTCTACGCGTGGAACACCTTTGAAATCCTCGCTTTTCGCACCGGCAACCCCGACAACCCGGTGAACGCCATTCCCGGCAAAGCGGTAGCTACCGTGCAAATCCGTTTTGTCGCCGGCTGCGATGCCGACTCGTTCATACCGATCCTGCGTAAACATCTCGACGCCCACGGCTACCAGTGCGTCAACATCAGCATGGCGCGCAAGAGCTTCATGCAGGCTACCCGGCTCGACCCCGACAATGCCTGGGTGCGCTGGGCCGCCGAATCGATACGCCGCACTACCGGCGCCGCGCCCGCGATTTTGCCCAACATCGGCGGCTCGCTGCCCAACAACTGCTTCGCCGAAACGCTTGGCCTGCCCACGCTGTGGGTGCCGCACTCCTACGCCGGCTGCTCACAACATGCGCCGGATGAACATGCGCTGGGTTCGATCATGCGTGAAGGCTTGCAGATGATGACCGGATTGTTTTGGGACTTGGGGGTGGAGGGAGCGCCGAGGACTACAGCCTGATCGTCAACCCGTAGGGCGCAATCCTTATTGCGCCGCATGTCGATTCCGCACACCACATTCGGCGCAATGCCCTTCGGTTATTGCGCCCTACAAATAATGTTTTTCACAAAGGAATGTAATGCCCACCCGCCCCTATCTCGTCCACGTCAACGACGTCACCCCCGAAAACATGCAAAAAGGCGACGGCTGGGCGATTTCCGAATTCCGTCTGCCGGTCACCGGCGCGCATGGCAGTGCGACGACAATTTTTCATTCGATCTTTCGGCCCGGCTCCACGCACGCTAAACATCTGCATTCGAAGTGCGATGAAATCGCCGTCTACATCAACGGTCACGGCATTGTCGGCCAGAGCGATCAGCGCACGCAGGTCGGGCCGGGGCATTGCCGGCTGATGCCCGCCGGTTCGCCGCATTTTTTTCATAACGAGACCAAGGATCAGGATGGCCTCGTGATCGGTTTTTACATGGGCGCGAAGAGCGTGCCGGATACCGGCTATCAATTTTGCGGCCATGTCGCGAAGAGCGATCTCGACATGCCGCGCGCGTCTACGCTCACTGAAGGCATTCTGCTCAATGCTGCCGATGTAAAGCCGCTGCAACTCAGCGCACGGGACGGCTGGAACGTGAGCGACTATCGCCTGCCAATCGGCCAACATAACGGCAGCCCCGGCAACGCACAATTCTGGATGAAGCTCGCGCCGGGCGACATGCATCACAAGCATCGCTTCGACAAATGCGAAGTGCTGTATTACGTGGTGTCCGGCGAAGGCGTTGCGGGCGCGGGGGGCAAGGCGTCGCGCGTGCGCGCGGGTCACACGCATTTCATCCCCAAGGGGGTGGAACACTGGCTCGCCAACACCGGCAAAGGCACACTGGAAATCGTTGGCGTTTACACCGGTGCGGGCAACATCGAGGATGGCGGCTATGTATTCACCGGCAAGGTGACGGACGCTGATCTCACGGCGGCATGAACTAATCTAGGGATCAACCGCGCTGTCGTTCCCGCGCAGGCGGGAACCTATAACGCAATCTCACGCGCCACCAGTGTTATGGCCTACCGCCCGCGCGGGAGCGACAATCCATTACTGCGGATAACGGTGCGGATAATGGGTAGAGTAGAGAGCAGGCTCGCACCTGCCCTCCCTCATCAAACCGTGCATTCAGTTTTGCGAGTTTTTGCTTCGCAAAAGCCCTGCTTACCCCGATTCCCGCACACGGCTTTCCGATGTTCTTCATACCGAAGCATGCGCCGAGCGCCAGCCCGCCACTGTGGGAACCTTATACAGCCCATAGCGTTCATAAAGTTTGCGATGCGGAAACCGGATGAGTCCGGTTCCTCTATCTTTCACTTTATGCCGCTTCATCAAGTGCGTTCGCAGCCGGTCTTCCGCGTGGCTTTTGACCTTGCTCGGCGCCAGACTTGAGTTTCGATAGTGGAAGTAGTTCACCCAGCCGTTCAGGCTGCGGTTCATACTGCCCACGATGTCGTTCAAGGGTATGGCGGTAAGGTTGCGTTGCGTCAGTGCCGTCAGCCTCGTCTTGATTTTCTTCACAGACTTGCCCGCCGGACTAACGTTCGCTCGCAGTTTTCCAGTGTTTACGCCTCGCATCATCTGAATCGAAAACCCCAAGAAGTTGAAGCTCGCTTCGGTGGCGTCCACTACCTTGGTCTTGGCCTCGTTTAGCGTGAGTCCCAGGCGGTCGAGTATGTGGCGCACCACTTTTAGCGATTCTTCTACACCTTTTGCGCACAGCACTACAAAGTCGTCCGCATAGCGCACCAGATGCGCTTTGAGTTTTCCTTTGAGGTTTTGGCGTTGCCATATCCGACCCTTTACGTCATGACACCGAACTCCTATCTCCACCTAGAGAATGACACGGTGCGGGTGGATGTGGAGCGTGAAAAAAAGTTCGCGCCTTTTGGCGAACGGTCGGTGGCCGGCAGTTGGCCGCATCTGGGCTACCAGGCCTGGCCTGCCGACGCGGTGCGGCGGCTGCTGAACGC
>JANPOH010000532.1:0-2770 GCA_031427895.1 Betaproteobacteria bacterium
GTGGACGCGGCGCCGCGCTCAATGCGTAATCGGGAAAGGTCTTCGCCTGACATGATTTTTTTAAAAAAACTTTATAAAAAACAGATACTTACATACTATAATTGAATATCAGTGTAGCAGAATGGCTGCCTCGCTACACCGGCCAATCGCACGGCCAATCACAGGTGCTTGCATGCGCTTCGGTGAAGCGCTACGGTTGCAGTCTCGCACACACACAAATAAACCAAAGTGAGTATTGCGATTGATTTCCGTTCGCCCCACCGGCGCCGCGCTCGGCGCCGAAGTTCTCAATGTCGATCTGTCACAAGACCTGGACGACGCCACGTTTAGCCGGATCGTTGATTGGTGGCACGAACACGAAGTGCTGTTTTTTCGCGGCCAGAAACTCACGCCGGAACAGCACGTGCGTTTCAGCCGCCGCTTCGGCGAGCTGGAATTGCATCTACGCAAAGACTGCTGCCGTCCGGGATTTCATGAATTGTTCGTGGTGTCCAACATCGTGGTGGACGGCAAGCCCATCGGCTCTCGGGACGCCGGTTTATTCTGGCACTCCGATCTTTGCTATATGAAAGAACCGAGCCGCGGCTCCTTGTTCTACGCGCACGAAGTGCCGCACGATGCGGGCGGGCAGCCGCTGGGCGACACAAAATTCGCCAGCGCTTCGGCGGCCTACAACGCGCTGCCGGACGAGATCAAGGCAAAACTCGCGAGCCGTAAAGCCGTGCAATCGTATAAAAAGGGCTATTACCGGGAGCGCAACGCCGGCGCGCGCAAGCCGCTGACGCCGGAACAGGAAGCGCGCACGCCCGACGTGGAACACCCCATCGTGCGCACGCATCCCTACAGCGGCAAGAAATGCCTGTTCATCAACGAGGGCTACACCGCGCGCATCGCGGGCATGGACAACGCCGAAGGCGATGCGCTGCTCCAGCAATTGCTAGAGCACGCCACCCGGTCCGAATTCATCTACCGTCACTCATGGCGCGTCGGCGATTTTCTGCTGTGGGATAACTGCGCCGTACAACATCAGGCGGTGGCCGACTACAAGCTGCCGCTGCGGCGGCATATGGAACGCACCACGCTGACCGGCAGCGCACCGTTCTAAATCGAAGGCGGAAGGATGAAGGATGAAGGATGAAAACCACCGGCGCGGGGGTTTTCATCCTATATCCGTCACTATTCAGGCTCCTTCGGGAATTGCAAAATTCGTTCATTTACCGGCAAAAGCGTTTTGACCGCGGAACACACGGATCACGCGGAGAAAGCCTGAAAACAACTCACGCCTTTTCGCTACCGCTCCGAGACGAATGTTGGTGAATTTGCCGTGCGCCCAGCATTGGTTTTACGGGTTTTTTCCGCGTGTTCCCTGCGTTCCGTGGTAAATGGTTTTCGCGGTCTGGTGTGCGGTCTGCGCCTGTTCCAGGCAACCTGAATAGTTACTAAAAACCTCACCATCCGCTAAAACGCGGCCACACCGCTTCGATGTCCCCGCTGCCATTCACCACCTGGTAGGCCGCGTGCTGCGCCGCCGTGGCGCAGGCATGGTTGGGTAACACGCGCAACAGTGCGCCCACGGGAAAGCGCGCGGAATCGATGGCGCCGCCGCCACGTCTGGCGACGATACCGTGCTCCTGATTGGCGCTGGTTACGATCAGATCATCGAGCGGTTCGCCGTCAATGCCGCACACCACGCCGTAGCCCTGGTCGATTGCCTGCCCGGCTGTCCCGCGGTCGCGCGACAGCGCCATCCATCCGGCGTCGGTGATGATCCAGCCCTTATCCGCTTGATGGCCGATGACCGAACACAGCACGCTCAAGGCAATATCGTCCTGCGTGCAGACGCCCAGGCCTGCCATGAACAGATCAAAAAACATATACACGCCGACGCGCACTTCGGTCACGCCCGCGAGATTTACCGCGTAGGTCGCCGTCGGCGTGGAGCCCACGCTCACCACCGGGCACGGCAACCCGGCGTCGCGCAATTGCGCGGCGCAACGCACCGCTTCGGCGTGCTCGCATTCGGCATACGCACGAATATCATCGGTCGTTTTGCAGTCATACGAACCGCCGGCGTGCGTCATTACGCCGCGCAGATTCGCCCCCAGCGCGCGACCGATGGCGATCAGTTGCGCGTCGCCGGATTTGACGCCCGCGCGATGCCCGTCGCTGTCGATTTCAATCAGCACGGGCAGTGCCATGCCGGCTGCGGCGCTTTTATCCGCCACGGCGCGCGCGGCATCGAGATTATCGAGGATCAATGTCAGATCGCAACCCCGGCCGCGCAACGCCACCGCGTGATCGAGTTTATTGGGGGCGATGCCCACCGCGTAGAGGATGTCGCGGTAACCGGCGGCGAAAAACTGCTCGGCCTCTTTTAACGTAGACACGGTGATACCGCCTGTGCCGGGCGCTACCGCGCGCCGCACCACCTCAACACACTTCGCGGTTTTCACATGCGGGCGCAGCCGCGTGCCGAGGCCGGTGATGCGACTACCCATGCGTTCGATATTGCGCTCCAGCGTGGCGCGGCTCAGTACCAGCGCCGGCGTCTCAATATCGGATAATTTCATATTAAAAACAAATACTTACACATCACCCCTCACCACGACGGCGGCGAGATTCCGGTCTTCACCGCATATTGGATCGCCAGATCGTCGAACGTATCCTGCCTGCCGAGCAAACGCCAATACGCAAACAGCGCGTCCCATGACTCCTTGCTGGCGCGGTCCTTTTCAAGCGCTTTTTCGAGGCTGACCACAAACCGCTCCAC
>JANPOH010000533.1:0-16757 GCA_031427895.1 Betaproteobacteria bacterium
TTATGCCGGGATTTTTGTTTGGATACTGATGGTTTGGCGCGGGTAAGGTTCAGCCCGCTGTTAGACTCAGTCAGAATCTTCGATCAACGATTTCCGAGGCCGCCATGCCCGTACGCGGGCGTCTCTTCCAGAAATACGCAGCCTATTTTGCCGCCGTGGTAACGCTGGGCGTGCTGGCAAGCGGGTTGGTCAGCCTGGCTTTCGGCTATCGCGACACACGGCTGCTGGTCGATGAATTGCACCGCGAGAAGGCGCGTGTGGCGGCGACGAGCATTGATCACTATTTACGCACGATCGAGAGCCACTTGCGTGCAGCGCTGCTCGCATCGCCCGTCGCACTGCCTGACGTTGCGCCCGATGAGCAGCATCGGGAACTCATCAAGCTGCTGCGCATTAATCCGGCCGTGGTGGAAGCAGCATGGATTGACGCAGGCGGCACGGAACGCCTGCGCCTGTCGCGGATCGCCCCCGACGTATTGCGCGGTACGCGTGACCGCTCCACCGAGCCGGTTGTCAAGTCCGCGAAAACGCACGGAACGGCCTTTGGCGCCGTGTATTTTCGCCATCAAACCGAACCTCATCTTTCGGTCGCGGTCGCGGGCGGCGAGAGGGATTCCGGCGTAGTCGTCGCCGAGATCAATCTCAAATTTGTATGGGATGTCGTATCGACCATGCGTGTTGGCGAGTCAGGTTACGCCTACGTCGTGGATAAGCGGGGCAAACTCATTTCTCATCCGGATATCAGTCTCGTGCTCCGTCAAACCGATCTGTCGGCGTTGCCACAGGTACGTGCGGCGCTGTCGCACCGCGATTCCGGTCCCGGCCCGGTGCTGATCTCGGACACCGCTGCCGACGGCAAGGCTCGCCCGTCGCTCGCGGCATGGATTCCGGTGCCTGCGCCGGGCTGGTTTGTCTACGTCGAGGAACCCGTGGCGGAAGCCTTCGCGCCGCTCTATGCCACAGTAACGCGCACGGCATTGGTGCTGATTACCAGCGTCGCGCTGTGTATCGTGTTAGGCCTCGCGCTGGCGCGGCGCATGGCGGCGCCGATACGCTTGCTGCAAACCGGCGCGGCGCGCATCGGCGAAGGCAAGCTTGACGAGCGCGTGTCCATTACCACCGGTGATGAACTCGAAACCCTCGCGAACGAATTCAACACCATGGCTGAACGTTTGCACGAATCGCGCTCCGGCCTCGAACTGAAAATCGAGGAACGCACGCGGGCGCTGGCGCAAGCGAATAACGCCAAGTCGCGTTTTCTCGCGGTGGCGAGCCACGATTTACGCCAGCCGGTACATGCACTGGGTCTTTACGTCGCGCAGGCGAAAGAAGCGCGCGACGACGCCGTGCGCGATTCCCTGATCGGAAGAATAGAGTCGTCGTGGCTGTCGATATCCAGCCTGCTTGACGCTCTGCTCGACATCTCGAAACTGGATGCCAATACGCTCCAGGTGAATCTCACGAAATTTGATGTGCAGTCCGTGCTGAACAGCATTGAACAGAGCTTCGCGGTCCTCGCCCGTGCCAAGGGCCTGCGCATGCGGATACGCTCATCGCGCCTGGTGCTGGCAAGCGACGCCGCACTGCTCGAACGTATTCTGCAGAATCTCGTTTCCAACGCCTTGCGCTATACGCGCGAGGGCGGCGTGCTGGTCGGCGTGCGGCACAGGGGTTCACACGCGCGCATCGACGTGTGGGACACCGGCGCGGGCATCGCACCTGATGAAACCGCGCACATCTTCGACGAGTTCTATCGTGGTGAGGCTGGCGGCGGCCATGCCGGCGGGGGCGAGGCCGGCGGCATGGGGCTTGGCCTCGCCATCGTGCGCCGCCTCGCACAATTGATTGATGTAACGGTTACCGTGCGTTCCATGCCCGGCAAGGGATCACTGTTCAGCATTACCGTTCCCCTGGCGCCTGCCGGATCCGTTGCCGATGTGCCGGCACCGCACGAAATGTCCGAAACGGGGTTTGCCGGCGGCCTCGCGCTGATTATCGATGACGACCCGCATGCACGCGATGCCGCTTGCGGGTTGCTCACGCAGTGGGGGTGGGAGGTCATTGGGGCGGCTTGCAGCGAGGATGCCCTCGCGGCGTGCATCCGCGATCCCGATGTGATTGTCTGCGACTATCACCTTGCTCATGAGAACGGGGCGGACGCCATCGCGCGCATCCGCGCCGCGCGCGCCGAAGAAATACCCGCCGTTCTGGTCAGCGGCGATGTAACAGAAGAACTACGCACCCATGCCGCGCGGCTGTCGCTGCATCTATTGCACAAACCGCTGCAGGCCGCGAAACTGCGCGCGATGCTGCATCACCTGCGCGCCGCGAGCGCCCGCTGAATCAACGTCCGCCGACGCCCGTCGCCAGGTTTTCGGGGTTCAGTCCCAAGCGCGAGGCCGCGATCACCGCCTGCGTGCGGCTCGATACGCGCAGCACATTGAGCACCGCCGTCACATGCAGCTTGACGGTACGCTCTGCCAGCCCCAGATCACGGCAGATTTCCTTGTTATTGCGACCGCGCATCATCAACGCAAGCACTTCAACCTGACGCGGCGTTAATCCGAGTTCGCCGAGTTTGGACAGCGACACTGCCGCCCGCCCCGGTGATTGCACGTCCGCCGCGCCGGCATCTTCGGCTATCGCCTGTGAGGGCACATAGACCGCGCCGGACAGCACCAAACGCAGTGCACCGAGAATGATCTCTTTGGTGCAAACCTTGGGAATGAAGCCCATCGCGCCGCGGCGGATGACTTCCCGCACGGTGTCGCCGTCATGATGCATGGAAACCACCACCACCGGTAATGCCGGATGTTCACGGCGAAATTGCTCCAATGCCTCGAATCCGCGCACGCCCGGCAAATTGAGGTCCAGCAGTACCAGATCAACGTCAGGTACACCTCGCGCGAGCTCAAGGCCGCGCGCGCAATCCGCCGCCTGCAATGCTTCCACCGCTGGAGCAAGTTCGACGACGATGCGGGACATGGCATCGCGCACCAACGGATGGTCATCGACGATGAGGATTTTCACGAACCACAGTCTACACCTGCGCAACCGGCTGTGAGGCTGCCCCTTAGGGCTAGCCCCTAAGCCATATTGTTCTGTACGGGACGGGCAAATAGGATGACCTCGTAATTTGTTCAACATCGACTACGAAAGGAGTACCGTCATGAATGTATTCAAAGCCATTGCCGCTGCCACAAGTCTTGCGTTTTGCCTGCTATCGCCCGCACGCGCCGATATGGTGACCGACTGGAACGACATTGCCATTCGAGCCACCGATATGGCCGGATTGCCGCCGCCACCTCAGACTCGCGCCATGGCCATGGTGCATGCGGCGATTTATGACGCGGTAAACGCTGTCGAGCGCCGCCACGCGCCTTACGCGGTCGATTTACCGGCGCCAGCGGGCACCTCTGCCGAAGCGGCGGTGGCGGCCGCGGCGCATGGCATCTTGACGGGATTGTTTCCGTTGCAACGGGCCAGTCTGGATGGCTCTCTAAATACGGCGTTGTCCAAGATTGCCGAAGGGTCTGCACGCACGGAAGGCATCGCACTTGGCAAGGAGGTCGCGACACGTATTTTCGACTTACGCAAGGGCGATGGCGTTGGCGCCAAGGTGAGTTACGCGCTACGCGAGGGGCCGGGCGCTTACCAGGTAACTCCGCCGATGAATGCACAACCCGTAATTCCGCAATGGGGGGGCGTAAAACCATTCCTGTTGCGCAGTGCGGTGCAATTCGATGTGCCCGGCCCTCCCGCGCCCGGCAGCGCGGAATTCATGCGTGACTTCAACGAAGTAAAATCCTTCGGTGGCAGAGGCAGTACCACGCGCACGAATGAGCAGACGGCGACAGCGATCTTCTGGGCGGGGTCGGAAATTCCGCCACTTAACGCGATCGCGCGCTCAATGGCGGCGGCACGCAAGAACACGCTCATCGACAATGCGCGGCTGTTTGCGTATCTCAATATGGCGATGGCCGATTCGCTGATCGCTGGATTCGAGGTGAAATACCGCTTCAATCACTGGCGCCCGGTGACCGCGATTCGTAACGCGGCCCAGTTGCAAAATTTGGCGCTCACCGCCGATGCGAAGTGGGAGCCGCTGCTGGTGACGCCGCCACATCCGGAGTATCCGTCCGCTCACTGTCTGGCCACCGGAGCCGCGGAAGTCGTGCTGCGGCAGTTCTTTGGCACCGACGCCATCAACACAGCGCTGGTGCTGCCAGCGCCGCTGGGGGTCGAGCGGCGCTATACCAGTCTGGCTCAGCTCGTAAAGGAAATGGAAGACGCGCGCGTGTGGGGCGGCATTCACTTCCGCACTGCCGATGAACATGGCACGCACCTGGGAAAACGTATCGCTGAGTTCGCCATGCGGCAGTTTTTGCGTCCAGCGGCGGAACGGTAGTTCACGGTTGCCTGCACTGCCGGTTATGCGTCACACTCATGCGGACGAATCGCTAAAGGAGGACAAGCATGCACTCAAGACTGCGCAGAACCCTGTGCAAAGTTCTGATCCTGCCGGCATCCTGGGCGGCGGGAATCGCCGCCGCGGCCGACAAACACCTCCGTGTCGGAATTCTGCTGGCCGGGTTCGAGTCCTACTACGCCAGCCTTGGTGATGCCCTCATTGCCGGGCTGCGCGATTTGGGCTACGTGGAGGGCAAGAATCTCACTATTGACCGCCGCTATGCCCAGTTGCGCGGCGATCAGATGCTGCCGATTGCACGTGAACTGGTCGCGCTACGCCCGGATGTCATCATCACGGCTTGCACCGGCTCAACGCGTGCCGTGATGCAGGCCTCCCAGCAGATACCAGTTGTGATGGTGAGCGTGGCCGACCCGGTGGGGCAGGGATTTGTGCAAAATCTCGCGCAGCCCGGCACCAACGTCACCGGCCGGTCGAGCCAATCGCGCGAACTCATGCCAAAAATGCTGGAGCTGTTGCACGCGGCAGTGCCAAAGGCAAAACGCATCGCCGTGCTCGTCAACACCATCAACACCGCGCACGAAGCGCTATGGTCGGATATGCAAGCTGCGGCACGCCCGCTGGGGATAACACCGGTGCGCGTCGAAGTTCGCGGCCCCTCTGGTCTTGACTCCGCTCTCGATGAACTGAAGAAAATCAACGCCGGCGGCCTGCTGGTTCTGCCTGACGATCCAATGACATTTAATCTGCGGCGGCGGGTGATCGATGTGGCGAACCAGCAGGGCCTGCCGGTGATGTATGGTCACCGCGAATTCGTGGCCGACGGCGGATTCATGAGCTACGGTGAAAGTTTTCTCGACAGCTATCGCCGTGTTGCCGCCTATATCGACAAACTCGCGCGCGGCGCCAAGGCGGCGGAACTGCCGATTGAACAGCCCACGCGCTTTCAACTCGTCATCAATCTAAAGACCGCAAGCCTGCTCGGTGTTGCACCACCCAGGACTTTGCTGCTGCGCGCGGATGAATTGATACGAGGATAGTTTGGTGCGACTGAATTTTTCTGGCGGCCTCACGGTAAGTATTTGTTTTTAAACAACATTCTGGAGGCCGCCAGAATGTTTTATTACCTGGGGCGCTTTGCGGTCCGGCCTCTCCGATGTAATCTCGAACGCTCTACAAGGAGGGAGTAACCATGAGCAAAAAACCATCGCCGTACGCTATTGTTGCGGCCAGTGAAACTCGCGTTGCGCCAACTGACACAAACCGCCGCCGCTTTCTGACGCACGGCGCATCGGTCGCGGGCACGCTCGCTGCCGGTGGTGTCGCCGCAACCGCCGCCGCGCAGGAGGTGCCGCCGTGGATGAAAACCATGGGCACGCCGATGCGCGCGTATGGCACGCCTTCCTCGTTTGAAAAGGCGGTGGCGCGTCCGTTTGCTTCGGGCTACGTCTCGGTGACGCCGGGTGCGGGCAGCTCACGCACGCCGCATCAATCACTCGAAGGCACCATCACGCCGAGCGGCCTGCATTTTGAACGTCATCACAACGGCGTGCCGGATATCGATCCGGCGAAGCACGAATTGCTGATCCACGGCATGGTCAGTCGCCCGCTGGTGTTTAACCTGGCAACCCTATCGCGCTACCCGATGGTTTCCCGCGTGTGCTTTGTCGAGTGCTCAGGCAACAGCGGCGCCAATGCGCAGGCAAAACCGGTGCAGGGCACCGCCGGCGCGATACACGGCCTAGCGTCGGTGAGCGAATGGACGGGCGTGCCGCTGTCGCTGCTGCTGAACGAAGCCGGCATCCAAAGCGGCGCAAGCTGGATCCTCGCCGAGGGCGCGGACGCCGCCGCGATGAGCCGCAGCGTGCCGCTCGCCAAATGCATGGATGATGCGATGGTTGCGCTGTATCAGAACGGCGAGCGCGTGCGGCCCGAGCAGGGCTACCCGATGCGCCTGTTGCTGCCGGGCTGGGAGGGCAATATGAGCGTGAAGTGGCTGCGCCGCATCAAGGTTACCAACGAGCCGACGCACACCAAGGATGAAACCTCCAAATATTCCGACTTGCAGAGTGACGGCAAGGCGCGCCAGTTTACCTTTGAACTGGGCGTGAAATCGATCATCACCTTTCCGTCGTTCGGTCACAAGCTGGATCGCCACGGCCTGTATGAAATCACCGGCCTTGCGTGGTCGGGCGCAGGGCGCATCGCCCGCGTGGAGGTGTCCGCCGACGGCGGCGCAAGCTGGCGTGATGCGCCATTGCAGGGCCCCATCTACTCAAAGAGCTTTACGCGCTTTCGATTGCCCTGGGAATGGAACGGCACGGCGGCCACGCTGCAAAGCCGCGCCACCGACGAAAAAGGCCATGTGCAGCCGACGCGCACCGCGTTTACATCGCAATACGTCGCCGGTATGAATTATCACAACCATTACATCCAGACTTGGGGCGTCGCCGCCGACGGGAGCATCAGCAATGTCCATGCATAATCAAATCGTCGGCAGTCTGATCACTCTGGCGCTCGTTACCGCGTGCGCCACGCCCGACAGCACCACCAGCCCCGCCCCAACCCGCGGCCCCAATCTGGGCACAACGCCCACTACCGCGATGCTCGCGGCGATGGACATCAGCATTCCACCCAGCGGCGCGGGCCTGCCCGCGGGCAGCGGCAACGTGGCGCAGGGCGCCAAAGTCTACGAGGCCAAATGCCAAAACTGCCACGGCGCCAAGGGCGAAGGCAAACCCGCCGATCCGCTGGTGGGCGGCATCGGTTCGCTGACGTCGGGCAAGCCGATGCGTACGGTCGGCAGTTACTGGCCTTATGCGACCACGTTGTTTGATTACACGCGGCGCGCGATGCCTACCACCGCGCCGATGTCGCTGTCGAATGACGAGGTATATGCGGTCACCGCGTACGTGCTGCATCTGAACGGCATCGTGCCGGAAACGGCCGTGATGAACGCGCAAACATTGCCGCAGGTGAGAATGCCGAATCGCGACGGCTTTATCGACTACTCGCGGAAGTAAATTCGAAGGCAAGCACGCAAGTCATTTTCAGGACCCGGCATGGCATTGAAATTACGAAAGCCATCGTACGTATCGTACGCACTCGGCGTGAAGGTCTGTGATATCGATGTGGGTGCGCCGATGAGCGAGACCGCCTTTGGCAAGATCTACCAGGCGTTTCTCGATCACGGCATATTGCTGTTTCGCGATCAAGACATCTCGCGCGAGCAGCACATCGAATTCAGCCGCCGTTTCGGGGCGCTGGATAAACACGATGCGCTGCCGCTCGATCGCCATCCGCAATATCCCGAACTGCTGCTGGTGACCAACCAGCCAAACGCGGACGGCACGCCGTCGAACTCACGCTACACCGGCCGCCAGTGGCACACGGATATGTCGTTCACCGCCGTGCCCGCGCTGGGCTCGCTGCCATAGAGCCATACCGTGCCCGATGTCGGCGGTGATACGTTGTTCGCCAACATGACTCTCCCCTACGACACCTTGTCGGACGGCATGAAAAAACATATCGCCGATTTGCACGGCATTCATCTTTCGGGCACGCGCAAAATCAACCATGCGCCCACCGGCGAGGCGCGCCGCGACTTGTCGATCAAGCTCAATCCGCCGATGGCGCAGCCGGTGGTGCGCGTGCATCCCGATAAGCAAGCGTGACCTCGTTGACCGCGCCCAATTGAATGGAGATTATTATGCAATTAGCCGAGCCTGACCCTCATGCTTTCTCATCCCATTTCCCATCATGAACTGCGACATGTAATGCTACGTCTACTCATAATTGCTATCACTGTCGCGATTTCTCCAGCAGCCGCACAACAAAAGGTAAACATTCCTTCATTGGACGGCAGGCTAACCCTGGATGGGTATTGGTTTCGTGCAAACCAAGGCACCGAAGCACATCCGGCAGTGATTGCGCTCCACGGTTGCGGTGGCGCGCTAACCAACGCGGGTCTATTGCCGCTCGCCGCGCGGCGCGAGGCGGGCGACTTCAATGCGGAAGGAATACACTACCTGGTGCTCGATAGTTTCACCACCCGTGGCGCAAAATCCATTTGTGAAATTCCGTCCTCTCGCCGCTCTATCCATGAGGAAGACAGACGACGTGATGTTTTTGCCGCCATACAGTGGCTCTCGCGTCAACATGGTGTGGATGCCACGCGAACCGCCATCATTGGCAGATCGCACGGCGGCTCAACTGTGTTGTCGGTAGTCGATGCAACGGATGGGGAGGTCCAAGCACAGCCATTGGCGCCGCGCGCCGCGATCGCGCTATATCCGGGATGCATCAAGTTCACAAAAATGTTCAACTACGCCGTTCGCACACCCCTTCTCATGCTAGCGGGTGCGCTGGATAACTGGACGCCCGCGTCACAATGTGAAGATTTACAGGCGAAAATTAAACGTGCCGACAGCAAGGCGCCATCCCACTTGACGATATATCCGGAAAGCCACCACGCTTTTGACAGCACAACGCCGGTACGTGTACGCACGGGGGTCGGTAACACACTTAGCGGCACGGCCTCAGTGGGCGGCAACCCTGTGGCACGCGAGGCTGCCAGACAGGCGACGTTCGAGTTCCTCGCACGGGAATTCGGAATAACTCTGCGCTACGATCACGCGACGCGTTTTCACACGCACCGCAAACCCGTGCCAGCGGCCAGCGGGTTTGCAGAAGCTCACGACATCGCCCGTGTGCCACTGTCCGAAAAGGGGCGGGAACGCTACAATTATTACACTTCGCTGCCGACGCCAAAAGCGTTTGTTATCACTACGAAGGGCGGCTGGTACATGATGAGTGACGACGCAAATGCAGTGCCCATTGCATTTGATCTTTGCCGGGAAAACGGCGTTGAGTGCTGGCTCTACGCGGTCGATAGCCGCGTTGTCTGGACCGAAGATGTGTCCAAACGGATCGGGCCCGAGGCTTGGATTAAACAGTAGTAATCAAGATTTGAACCTCGTTCGATCAACAGTCGCTTTTTCCATGGCAAGCCGTTCACACGCTGCGGGCTTAGTCGGCACTGCAAAGGTACAGCGCGTGTCTAGCAGTTAACGTGCCCATGTAAACTAGCGGTCGTCCAATGGTCTTTTGCGAAAGTACCCTATGTACCCTATGATCCTCCGGAACGACTCTAAGCCGCCACACGCTCGCAGCGCCCCGGTGCTTCTGCGCTTGGCTATTCCGGCGCTGATCTTCACAACGGCAACAGCCGCAAGCGCGGCCGACTATCCCAATCGCCCGCTGCGCATCATCGTCCCCTTCACTGCCGGCGGCTCTACCGACGTGCTGGCGCGCATGATCGGCAAGAATCTCACCGAGGCGTGGGGGCAGCAGGTGGTGGTGGATAACCGCGCGGGCGCCAACGGCGTGATCGCCGCCGAGCTGATTGCGAAATCCAACCCGGACGGTCACAGCCTGCTGATGGTGGCCATTGGTCACGCGCTGAATCCGTCGCTGAATAAAAAACTGCCGTACGATTCGGAAAAGGATTTTCAGCCGATTAGTTTGACCGCGATACTGCCGCTGCTGCTGGCGGTGCATCCGTCGGTAAAAGCGAACAACGTGCAGGAGTTGATCGCGCTGGCGCGTAACGCCGCCAAACCGCTGAACTATGCGTCGGGCGGCATTGGTTCGTCGCAGCATCTCGCCGGTGAACTTATCAATACCATGGCCGGCATCAAGATGACGCACGTGCCGTACAAAGGCGGCGGACCGGGGCTCATCGACTTGCTCGCGGGACAAGTCAACGTGATGGCTTCCACCATCTTGTCGGTCGCGCCGCACGGACGCACCGGCAAATTGCGCGTGCTCGGCATCACCACATCGAAACGTAGCGCGGCGTGGCCGGAGGTGCCCACCGTTGCTGAAGCGGGCATCAAGGGTTATGAATCGATTGCGTGGTACGGCTTGGTCGCGCCCGCCGGTTTGCGGACCGCAGTACTCGAAAAACTTTCCGCCGAAGTCATCAAAGGCACCAAGTCAAAAGACATGCAGGACGCACTCATCAAGCAAGGTGCGGAGCCGGTCGGCAGCGGGCCGAAGGAATTTGCCGCCTTCATCAAATCCGAAACCGTCAAATACGCGCGCGTAGTGCGCGAGGCGGGGATCAAGGCTGAATAGATTAACTTACGTAAGTATTTGTTTTTATTGTATTTTAATCTGCACGAACACCGGCGGCTTTAATCACCTTCGCCCACTTCGGCAACTCGTTGCGGATATGCGCGGCCAGTTGTTCGGGGGTGCTGCCGATGGATTCAACGCCTTGCGCGGCCAAACGCTCCTGCATATCGGGCAAACGCAGTGCGCGCAAAAATTCCGTGTTGAGCTTCGCGGTGATTTCCTTCGGCGTATTCGCCGGCGTGAGTATCGCGTACCACGTCGCGGCGTCGAAGCCCGGCAACGCCGCCGCTTCCGCCACGGTCGGTATATCCGCGAGCGCCGGTGAACGCTTCGAGCCCGCCACCGCCAGCGCGCGCATGCGTCCGCCCTTGATGTGCGGCAGCGCGCCGGGAATCGTCGGAAACCACAGCGACACCTGCCCGCTGATGAGATCAGCGGTGGTCTGGCCGATGGTTTTGTACGGCACGTGCGTGATATCGATGCCCGCCTGCGCGCGAAACATCTCCATCACCAGGTGCCCGGAACTGCCGCTGCCGGTGGAGGCGTAATTGATCTGCCCCGGTTTTGATTTGGCGAGTGCGATCAACTCCTTGACCGATTTTGCGGCGAAGCCCGGATACGCCACCAGCGCGTTTTGCACCGAGGCGAGCAGCGTCACCGGCGCGAAATCACGCAGCGGGTCATACGCGATCTTGCTGTAGAGCGCGACGTTCACCACCAGCGACGGCGCGCAGATATAAATGGTGTAACCGTCGGGCGCGGCACGCGCGGTGATCTCCGCACTCAGATTGCCGCCCGCGCCCGGACGGTTATCGATCACCACCTGCTGGCCCAGGCTCTCGGTGAGCTTTTGCGCGAACTGTCGCGCGAGCAGATCGATGCTGCCGCCCGCCGCGAACGCGACGACAAAGCGGATCGGCCGCTCGGGGTACGTCGCGGCCTGCGCGGCGCCGCTGGCGGCCAGCAGCCACAACACGACAGAGAGAATTTTATTTTCGTACACCGGGCGTCTCCACTTTTAAGCCTTGCGCGCGCCACGCAAGGAACAATTCCAGGTCCAGCAAATCCGGCGACCCCGCCGGTGGCAGCTCGGCGCGCACGCCGAAAAAACACGCCCGCAGGCGGCGATGCAATGAGCCGACGGTTTGCCACTCCAGCCGATACGCCGGATACGGATTGCCGTGCCCCTGGCTGATGGTGTCGTTTAACAGCTTGCGGCCAAAATTGCGGTCATGGCAATGCGTGCAGGCGAGATTGATCTGGCCCATGCGGGTATAAAAAAGGTCTTTGCCGCGCTCGAAGTGGCGACGGTTCTGCGTGTCAATCGCCACGTTGACCGGCAAGCCGCGTGACTGCATGCCGACATACGCCGTCAATGCCAGCAACTCGTCGGATTCATATCGCAGCGGCGTCGTCTGCTGATTTTGCGTGCGGCATTGGTTGATGCGGCCTTCAACATTGGTAAGTCTTGCCGTGCCGGGATCAATTTTGGGATACTTTGCCGACACGCCTTTCATGCTGGTGCGCGCATCCTGATGACAACCGGCGCAGGATTTTTCGCTCTTGCCCGCCGGCTCTTTCCACAGCTTTTCGCCGCGCGTCACCCATAACATCGCCGGGCTGGAAAAATCGTCCTGTTGCAGCGCGCGCACTTCCGTGCCGGAAAACTCGAAGCCGGATTTGAGGGGTTCTGGTCGCTTGATCTCGGCGCTGAATGCGCCTGCGGCCATCGCAAACACCAGCGTGAACGAATGAACGAGTAAACGGGCGAACGGGAAAAACCAGACTTCCACGCGGGGCACGGTTCTTACTCGTTCACGCCGTTACGGTAATCGCCGCGCTCGCCGAGCCTTTATCGCCCGCATCATCCGACCACGAAAACTCGACGTTGCCGCTTTCCTGTGCAACGATATAAAACTGCAAATAGGGATTGGCGGCGATGCCCGACCCCATTTCCGCGCGAAAAACATCCGCGCCGTTATAGCGGCACAGCAGATGGCTGATGGTGTTTTTCGGGATCACCTGACCCAGGTTGCTCATGCGAAAGCCGGTTTCCATCGGATGCTGAATCGCGATGCGAATTTCCACCAACTCGCCGCGTTTGGCTTGCGACGGCACGAGTACTCGGGCGACGCTCATGTACTCACTTTCTCTCTCACTTTCGCTCTCACTTTCGTTCTCACTTAGGTTATTTCCGACGCATCCAGACACGCGGTTTCAGTGACGATCACATCCACCGCCGCACCCCAGAATGAACCATCCGACATCTGCGCCACCGCCACCACATGCTGCGCACCGGCGAGCCGTATGCGCGTGGTCAGCGCGGCGCGCCCGGCGCCCGGCGCCATGCTGATTTTCGCGATGATGGAGCGCGGGTTTTTTTCGGAGAGCAAATACAAGGTGGTGACATGATCCGCCGCCGTCATCGGGCTATCCACCGTCACGGTGAGCGGCACCAGGTGGCCGTTTTCCGCCAAGTGCGGGATATTCAGCTTGACGCGGCTCTCGCGCACCGGTGCGCCGCGCGTGATGTCTTTTAACGCCGGCACCAGCACTTCCAGCGGCGGGCGCGCGGCGGCGGGCAATTGCCCGAACACCGGCAGCGGCATTAACATGCTCCCCGCGATGCCGGCAATACCCTTGAGCACGCGCCTTCGTTCGGTGTTTTGATGGTGATGGGTCATTTGAGCGTCAACAAATAGACTATCACATCTTCAATCTGCGCCGCGCTTAGAATCGGTTTGCCACGCAATGGTTCCGCCACGCGATTCAAGCCATCCACGCGATAGTAGGCAGGCATGATGGATTGCGGATTGAAATACAGCGGGTCAACAATGCGCGCGCGCAGTTGCGCCGCCGTCAGCCGCGCGCCCGCGCCCGACAGCGGCGGCGCCAGATTGCCGAAAAAACGTTCGCCGGTTTCGGGTACGGCGTGGCACAGTATGCAATTACTCTCGCGGCTGACCAGCACGTTGCGTCCGCGCTCGGCGTCGGGCGTGCCGCCGGCAAGCGGCTGGCGGATTTCACCGCCGCTCATTTGGTAGCGGGCATCCCCGGCGGGTGTTGTGCATCCGGCTGCCAGCACGCACAGCCACGCGCCCCAGCCACGCCTCATGAACGCGGCGGAATGCGCCACAGATAAATCGACGATCCGCCGACCTGCTCCGTCGCCTCCGGCTTCCAGTCGCCCATGTCGAAGGCGTGCGACACAATGCGCGTGCCGGGCCTGAGCTCCTTCATCAGCTTCGGTCGCAGCTTGAGGTTAAGCCGCGTCAGCAGATACAAAGTCACCACCGTGGCCTCGCTGATATCGGCGTCGAACAGGTCGCCCTGTAAGAACTTAACTTTGTCGTCCGCGCCAGTGCGTGCGGCGAGTTCACGCGCCTCTTTAATGCGTTCCGGGTCGATGTCGATGCCCACGCCGCGCGCGCCGAATTGCCGCGCCGCCGTCACCACGAAGCGCCCGTCGCCGCAGCCGAGGTCATACACAATGTCTTTACTGGTCACTTCGGCCAGCTTCAACATTTGCACCACCACCTCGAAATCCGTTGGCACGTAGATCACGTCGGGCGTGCGCGCCGCGGGCTGCGCGAACAAGTCAAACGCCGTGCCCGATAGGCCGATCGTGCTCATGGTGCCCATGGCGCCCGTGGCACCGATAAATTGTCTGCGTTGCATACGGTATCCTGATTAAAGCGATTGCTGATTATGCCGCAAGTCCCGCGCGATACCGGCCGATGCCGTCATGAACGCGCTGGAATGCGCCACAAATAAATCGGCGTGGCATCCACGTGCTCCACCTTTTCCGGCTTCCAGTCGCCCATATCAAAGCGGTGAGACACCACGCGCGTGCCGGGCTTGAGGTCCGCCAGCAATTTGGGACGCAGCTTCAGGTTTAGCGCCGGCGCCAAAAACAATGTCACGACCGTGGCCTCGCGGAAATCCGTCTTGAACAAATCCGCCTCGACAAAGCGCACGCGGTCGGCGGTGTTGGTGCGTTGCGCCAGCTCGCGCGCCTCTTTAATGCGCGCCGGATCGATATCGATTCCGATGCCGCGAGCGCCGAACTGCCGTGCCGCCGTGATGACAAAGCGCCCATCGCCACAACCCAGGTCGTAGACGATATCCTTGCTGGAGACTTCCGCCAGCTTCAGCATCCGATCGACGACATTAGTCGCCGTCGCGATGTAGATGACATCCGGCGCGCGCAGGGTATAAACGTATGCCGTACCCGCCACGCTGGCACCCGCCAGCGCGCCCAGAAAAACTCTGCGTCTCATACCTATATCCTGATATGGCGGTTAGCCGATATGGCATATTATGCTGTATCGGCGGCAAAATAAATCCCGTACCGACAACCCAACCCATGACTACCGCCAGGAAACAACCCATGCTGCACGACCATTCGATGCACCGCGCCGACGCCGCACGCTACCTGAAGGTCGCGCGCGCGGCTAAAGTCACGGTGGAATGATGATCCAACTCTGGTCCATCCTCGGCAATTCGCAAAAACTCGACGGCGGCGCGATGTTCGGCAATGCGCCGCGCGCGCTTTGGTCGCGCTGGCTCAAGCCCGACGCCGAGAATCGCGTGCCGCTCGCCTGCCGCGCGCTGCTGGCGACGGGCTTGGGGGAGCACGGCGACAAGCGCGTGCTGTTTGAAACCGGCATCGGCGCGTTTTTTGAACCGAAGCTGAAAGAACGTTACGGCGTGGTCGAAGATGAGCACGTGTTGCTGGCTTCTCTGGCCCGCGCCGGATTCACTCACGAAGACATCGACGCCGTGGTGCTGTCGCATCTGCATTTTGATCACGCAGGCGGCTTGCTCGCACCGTGGCAGTCGGGAGAATCATCTAAGTTGTTGTTTTCAAATGCAAAATTTATTGTAGGTCGGGAGTGCTGGGAGCGCGCGCAAGCCCCGCATCCGCGCGACCGCGCCTCGTTCATAGCCGAACTGCCGGCCTTGTTAATGGCCAGCGGCAGGCTGGAAATCGTGGCGGGCGACCACTCACCCACACTGGGGCCGCAAGTGCGCTTTGAGTACAGCCACGGCCACACGCCGGGGCTGCTGCTATCCGCCATTGGCGGCAATAAAGGGGTGGTGTTTTGCGCCGATCTGATCCCCGGCCGGCCGTGGGTGCATGTGCCGGTCACCATGGGCTACGACCGCTACCCCGAACTGCTGATCGACGAAAAAACCCGTTTTCTCGACGACAAGTTCGCGCGCGGCGTGCGGCTGTTTTTTACGCATGACGCAGAGTGTGCGATGGCGTCTGTCACGCGCGATGCCAACCAGCGTTATGGCGTTGCCGATTCCATGACGGACTTGAACGGGTTTGCGCTGAACCCTTAAAAATCACCGCCTAGAAAACCCGATGGAAGTTGGGTTTCCTTTGTGTTTTCTTTGCGTCTTTGCGGTGAAGTTTCTTGCCAGGATCACGGCGCCGCCACCATACGCGCCCGCGTGGCGATGATGCTGGTGCGCTGCCGCAGGTACGCAGTGTTCGCGCCCGGCCCGTAGCGGCGCGGGCTGGGCACCATCGCCGCCAGACGCGCCGCCTGCTCCGGCGACAGCCCCGCCGCCGCGGCACCATAGTGATACCGCGCCGCGGCTTCGGCGCCGAACACGCCGTCGCCCCATTCGATCACGTTGAGATAAATTTCAAAAATACGCTGCTTGGACATCAGCGTTTCGAGCATCACGGTGACCACGGCCTCCTGCGCCTTGCGCCACCAGGTGCGCTTGCCGGAGAAAAAAAGATTCTTCGCCAATTGCTGACTGATGGTGGAGCCGCCGGCCACGATACCGCCTTCGCGCTGGTTGCGCTCCCACGCAACCTTGATGCCGTCCCAGTCAAAGCCGCGATGCTCCATGAATTTGGCATCCTCGGAGGCCATCACCGAGCGCTTTAAATGCACGGAAATTTTTTGATACGGCACCCATTGATGGCGCAGCTTGGCCTTGGCGTCACCGTCTTTCATTAACTCCAGCCGCCCGCGCATGAAGGCGGTTGATGACGGATTGAATTTGACCCAGTAGGCGACATGGCCTAAAATCCACAGTTGCACGATGATGAATGCCGCGATGACAAACAGCGTAAGCCCGCGCGGCGCGAAGCTGACGCTGGTGATCGACTTGCTGCGCGACGCGACGCCAGCCACCCGCGGCGGCCCGCTGGCGCTGGGCGAGC
>JANPOH010000534.1:0-4995 GCA_031427895.1 Betaproteobacteria bacterium
AGTGATGCCAGCCACGCATAACAAAAATATGTTTAAAAACAAATACTTACATTAATAAGGTTGCCGTCGTGAGCTTCCGTCCGCAAGACATCGATTTTATCCGCCGCCATGTGCTGCGTTCGATTTCCAGCAACCGCGCGCCGGGGATGCATTTCGCTGGTTATTTTCTCGGTTTCAAGCCCAAGCGTTTCGAGAAGGACGGTGTCGAGTTCACGGTCGAGGCCGCGCCGCATTGCACCAACGCCGACGGTATTGTCCATCGCGCGGCCATGCTGTTTTCCGCCGACATGGCGCTGGCGGCGGCGAACCGTGTGTTTATCGATCCGAACGTGCGTACCGCGACCCTGATGTTGCGCGTCGAATTCACCGGAGAGCCCGCGCGCGGCGCGTTGCACATCAGCGGACGCGGCAATGGTTTCTCGCCGCATACCGCGTTGCCCGAAAGCGTCGCCGCCGGGCGCATCGTGTGCAACGGTCGCGAAGTCATGCGTATGTCCGGCACGTGGGTGTCGCCGCCCGCGCCCAAGGGTATGGTGATGCAGGGCCTGCCGTGGGAGGGCGGCCCCGATGGCGCTGTGTTGCCGCTATTGAAAAAAAGCGAACTTGAACCCGCTGAAAAAGACGTGATCCGCCGCGTTGAAAAAGCCCTGCGTGTTGCAGGCAATGGCGATTTGCTGACAAGCCTGTGGAACCCGGTGGTCAAACGCACGCCGACGGGCGCGGCGGGCAAATTGCCGGTCGGCATGCACGTCGGCAACCGCGTCGGTCATGTGCAGGGCGGCCTTTCCATCAATACCGCGCTGGTCACGGCGCAAGCCGCAGTACCGGAACACCCGATCCTCACCGGCGCCTCGGCGTGGTACATCAGCCCCGGTCAGGGCAAAGCCGTCACCGCGCGCGCCACCATTTTGCAAAGCGGGCGCAATATCGCGGTGGTGCGAACCGAGTTGTTTAACGCGGGGCGCAAGCTGGTGCTGGAAGTGGTGTCGAATCATGCGGTGGGCGCGCGGAGCGGGGTGTAGGCCGCCCGTGCGGATTGACGGGTGCTACCAATTCCATTGCTTTGGATAAATAATTATGTCGTTCTATCATCCTTGTGAGAAGGTAACGAATAGCGTTTGTTTATCTGTCGCGGCATCAAGCCGATATTAACCAAGATCGCCTCCGCGACAGATAAACCTTGTCGGACTAAACCGCCTGCGCGGTCGCTGGGATAGGGTAGACTCCACATGACGTTTACACCCAGTATTCTCGGCGGCAATCAATGGTCAAACATTGCAGCCAATGGACGATAAGCGACGATAAGGGACGATAAGGCTTGCGGCCCAATCACCGGAATCGTTTCGGGCGCTTGCGAAGGTCGCGTAGGCTGAATGTGTTTCCCCCAACAACGGATCGGAGCATATGGAACAAAGTCCGCACGTCATGAAATTCGGTGACAAATTATTGAGTCGTTGTCGATATGGATGGATGCTTTCGAGCGGTCCGTTTATCGGCAAGTGTTTTGAGTTATATGGTGAATACAGTGAGTCAGAGGTCTCGATATTCAAGAGTTATGTCACGCTGGGCAATTACGTTATCGATGTTGGGGCGAATATGGGCGATCTTACTTTGCCGCTTTCCGAGATCGTCGGAGCAACGGGCAGAATATTCGCGTACGAATCGCATCCCGAGGTATTCAATATGCTGTGCGCCAATTTGGCGATGAACGATATAAAGAACGTCAAGGTCATTAACGCATTTGTCGCGGACAATCCCAATGTGGATACTTCGAGTTCCGTGTGGGGAAAATATGCCTATGTATCCGAGAATTGGGAGACAACATTTGTTCCGCTCGATGCAATGAAACTTGAACAACTCAATTTTATAAAAGTAGATGTGGACGGCAGCGAACTTGCGGTTTTGCGCAGCGGGCTGGCGTCAATAAAGAAGTTTCGCCCGATTCTGTATTTCGAGAACGATATCAAGGAAAAGTCGCAAGCGTTGCTGGCATTCGTCCTTGCGCTCGGATATCGCATTTTCTTTCATCCCGCGCCCATATTTCAGCCTGACAATTATTTGAGAAATCCCGTTAATGCGTGGGCGCCCAAGAATATCGTGTCGTTGATGATGCTGGCCCTGCCGCCCAAGGTTATGGCGCCGCAAGGTTTGCGAGAAGTGAAAAGCAGTGACGAATGGTGGGATTTCGGTTGACACGCATTCCGTCGCGCTACTTTGTCGCGCGTCGTGGCGCCTCCGTTCGGTCGTCGCCGCTTTGGGCCGGTGGCGCCGTAGTCGATGCCATGGATTAATGCCCGCCTGACTCACGCCGGCACTCAGGCGCGGATGCCGGTCTTATTCCTTGGGCCGGAGTCGCTACGTGCCGCGAGTGCAAACCCTGCCTCCACCAAGGGAATGTGGCGGCTATTCGCATACCTTGCAAAATGGGATCCCGCGGCGCTTGCAGTCAGTCTGGTCTCCAGCGGTTAACTGTGTCACCATCCCGCCCCGCCAAATCCACAAATCCACCGAGCACCCAAGGTTAATTATGCAAAGCGAAACTCGCATTCCCGGCAAAGACGCCTCGCTCGAATCCACCATCGCCACCATGCAGCAAAAGCTGTCATCGCGCGGCTTCAATCTGGATGAGTCGTCATGGCTGAATCCCGTGGAATCCATCTGGTCGGTGCATGTGCGCGATCACGAGTGCCCGATGCTGTTTGCCAACGGCAAGGGTGCGACGAAGCTCGCGGCGCGGGCGAGTGCGTTGGGGGAGTTTTTTGAGCGGTTGAATACGCATTATTTCTGGACACATTTTCATCTTGGCGAGACGCGCGCCAATCGTGCGTTTGTGCATTATCCGCGCGAGCGTTGGTTCGCGCCGACCAAAAACGGCAAATGGCCGAAGGCGTTGCTCAATGCCGAGTTGCACAAGTTTTACAACCCGGATGGCGATATCGACGATCACGTGCTGGTGGATTTAAATTCCGGCAACGTGGCGCGCGGCATTTGCGCGCTGCCGTACACGCGCCTGCGCGATGGAGTTGAGACGTGGATACCGGTCAATATCATCGGCAATTTGTATGTGAGCAACGGCATGGCGGCGGGCAATACCCTGATGGAGGCGCGCAGTCAGGCTTTGTCGGAAATTTTTGAACGCAATATCAAGAACCGCATCATCAGCGAGGGCTTGTGCCTGCCGGAGGTACCGGATGAAGTGATCGCGCGTTATCCGGGCATCGCCGCCGGCATCAAGGGTTTGCGTGATGCGGGCTTCGGCATATTGGTGCGCGATGCATCGCTGGGCGGGCGTTATCCGGTGATGAATGTAACGCTGCTGCATCCGAAAGACCAGGGCTGCTTTGCGAGCTTCGGCGCGCATCCGCGTTTCGAGGTGGCGCTGGAGCGCGCGCTGACCGAGCTGCTGCAAGGGCGCGCGCTGGATGCGCTGGAGAGCTTCCCGGAGCCGGGCTTCGACATGGATGAAATCACCATGCCCGCCAATCTGGAAATCCACTTTGTCGATTCCAGCGGCGTGATTAGCTGGAATTTCCTTGGCGATCAACCCGATCATCCGTTTGTGGACTGGAATTTCAGCACCACCACCGCCGAAGATTATGCGTGGCTGTGCGACTGCATCAAGGCCGAGGGCAAGGATATCTACGTCGCCGATTTCACCGAGCAGGGCGCCTACAGTTGCCGCATTCTGGTGCCGGGCATGTCGGAGATTTATCCGGTGGAAGACCTCGCGTGGGAGAACAACAGCGTCGGCAACCAGATACGTCCGGCGCTGGTGAGGCTGCCGGATTTGAGCGATGCCGAATCGAAAGCGCTGCTCGACGATCTGCAAACGCTGAACCTGAACGACGAACGCCCGCTATGGGAGATTTTGGGACTCGCGATTCCGCTGGATACGGTGTGGAAAGAGTTGCGTATCGGTGAACTCAAGACGCTGCTCGCGCTGGCGATTGGGGATGAAGACGCGACACGCGAAGGCTGCGACTGGATACATCACTTTCAGGAAATGAAACCCGCGCGGCGGCTGGTGTATCGCTGCATTGAAAGCCTGATGCATCTGGACGATACAGCCAACTACCGCCGCTCGCTGGATTTGCTTTACGGCAAAGAAACCGTGCGCCAGGCAGCGGCGTTGCGGGATCGCAGCGAGAAATTTTTCGGCCTGGAGACGCTGGGCGCGGACATGCAAGGCAGCGCCATGCATACCACCCTGTTGGCGGCGTACGACAAATTATTCGCGCCGGCGGCCTGAACGCCGCGCCGTCGCGGCTATTTTTGCCGTCGTGTGCTATGGTGTTACAGACCGATTCACACAACACAACTGGAGACGGATCATGGGCAATCGCGACAAGCAAGGCAGGGAACCGAAGAAACCGAAGAAGCCGAAGCCGCCGGCGAAACTGCGTCCGGCGGTAGCGGCGTAATCCGTTTATTTTCATGACGACCGATACGACCGATACGCCCGAATCCCGCCGCAAGACGCAGATCGATGCTTTGCTCCTCAAGCTCCCCGGTGTCAGCGCCCGAAAAATCAACGGCCTTGACGCCTACTTTGTCAGCGACAAAATGTTTGCCTGCATCAGCGGCAGCGGCATCGGGCTGCGGTTTTCCGCCACCGTCGCGACTGAACTGCATTTCTCGCGCGACAACGTATTTCCGTTTCAGCCGCGCGGATTGCCGGCGACGCGCGAGTGGATACAGATCGACCGCGCCGACGCCGCGGATTACGAAAAAGACCTGGCGTTGTTCCAGGCGTCGATCGATTTCGTCAAGGCGGCGCGCACCCGGTAGTACGGCCCCGCCCTGAACGCCTATCGATGCTGATTTACATTCACGGTTTCAACAGTGCGCCCGGTTCGTTTAACCGAGATTATTCATTAGAAAGAATGGGTCTCTAAACCTGGGATGCGCGGCGGATCAAGCGCCGCACTCCACAGCCCCGAGAACCACGCGCGCCGCTGTCGCGGCATTGCCACGGTATATTGAGCAGCGTACGGG
>JANPOH010000535.1:0-7230 GCA_031427895.1 Betaproteobacteria bacterium
GAACCATCTGTCCTACGTGGAGAATTTTCTCTATATGACCTTCGGTACACCGTGCGAGGAATGGGTGCCCAATCCCGTACTGACGCGCGCCATGGAACGCATTTTGATTTTGCACATCGATCACGAACAGAACGCGTCGACCTCGACCGTGCGCCTGGCGGGTTCGACCGGCGCCAATCCGTTTGCCTGCATCTCCGCGGGTATCGCCGCGCTGTGGGGCCCGGCGCACGGCGGCGCCAATGAAGCTGTGCTAAAAATGCTGGCGGGAATCGGGGACGTAAAGAATATTCCCGCCTTCATTGCCAAGGTCAAGGCGCAGGAAGATCACGCCATGCTGATGGGCTTTGGTCACCGGGTTTACAAGAATTACGATCCGCGCGCCAAGCTGATCCAGAAGACGTGCCACGAAGTGCTGGAAGCGCTGGGTCTGAAGGACGACAAGCTGTTCAAGCTGGCGATGGCGCTGGAAAAAGTCGCGCTCGAAGACGAATACTTCATCAAGCGCAAACTATATCCGAACGTCGATTTCTATTCCGGCATCGTCTACAAGGCGTTGAAAATTCCGGTGCCGATGTTCACCGCCATTTTCGCGTTGGCGCGTACCGTGGGCTGGATCGCGCAATGGAACGAAATGCTGGGCGACAAGGAGGCCAAGATCGGCCGACCGCGACAGTTGTTCACCGGCGCGGCGCGGCGCGATTTCGTGCCGATGGGCAAGCGCAAGTAAGTAACCCCGTGAGGCGTGAGGCGGGGGTGAGGCGTCAACCCCTTATGCGATCAGCGCCTAACGCTTCACGCCTCACGCAGATCAAGCAACAGGTGCCATTATGATGAAAGAGTTCCTCGGCAACTCCTATCTGAACGGCGCCAACGCGCCGTTCATCGAGGCCTTGTATGAGGCGTATCTCGCCGACCCGCTGTCGGTGGAGCCGCGCTGGCGCGGGTATTTCGACGAGTTGCAAACGCTCGACGACGGCCCGCGCGATGTGTCGCATTTTGAAGTGCGGGAACGCTTTGCCGCGCTGGCCAAAGAGCGCCGTCCGGCAAGCGCATCTTCGAGCGCGAGCTTTCAGAAGCAATTTTCAGTTCTTCAACTGATCGCGGCGTACCGATTTCAAGGTTGCCGCGTGGCCGAGGTCGATCCGTTAAAGCGCATCGAAAAGCCGCTCATTCCCGAATTGGACCCGGCTTTTTACGGCTTGAGCGAAGCGGATTACGATACCGTCTTCAACGCGGGCGCGCTGCATGGCGCATCGCAAGCAACCTTGCGCGATATTCTGCAGCGCCTCAAGGACACTTATTGCGGCAGCATCGGCGTCGAGATCATGTACATCTCGGATATTCCGCAAAAGCGATGGCTGCTGGAGCGCTTTGAGCCGTCGCTGGGGCGTCCGAAATACGACGTGGCTTATAAAAAACATTTGCTGGAACGTCTGACTTCGTCCGAAACGCTGGAGAAATATCTCAACGCCAAATACGTCGGGCAAACGCGCTTTTCGCTGGAAGGCGGCGACGCGCTGATTCCACTGCTCGACAATCTGTTGCAACGCGCCGGCGCCGCCGGTGTGCGGGAGCTGGTCATCGGCATGGCCCATCGCGGGCGGCTCAACGTGCTGGTGAATACCTTGGGCAAGATGCCCAAGGATTTGTTTTCGTCGTTCGAGGGCAAGCAAAACCCGGAAGTGCTCGCGGGCGACGTGAAATACCACGATGGACACTCGGCGAACATCATGACGCCGGGCGGGCCCATGCACGCCATGCTGGCGTTTAACCCGTCGCATCTGGAGATCGTCAACCCGGTGGTCGAAGGCTCGGTGCGCGCGCGCCAGCATCGCCGCAAGGATCATAGCGGCGATCAGGTATTGCCGGTGGTGATTCACGGCGATGCGTCGATGGCGGGGCAGGGCGTGGTGATGGAGACGCTTAACCTCGCGCAGACGCGCGGTTACGGTACCGGCGGCACGGTGCATATTGTGGTTAACAACCAGATCGGGTTCACCACCTCCGATCCGCGCGATTCCCGCTCGACGCTGTATTGCTCGGACATCGCGAAGATGCTGGAGGTGCCGATTTTCCACGTCAATGGCGATGACCCGGAAGCGGTATGTTTTGTCACGGAGATCGCGCTCGACTATCGCATGAGGTTTCACAAGGATGCGGTGATCGATCTGGTGTGTTATCGCAGGCTGGGTCACAACGAGCAGGACGAGCCGATGGTGACGCAGCCCTTGATGTACAAGCGCATCCATACCCATCCCGCGCCGCGCAAGGTGTACGCCGATCGGCTGGTGCGTGAAGGCGTGGTGAGCGAGGCGGATGCCGACGCGGCGGTGGCCACCTGCCGCGAAGCGCTGGATCGCGGCTATCACACCAATCAAACGATACTGTCGAATTACAAGCCGCCGTTCGAAGCCAACTGGGCGCCGTACAAAGACGCCAAGTGGAACGAAAAAGACGACACGCGCTTGCCGCTGGAAACCCTGCAAATGCTGGCGCGCAAGATTTGCGAAGTGCCGGCGAATTTTCAATTGCATCCGCGCGTCGAAAAAATCATGCAGGACCGGCGCTTGATGGCCGAGGGCAAAATGCCGCTCGACTGGGGCATGGCCGAGTCGCTGGCCTATGCGACGCTGTTGCACGAAGGCTATTCCATACGCTTGTCCGGGCAGGATTCCGGGCGCGGCACCTTTTTCCATCGCCATGCCGTGCTGCATGACCAGCAGCGTGAACGCTGGGATCAGGGTGTGCATGTGCCGTTGCAGCATCTGGGGCCGAATCAAGGCGACTTCGTGGCCATCGATTCCGTGCTGTCCGAAGAGGCGGTGCTGGGATTTGAGTACGGCTATGCCACCTCGGGGCCGAACGATCTGGTGATCTGGGAGGCGCAGTACGGCGATTTCGCCAATGGCGCGCAGGTGGTTATTGATCAGTTCATCGCATCGGGTGAAGTGAAGTGGGGCCGCTTGTGCGGCTTGACCATGATGCTGCCGCACGGCTACGAAGGCGCCGGGCCGGAGCACTCCTCCGCCCGCATCGAGCGCTTCCTGCAACTGTGCTCCGACTACAACATGCAGGTTTGCGTACCGGCGACCCCGGTGCAGATGTACTACCTGCTGCGCCGGCAGATGGTGCGCCCATTTCGCAAACCGCTGGTGATTTTCTCGCCCAAAAGCTTGCTGCGGCACAAGGAATCGGTGTCGCCGCTGGAGGAATTCGCCAATGACAAATTCCGCCCCGTCAACGAAGACTGGGAAGAGCAGGAAATCAATGCCGATAAAGTGCAGCGCGTTATCCTGTGCAGCGGCAAAGTGTTTTATGACTTGCGCGCGGAACGTCGATCCCGCGCCATACGCGATCTGCCGCTGGTGCGTATCGCGCAGCTCTATCCGTTTTCGCACGAGGATTTTCGTTCCATTATCGTGCGCTACAAGAACGCCACGGAAATCGTCTGGTGTCAGGAAGAGCCGCGCAATCAGGGCGCATGGCGGCACATCCAGCACTACCTGATGCGAAACCTGCTGCCGCACCAGAAATTGTTCTACGCGGGACGCGAGTCGTCCGCAGCACCGGCGGCGGGCTATAAATCCCTGCACGACAAGCAGCAAAAAGAACTCATTAACCAAGCGCTTACCCTCGCGGGCGGCAGTGAGCCGTTAAGCGTTACGAACCGGCCGCGACCGCTTTCCGCTGGTGAAGAAAATTAACAATAAAAACAAACACTTACGGTGATATCATGATAATCGAAGTCAAAGTGCCCCAGCTCTCGGAATCGGTGGCGGAAGCCACGCTGGTGAGTTGGCACAAGAAGGCCGGGCAAATGGTCAAGGCCGACGAAAACCTGGTCGATATCGAAACCGATAAAGTCGTGCTGGAAACGCCCGCGCCGGCCGCTGGCGTACTGGTAAAGATTATTCGGCCCGATGGCAGCACGGTGGCCAGCAAGGAGGTCATCGCGCAGATTGATACCGAAGCCGCCGCTACCGAGAGCGCGACAGCGGCGCCGGTTTCCGCGACGACCGCCGCCGCGCCGGCTCAGGCAAAAGCCGCGGCAGGCGCGCCCGCCATGCCGGCGGCACAAAAACTTGCGGCGGAAAATAAAGTGGATACGGCGGCAATCAGCGGCAGCGGTCGCGGCGGTCGCGTGACCAAGGGCGATGTGATCGATGCGATGAAAGCCACGCCGGTCGCAACCGTCAAGAGTGCAGCATCGCCCGCGCCACGCGCTGCGGCGCCGAGCGTGGATTTGGGCGCCCTCGGCGAGCGGCCCGAGCAGCGCGTGCCGATGTCGCGCTTGCGCGCGCGGGTAGCCGAGCGCCTGATTCAATCGCAATCCACCGCAGCGATTCTGACCACGTTCAACGAAGTGAACATGCAGCCGGTGATTGATCTGCGTAATCGTTACAAGGACAAGTTCGAGAAAGAGCACGGCGTCAAGCTTGGCTTTATGTCGTTTTTCGTCAAAGCGGCCGTCTATGCGCTGAAAAAATATCCGGTGGTCAACGCCTCGATTGACGGCAACGACATCGTGTATCACGGCTACTACGACATTGGCGTCGCGGTGGGCAGCCCGCGCGGGCTGGTGGTGCCGATTGTGCGCAACGTCGATCAGATGAATCTCGCCGAGATCGAAAAAACCATCGCCGATTTCGGCAAGCGCGCGCAGGAAGGCAAGCTCACTATCGAAGAACTCACCGGCGGCACGTTCTCGATTTCCAATGGCGGCGTATTCGGCTCGATGCTGTCCACGCCGATCATCAACCCGCCGCAAAGCGCGATACTCGGCGTGCATGCCACCAAGGAGCGAGCGGTGGTCGAAAACGGCCAGATCGTGATTCGCCCGATGAATTACCTGGCGATGTCGTACGATCATCGCATCATCGATGGCCGTGAAGCGGTGCTGTCGCTGGTGGCGATGAAAGATGCGCTGGAAGATCCAGCGCGCATGCTGCTGGAAGTGTGAGGTGTGAGGCGTCAGGCGTCAGGCGTGAGGCGAAATTTTCCAGCAGGGAAGCGCCTGCGCGCCCTGGTTTCCTTGCCGTCGTATCCTTACCACCACCCCGCAGTTACGCCTCACCCCCTCACGCCTAACGCCTCACGGAAGACAACATGAGCACAAACTTCGACGTAGTAGTCATCGGCGCCGGCCCCCGGCGGTTACATTGCCGCGATCCGTGCGACGCAGCTTGGGCTTCAGGTTGCGTGCATCGACGAATGGCAGACCGCCGACGGCAAGCCCGCGCCGGGCGGCACCTGCACGAATGTCGGTTGTATTCCGTCCAAGGCGCTGCTGCAATCGTCCGAAAACTACGATCATGCGGCGCATTCTTTTGCGGATCACGGCATCAAAGTAGGCAGCCTCGGCATGGATGTCGGGCAGATGTTGAAGCGCAAAGACAAGGTGGTAAAGCAGAACAACGACGGCATTCTCTATCTGCTGAAAAAAAACAAAGTCACTTTTTTTCACGGCAAGGGCGCATTCGCCGGCGGCGCGGCGGGCGCGTGGCAAGTGAGCGTCAGCGGCAAGGTGAACGAGACGCTGGTCGCAAAGCATGTCGTGGTGGCCACCGGCTCCACGCCGCGTGCGTTGCCGGGCACGCCGTTCGATAACAAACTGATTCTCGATAACGCAGGCGCGCTGGCGATAGGTGAAACGCCCAAACGCCTCGGCGTTATCGGCGCGGGCGTCATCGGCTTGGAGATGGGCAGCGTATGGCGGCGGCTCGGCTCGGTGGTCACGATCCTCGAAGCGTTGCCTGCGTTCCTCGGCGCGGCAGACGAAGCGGTTGCCAAAGAGGCTGAAAAAGTATTTAAAAAACAAGGGCTTGCGATACATACCGGGGTCAAGGTTGGCGCCATCAAAGCGGGCAAGGAGGTCACGGTGGATTACACCGACAGCGCGGGCAAGGCGCAAACGCTGACGGTGGATAAGCTCATCGTTTCGATAGGCCGCGTACCGCATACCGCGGGGCTGAACGCCGCGGCGGTGGGCCTCAAACTCGACGAGCGCGGCTTTATCGCGGTGGATGAACACTGCAAAACCAATCTCGCCAACGTGTGGGCGGTGGGTGACGTGGTGCGCGGCCCGATGCTCGCGCACAAAGCCGAAGAAGAAGGCGTCGCGGTGGCGCAGCGCATTGCGGGCAAATATGGCCATGTCGATTTCAACACCGTGCCGTGGGTGATTTACACCGCGCCGGAAATCGCCTGGGTGGGCAAGACCGAACAGCAAGTCAAAGCCGAGGGCGTCGAATACCGCACGGGTTCGTTTCCGTTCATGGCCAATGGCCGCGCGCGCGCGCTGGGCGACACCACCGGCTTTGTCAAAATCATCGCCGACAAGCGCACCGATCGCATCCTCGGCGTGCATATCATCGGGCCGATGGCCTCCGAGCTGATTTCAGAAGCCGTGGTGGCGATGGAATTCGGCGCGTCCAGTGAAGACATTGCGATGATCTGCCACGCGCATCCGTCGCTGTCCGAAGCGATGAAAGAAGCCGCGCTGGCGGTGGATGGCAGGACGTTGAATCTATAACGGCGTGAGGCGTGAGGTGTGAGGCGCGATTCAGTGGAAGATCGGCTTTTGTGCCTTACGCCTCACCTCTAACGCTTCACGCCTCACGCACTCCATGAACGATCCCGCCCACTCTCAGAACAGCCACACTACGCTCCCGCGCGATAGTGCCGATGCAGCGCAATGGATCATTCAGCATGCCGCCGAGCACGGCTTCACACTCGATGCCTCGCAACTTGCTGCCGTCGAGCATCTGGAGCGTCTCTACGAAGACCTGATCGGTCTCGAAAGAATGGAATCGTTTCTGGTGCGCCTGCTGGCGCGTAAAAAAGTGGTGAAAGGGTTGTATCTGTGGGGCGGCGTCGGGCGCGGCAAAAGTTTTCTGCTGGACAGTTTTTTCAACTGCGCGCCGGTGGAAAAGAAACGGCGCATACACTTTCATCGTTTCATGCAGGAAATTCACCAGCGCATGAATGCGCTCACCGGACAGGCCGAGCCGCTGGCGGCGGTGGCGCGCGACGTGGCCAAAGACGCGCGTCTGCTGTGCCTGGACGAGTTTCACATCACCGACATCACCGATGCGATGCTGATGCGAAAGCTGCTTGAGGGCTTGATGGAGCAGGGCGTGGTGGTGCTGACCACCTCGAATTTCGAGCCGGACGCGCTGTATCTGCACGGTTTGCAGCGCCAGCAGTTTTTGCCCGCGATAGACCTCATCA
>JANPOH010000536.1:0-10620 GCA_031427895.1 Betaproteobacteria bacterium
CAGCGGTATTTACATACGCGTGATGAATCAGAAAGTCGTCAACACCAAGGCGGCGTATGAAGTGCAGATCTGGGACAAAAGCCCAACCATGGCCACCGCATCCCTGATGCCGCCGGCCAAGGCGGCACCCTCGTTCAAGGCTGCGGGCAAGTGGAATACCATGGTCATCACGGCGCAGGGGCCGCGCATGACGGTCAGCATGAACGGCGAGCTGGCGGTGGATGTCAACGACAAGACGTTTACCAGCGGCCCGATTGCGCTGCAGTACAACAGCGGCATCATCAAGTTCCGCAAGTTGCTGATCAGGTCGCTGTAGTCCGGATTTTTTAACACCACTAAAAGGGGATTTCCATGAAAAGAATTTTATCCACCATCGCGGGGTTGTTTGTCGTTGCGCTGGCCTTGTTCGGTTGTTCGAGCAACGCGCCTTTCCCATTCAACCAGCAGCCGTTCGGCGCCATGCCGTTTGGCTCGGACAAGGAACCCTGGGTGACGCTGATCGACGGCGAAAAAGGATTGGAGAATTTCATCCGCCTTGGCGACGCGAACTGGCTCGCCATGCACGGCGCGATTCAAGGCGACCGCATGAACAGCGGCAAGGGCACGGCGCATCTGGTGACGAAAAATTCGTACACCGATTTCCAGATCTACGCCGAATTCTGGGCCGACGAGGAAGCCAACAGCGGTATTTTCATCCGCGCCACCAATCCCAAGGACATCACTTCCAAGAACTCCTATGAGGTGAACATTTACGACAAGCGTCCGGGACCGGAATACGGCACCGGTGCCATCGTCAACTTCGCCAAGGTAGACCCGATGCCCAAGGCAGCGGGCAAGTGGAATACGTTTCTGATCACCGCCAAAGGGCCGCGGCTGACGGTTGAGATGAACGGCGTGGTGACCGCCGATATCGAAGACAAATCGTTCGCCAGCGGTCCGTTTACGCTGCAATACGGCAGCGGCATCATCAAGTGGCGCAAAGTGATGGTGCGCCCGCTGTAAGTTTAGTTCGGCAAGCGCGGCACGTATCAATCGGTGTAACCATGCGGACCGGGGTTTTCGTATGAATCCCCGGGCCGTAGTGTCAACAGAGTTCGCACGTCCACCCACGTTAAAGGAGGTAATAACATGTTACGCAAGCTGCTGATTTTTGTAAGCACGATGACATCCATGCTGTTTCTGGTGGTTACGGCCCACGCACAGCAAGCCGAGCGCCCGCCACAGGCGACCACTAAAGTGGAAGGCACGGACAACGTTTATATTTTCCGCAATGGTGTTCACCAAGCGATGTTCGTGGTCACCCCGGATGGCGTGATCGCGACCGACCCGGTGGCGTATGGCCGTCCCACCGGCGGGCAGGCGTATCTCGATGCGATACGCAAGGTCACCGACAAGCCGGTGAAGTATGTGATCTACAGCCATCATCACTTTGACCACATCGCGGGGGGCAAGGTATTCAAGGACGCGGGCGCGACCTTTGTCGCGCATCGCCGCGCGAAGGAGCGGCTGGAGCAATTGAAAGACCCGCACACCGTGCTGCCGGACGAGGCGGTGAGTGATCGCGGGCGCACCATACGTTTGGGCGGCACCACGCTGGAGCTGTCGTATCACGGGCTGAATCATTCCGATTCGACGCTGGTGATGCGCCTGCCGCGCGAAAAAATCATTTTCGTGGTCGATACCATCCCCCGTCGGCACCGTGCCCGGACGCGGCATGATCGATATGTATCCGCTGGAGACCGAGGCGTTTTTGCAGACAGTGCTGAAGATGGATTGGGAGCGGCTGATTCCGGGCCATCCCGGACCGGGCGACCGGCTGGGCACCAAGAAAGACGTGGAAGACCTGCTCACGCTGCTGCAAACCGCCTCGGCGGAAATGAAAAAGCTCGCGCAGGAAGGCAAGTGCTGGGATACGGCGGAGAAGGAATTCAAATTGCCGGAATACGAAAAATGGCCGGGCTACGCCGCGGGCTTGCCGTTTATTGCGCGCCGTTACTGCGGGCTGTGGGGCCGCGGCACTTGATGAAATGGATCGATGTAAACGGCGTCAGCCTGCGCTACGAACTCAGTGGCGCGGGCGCCGGCGCGCCGGCGGTAGTATTGATACACGAGCTGGGCGGCTGTCTCGATAGCTGGGACGAGACGCTGCCCGCGTTTCAACAGCAGTTTCGCGTGCTGCGCTACGATCAGCGCGGCTTCGGCCAAAGCGAGAAGGTCAGCGGCACCAGTGGTACGATAAGGCTCGACGATATGGTGGCCGACATCGCGGCGCTGCTCGATGCGTTGGCGATCACCTCGCCGGTGCATGTGGTCGGCTCGGCGCTGGGCGCGGGCATCGCCGCCGCATTTGCCGCCCGTCACCGCTCACGCGTGGCGCGACTGGTGATACAAAGTCTGGTGACGCGTTCGAATCCGGCGACGCGCCCGCACATGGTGGCGCGCGCCGCCGAGGTCGAGCGCACCGGCATGCGCGTTCTGGCGCAGGCGAGTCTCGATCGTTCATACCCGGAAGCCTTGCGTGTCGGCAGCGAGAATCGGGCGCGATTCGAAACGTATCGCGCGCGCTGGATCGGTAATGATCCGCAAAGTTTCGCCGCGATCAACCGCATGCTGCTCGACATGGAACTCGATAGCGAACTGGGCGACATCACCGCGCCGACGTTATCCATCGGTTGCTCGCACGACGTGATGCGCCCGCCGCCGATGGTCGCGGAAATGTCCAAGCGCATACCCAACGTGCGTTATGTCGAGGCCGATTCCGGCCACTTCATGCACGCGCAGTCACCGGACATGTTTGCCAAAATGGTGGTGCCGTTCTTGCTGGAGAAGTAACGGCAAACTACGCAGCCGCTACCTGCTGTAAAATAATATAAGTATTTGTTTTTAAAGGGTATTTATCATACTGGTGCAGTCGTGCCAGATATCATCGGAGATTGTCATGCCGCAAAAAATGACCGGCGCGAGATTGTTCGGCCAGATTCTGAAATCGTACGGCGTGTCCCACCTGTTTTTCATGGACGCCGTGTTGCGGCGCGCGCTGGCGGCGATGGAAGACACCGGCATCAAGCGCATCCTTGGTCACTCGGAGAAAGGCGTGGCCTATATGGCGGACGGTTATGCGCGCACCTCCGGGCGGCCCGGCGTGTGCATGGCGCAGTCTGTCGGCGCGGCGAATCTGGCGTCGGGCATGCAGGACCCATATCTCGGCCATTCTCCCGTGGTGGCGATCAGCGGTCGGCATGTATCGACGATGCAGCATCGCAATGCCTATCAGGAAGTCGATCATCAGCCGCTCTACGCCGCGGTGACCAAGTTTCACGCCAAGATAGACGCGCTGGAGCAAATGCAGCAACTGATGCGCCAGGCGTTTCGCGAGGCCACCACCGGCACGCCGCGCCCCGTACATCTCGACATGGCGGGCTTTACGGGTGATGCGATCACGCATCTGGAAGGCGTGTTCGACGTGTTGTCCGATGATGCGCACACACGCTACCCGGCGTTTCGCCCCGCGCCCGATGCGGCGGCGGTGCAGCGCGCGGTAGCGGCGATTGCGAAATCACAAAAGCCGGTCATCATCGCTGATCGCGGTGCGACGATTTCCGACGCGGGCGCGGCGCTGGCAAAACTCGCCGAAAAAATCGGCGCGCCGGTATGCGCCACACCCGATGCGAAAGCGATACTCACCGAAAATGATCCGCTGTTCTACGGCACCATGGGCCTGTATGGCCGCACCGGCGGCAATCACATCGTTGATGAAGCGGACCTGGTGATTTTCTGCGGCAGCAATACCAGCGACCACACCACCGGCAACTACAAAATGCCCAAGGACGGCACGCCGATTATCCAGATCGACATCGACCCGGTGGAAATCGGCCGCAACTACAGCGGTGTGATCGGCGTGCTGGCGGACGTGCGTACTGCGGTCGAAGCGATCACCGCCGCGGCTACCGCGGCCAAGCACGATGCCTGGCTTGCCGCCGCGCGCAAACATGTCGATGCGTGGCGCGTCGAGGCCGACAAGCACCGCAACTCGGATGCCGTGCCGATGAACCCCGGCCGCATCTGCCGCGAGCTGACTGAACTGCTGCCGAAAGACGCGATCCTTTTTGCCGACACCGGCTTTGCCGCGCTGTGGACCAACACCATGGTGTGGTTCAACCACCCGGAGCAGCGTTACTTCCGCGCAGCGGGTTCGCTCGGCTGGTCGTTCCCCGCCTCACTCGGCGGCAAGTGCGGTGCGCCGGATAAACCGGTGTTCTGTTTCACCGGCGACGGCGGTTTTTATTACCATCTGCCCGAACTCGAAACCGCGCGCCGCCGCGGCATCAAAACCGTGACTATCGTCAACAACAACAAGTGCCTGGCGCAAGGATTGAAGAACCTGAGCATCGCCTACACCGGCGCGCCCGAACCCAACCGCAAGGACGAGTGCTACGAATTCCTCGAAACCGATTTCGCCAAAATCGCCAAGGCGTTTGATTGCTTCGGCGTGGTGGTTGATAAACCACAGGATTTCAAAAAAGCGTTCGAGCAGGCGATGGCCTCCGATCTGCCCGCGGTGATCGATTGCCGCACGGAGTTTGCGTCGCAGGCGCCTATGCGGTGGAGGCCTTCTTGAGTTCGTGCGGGGTGCGGGTTAAGGGGAGGGGGAAGCACATGACTCTTGCACGATGGATCGTCGCCGTAACCGCATTTTTAGCAGCAGCCCTTTCTCAGGCCGCCTACCCCGACCGCCCCATTCGCCTGATCGTGCCAGTGGCCCCCGGCGGCGCGGTGGATGTGGTGGGCCGCATCGTTGCGCAAAAGCTCGGCGCGCAACTCGGGCAAAACGTCGTCGTCGATAACCGCCCCGGCGCTAATTACATCATCGGCACCGAAGTGGTGTCCAAGGCGCCCGCCGACGGCTACACGCTGCTTACCACGGCGGGCGGCCACACCATCAACCCGGTGGTGTACAAAAAACTGCCGTACGACACCTTCAAGGATTTCACCCCGATCAGCCACATCTGCAATTCCAGCGGGCTGGTGATCGTGGTGCATCCCTCGGTGCCGATCAACACGCTGCAACAACTGATTGATTTCGCGAAAACGAACCCCGGCAAGATGATTTACGTCTCGGCGGGCTGGGGCAATTCCACCCACATCGCTGGTGAGCAATTTCAGGCGATGGCGGGCGTCAAACTCACGCACGTGCCTTATCGCAGCGCAGGCCCCGCGATCAGTGATCTCATCGGCGGCCAGGTGCCGCTGATGTTCGGCCCTAGCCCGGTGGTGGTGCCGCTGGTGCAGGCGGGGCGTTTGCGACCGCTGGCGTTCACCGGCTTGAAGCGCTCGCCGCAACTGCCTAACGTGCCCACCGCGGACGAATCCGGTTTGAAGGGTTATGAATCCACCGGCTGGTACGGCCTGTATGGCCCGCGCGGCATGCCACGCCCGATCGTCGATAAACTCAACGCGGCGGTGAAGCAGATGGTGCAGTCCGCCGACGTAATCGAACGCTTTACCGCGCTCAATCTCACGGCGGTGGGCAGCACGCCGGAGGAATTCGCGAAATTCCTGAAAGAAGATTACGCGCGGTATGTGGCGGTGGCCAAGGCGGCGGGGATACAGCCGCAGTGAGTCTTAAAGTGAGGCGTAGGGCGGGAGCAGCGCAGCGTATCCCGCCTTCGGTGCGACTCACAAAAGGCGGGATACGCTGCGCTCCTCCCGCCCTACAAATTCACTTCCCCGGAATCACCGGCAGCGCGTAGCCCGCAATCCGTAGCAGTCGTAGGGCGCAATTGTATTGCGCCGCATGAATTCTTTGCATGGCACGACATCCGGCGCAATGCGCTTCGCTTATTGACGCCCTACATAAAATCTATCTCGCCGGAATCACCGGCAGCAACACCGCCGCCGGATGTTGCGGCCCGAAGTGCAGCGTCACCTTGCCGCCGAAAATCTCCGGCGGGCGATCCACCGGGTCGTCGTGCATGAAGGGGCCGCAGCCGCTCATGGGGTTTTTCATGTTCGATAGCGATGCGGCGGATTGGCCGTGGTCGTAGTCCTTGCCGCGTATGGTGAGCGCAACGCGATAACCCTTGGGCACGACAATACAGGTCGGCCAGATTTCGATGTCGAGTTCATAAATCTCGCCCGGCGTCAGCGGCTGCTTTTCGTCATGCGTGTGATACGGGCGATAGGGTAGTGAACGCGCCTTGTCCAATTTGCGATGCGAGGCGCGCAGCCAGCCTTGGGCGATGGGTGTCTTCGGATCGAGCGCGCCCTGGAACAACACTTCTTTTCCGTCGACATCGAACACGCGCAGGATCACGAATAAATCCGCATCAACCGTGGATGACGACACGAACAGTTTCAGCGCCGATGGCCCGGTGATCTCGGTGTCTTTTTCCAGCGGCGGCGTGGAGAACGTCACGCCATCGTCCATCATATCGTAAGTATATGTTTTTATTGAGTTATTTTTTGACGCGCCAAGGGCAAGTTTTTCGCCGTCGAAATAAAAATTCGTCCACTGCGTGCGTGCAATCGGCCATTCGTTCTCATGACGCAGCACGAATTTTTCGCCGCCGTCGTTATCGTGTACATGGCGGATCTGCAATTGCACCTTCGGCTGTTGGTTCCAGCCGTTTTGTTTGCCGTGTAAAAAATAAGCGAAGAATTTTTTCTGCAAGCCGACGCCGTAGTCGGTGTAAAACGGCGCCCAGTGCGAACCGCCGTGCGCTTCCAGCCATTTGTGTTCTGACGCGGCGTTCACATAACCCTCGAAGTTGCCGCGCGGATGCAGACCCTGCCCGCCCCAGTTGGCGGCGGATAACACCGGCACTTTCACTTTCGACAAGTCGCCGCTGCGCTCGCGGTAGTAAGGTCCATCCAGATGGTTCGCGCTCAGGTTGGCCCACATGTTTTCGCGGTTGTTCACCAGCTCGGCGTCGCTCAGGGTCTCGGGGCCGCACGCCAACTCGCCGGTGAGTTGGCTGCGCGTGCCGTGTTCGCCCACACCGTGCTGCACAGTTTTGACCTGCATCTCCTGCCAGTTCTTGCGGAACACACAGATGATGCCGCCGTGATGCGTGGAGTCGCGGTAGTTATCGACCCAGCCTTCCCACACGCAGATCGCGGCCAGATGCGGCGGCTGTGTCGCGGCGGCGCGCCATTGGTTGGCGCCGTAATACGAAATGCCGTTCAGGCCGATCTTGCCGCTGCACCACGGCTGCGCGGCGGCCCATTCGATGCAGTCGTGAAAATCCTGGTTCTCACGCGCATCGTTGTGGCACAGATACCCCGGCGAGCGTCCCGCGCCGCGCGAATCCACGCGCACCACCGCGTAACCGTCGGGCACCCATTTTTCGGGATCAACGACTTCCCAGTTCTGGTATTTGTTGCTGCTGCCCGCCACCGCATCGGGGTTTTCCCGGCACATGATCTCCCATGCGGTTTTATAGCCCTCCTGAAACGCGAGGCCCTTGCCGTAGGGGCCGTAGCTCATGATCGCGGGGTATTTGCCTTCTGCAATCGGGCGAAATATATCGGCGCGCAACACCATGCCGTCGTCCATGGTGACGGGCACATCCCAGTCGATACGCATGTGGTCGCGGATTTCGGTGGCGGATTTGTGAGTGGCCATCCTAGGTTTCCCCGGACTTGACGTGTTGCATCACCGGCGGAATCGAGTTGAGCATCATATGCACGCCGTTGCCGCCGATGACATCGGTGACGGCCTGCGGCGCGCCCTTGTAAGGCACGGGGGTGATGACGCGGATGGGTTTGCTGGGCCAGGCTTGCGCGTAGGCGAGCGGCGCGCAGGTCAGCGTGAGCAACGCAGCGAGACAGAGAGTAGTTTTCATCGTGACGTGATCGTATCCCAAAATTCTCGATTACACGCGGGCGTCCGTGGTTTGTTTGGCGGTTGGACGAACGGTGGCGTTTCGCTTTAAGATTTGCGCCCCACGATCCGTATCCCCTACCGGCGATTTACAGGAACCCCATGAATGCACCGACCGAAATCAACCTCACCCGCAGTCAACAAATTGCGGCTTACGCCGCCGGTGCGCTGACACGCGAGTTTCCCGCCGAGGTGCTGGCTGCCGCCAAGCTCGCGCTGATCGACATGATGGGCTGCGCCATCGGTGCATGGGACGACGCCTGCGTGCGCCCGGTGCGGCGCGTGGTCGAAGGGTGGGGTGCGCGCGGCGATGCACAGATATTGCTTGGCGGGCGCACCACGCCTGCCTTCGCGGCGCTGGCCAACGGCACGATGGCGCATGCAATGGATTACGACGATTCACACCAGATGGGCGCAGGCCATATCAGTTGCGTGGTCGGCACGGCCACGCTGGCGCTGGCCGGGCAATTGAAGGCCGGCGAAAAAGACATTCTGGCCGCCTTTATCACCGGTTTTGAAGTCAACGCGCGGCTGGCGGGCGGCGGCCCGCCGGGCGTGGGGCGCAGCCTGCATCGGCGCGGATTGCATCCGACTTCGGTGTTTGGCCGCGTGGGCGCGGCGGTGGCGGCATCGGTGCTGATGCGCCTCACGCCGCAACAAACCGAATACGCGCTGGGCGCGGCGGCCACCACGGCTGGCGGCCTGGTCGGTTCGTTCGGCACGCATTCCAAACCGTTTCACGGCGGCAAGGCCGCGATGGACGGCATTCTCGCCGCAGAGTTGGCGCGCGAGGGGTTTCACTCATCAACCAAGCTGCTGGAACTGGAAAAAGGTCTGCTCGATGCGTTCATCCAGGATCGCAAGGTTGAAGTGCCGCCCATGGATTTCAGCTACTGGGAATTAAAGCGCAATGGCTTCAAGCCTTATGCCAGTTGCCGCGCCACGCATGCGGCGATACAAACCTCGCGCAAGCTGGCGGCGGCGGTGGGCGGACGCAAAATCACCAAGGTGCATGCCAAGGTGCATCCCAACGTGGTGGTGGTGGCGAACCAGTTGAATCCGCAAACGCCGCTGGCGCACAAATTTAGCGTGCGCTACTGCATGGCGATGGGGCTTACCGGGTATCGCCTGGTGGCCTCTGATTTCACTGACAAGCTGATGCAGGATGCCAGGCTAAAACAGATCGCCGCCGTCACCGAAGTGGAAGTCGTGGCCGATCAGCCGCAGTACGAAGCGCACCTGGATGTGACCGTCGAAGGCGAAACGAAGCCGCTGCACGCCGATACCAACATCGTGCTCGGCCACGCCGACAATCCGATGAGCGAAGACGAAGTGTGGGGCAAGTTCGACGGGCTGGTGACGCCGGTGCTGGGCGCGGATAAGGCGCGGGCGTTGTATGCGTTGCTCAAGCATTTCGAGACGCCCGGCAACTTCACTAAAATCATTTCACTGGTGGCGAAGTGATGCGAAGCAAGTGCAGTGCGGTTGCGTTGGCGGTGGTTTGCGCTGTCACGCAGGCACAGGCGCAGACGGCGGCGCCGAACTATCCGACCAAGCCCATCCGCCTGGTGTCGCCTTACGCCCCCGGCGGCGGCAGCGACACGCTGGCGCGCATCATCGGGCAAAAACTGCTCGAAAGCTGGGGGCAGCCGGTGGTGGTGGATTGCCGGCCGAGTTCCGGCGGCATCCTCGGCGCGGAGCTGGTGGCGAAGGCCGCGCCCGACGGCTATACGCTGTTCGTCACGCCCAGCGCGGTGATGACCATCAATCCGCATCTGTACGCGAAGCTGCGCTACGACACCTTCAAGGATTTTGCGCCGGTGATCGCGGCCACCAACTCGCCGTACTATCTGGTGATGAATCCGAAGGTGCCCGCGGCCAGCGTCAAGGAACTCATCGCGTATGCCAAAGCCAATCCCGGCAAGCTGAATTACAGTTCATCGGGCAGCGGCTCTTCCGGACATCTCGCGGGCGTGTTGTTCGGCAGCCTTGCGGCTATCGATATCGTGCATATTCCCTACAAAGGCGCCGCGCCCGCCACCGTGGATTTGCTGGCAGGCCAGGTGCAGTTGCGTTTTTCCAGCGTGGTGCCGGCGCTGCCGCATGTGCGCGGGGGCAGGCTGCGCGGGCTGGCGGTGAGCAGCGCCAAACGCTATACGCCGATGCCCGAGGTGCCGACCATCGCCGAATCGGGATTGCCCGGCTATGCGGTGGAATCGTTCTACGTGGTGATGGCGCCCGCTGGCACGCCGCGCGCCATTGTTGAAAAACTCAACAGCGAAATCACGCGCAAGTTCAAGGACCCGGAGGTGAACACGCGAATGGCGGCGGACGGCGCGGAAGTGATCGCGGCATCCATTGCCGACACCGCGAAAATGCTGCGGGATGATTTTAATCGCTGGGCCAAGCCGGTGAAGGATTCCGGCGCGCGGGCTGACTAAAATTCAAGGACGGATTAACCACAGATAAACACAGATAAACACAGATGAAATCAACCCCGGCACCGGGTTTTATCTGTGTTTATCTGTGTTCATCTGTGGTTAAAAAAGGTTTGCAGTAATTTTTAGGAGAACAACATGGGTATGCGTATTGCAATGATGGGCACGGGCGCGCTCGGCGGCTATGTGGGCGGCTATTTCGCGCAGCATGGCGAGGATGTCACGCTGATCGATTTCTGGCCGGAACACATCGACACCATCCGCGCGCAAGGGTTGGATCTCGACGGCGTGACCGATGCG
>JANPOH010000537.1:0-19240 GCA_031427895.1 Betaproteobacteria bacterium
CGAGCCGCATGAATACAGCACCGTTGTCTTTGAGGGTGCGCATCAGCTTTTCCAGCACGATCATGCGATGACCGCGTCCGATCACGAACGGGTGAAAGGTGTAGGTAATCACGCCCCACTCGAGATGATCGCGCAGGTAGACAAAATCATCGCTCCAGTTTTGCAGCACATGATGCGCGTTCATGTTGCCCGGCAGAATCGTGGTGTTGGTGCGCACGAATTCAAAATGCGGGTAATCGTCGAGCGACCAACTGATCGGCATTTCAATCAGCTTGGTCGGCTTGCCGAACACTGCCGGTTTTTCGAGTTCGATGATGTCGCCCTGACGCACGCGATAAGGCGTGTAGTCGTCACCCATCATGCTGCTGTCGTACTTGAAGTTGTGCTTAAGCAGCAGCTCCACCGAATGCGGCGACAAATCCCATGACGGCGAACGGTAACCGCGAGCGTATTTGCCAGTAAGCTTGCGGATTTGAATATTGGCGCGCACCAGCCCTTCTTCTTCCTGCTCGCGCGTCATGGCCGCTGGCGGCACATGCGTCCAGCCGTGGTGCCCGATCTCGTGGCCGGCGTCGAACACGCGCTTGCATTGATCCGGATAGGTTTCGAGTGTATGGCCCGGAATGTACCAACTGCTCGGCACATCGTATTTTTTCAGCAAATCGAGGATGCGCTGCGCGCCGACGTTGGCGCCGAACTCGCCGCGCGAAATCGGCGACGGCGAGGTCAAGCCGCGCGAGATAAAGCCCGACATGGCGTCAAAGTCGAAGGTCAAGCAGGCGATGCGTCTGGGCATGCGTGGCATTATAAGTCAGCGCTCCAAAAATCAGTGCGTATCGAAAATCGCCTGATACTCGGCGATTTTTTCTTTCACGGTCGCGACTTCCGCCGCCGTGGGATTTTTACAATCCGACGCGGGCGGCAGCGCGCCCAGTTTCAGCAGGCACACCATCAGCAAAAGACGCGCTTTGTTCGCGGTGAGATTGCCGCCGCCGAGGGTCAACCCGTCACGGCTGCGCGGAATGATCCCTTCGGCGTTGCCGCGTCCTACGCGCACCACCGGCATCCCGGAAAAGGTGGCCTCCAACAGCGCCGCGTCTATGGGCCGCGCGACTTTGGCGTTGCCGGCCTGCCCTTCGGCGATGAAACCCGCCAGTGGCGCATGCGCAAGGTTATGAGCGATGCGCGCGTGGATTTCGACTTCGCCTGCACTGCTGACATCCTCGCTCGCGGGCAGATAACGCGCGGTTCGTGCAAAACGCACTTCAGGCAGTGCATCGGGCAGCAGCCAACCGCTGTCATCCTTGACGCGCACCGGTACTTGCGTGACTGTTCCATCGATTCGCCGCACGCCGTTGACGCTTTGCGGCAGCTTGCGCAGATTAACCGCGGATTGGTGCGTATGCCGCCGGCCCGGCGCATAGGTCATCACTGGCCCGCCGGGCGGATGCCCCATGCTACCGATGATGCCGCCGTGGCCGCCGGTGGCGGTGTAGCCGCCGGGACGTGCATCGGCTTTCTGCACGTCGCGCGCGGCGTAAACCAACTGATCGAGCACCGCGACCACGCCGGCTGCGTTATCACCGTGTTCATCCTTCCATGCATCCGACAATATCCAGTCCACCGAATCGACGACATTGCGATCACCGTCGTTGGCAAGACTGCCGTGCGGACGCTGCGACGAATTGCCGCAAATCGGCAAGGTGGTGTCGATCAACAGGTTCATCCACATCAGCGTTTCTTCGAGATTGGGGCTGCCTTCGAGCCAGATGCCGCCCGCGTAGCGACCGCTATCCATCGCCGCCTGCACCCGGTTGACTACGCGCGCCATCATCGCGCGCGGCGGATCGCGCCACAGGTGAAACGGTCGGTAGTTGAAAAAATCATGGCCCATGCGTTCGGGTGCGATGTCGCCGTCGCCCAAATCACGACGCTCCTCGGCGGCAAGCCCCTTCTTGTAGCCGCCCGACGGAACAACGCGTACAAAATCGTAATCCGCGCGCGACGCCAGCAGATTGTTCAACCCGCTGGTTTCGCCCAGGCCGAAACGGTCGATTTCCTCGAACAGACGCGATGCATCCGGATAAAACGGCTGGCGCGCAAGATGTTCGGGCGCGCCGGGAAACGCGGTGTCGTCCTCCCACGCTTTGCCATCGGCCTGACGCGCCATGTACGGCAGCAAATACACACCATCCTCGGGCTTCAGCGTCACTTCGTAGACTGCCTCGTCGGATGGCGCTCGGCGCTCACGGGTAAATTGGCCATCGGCCCCCACGTAACCATCCGGCGGCGCATACAATTCAGCGGCATCAGCTTCCAGTGGATGCGCGCTGAATTGACGCACGTACACGGTAACCGGCGCGGCAAGCCGCTGCGGTCGCAAGGCATCGAACCGCTGCGGCGTTCCATCGGCATGCGTCAGTAATGGCAAGCCATATTTCGCGCGCGCCTTGTTGCTGGTGACCAGCGGCACGGTGTTTTGCACCGTCGCCGTGGGGCCGGAAAAAACGGCGATGCGTTTGCGGGGCTGGTCTGACAAGACTATTCCGGCTGTATGCCTGCAGCCTTGATTTGCGCCGCCCATTTCCTGATTTCCGCAAGCTGAAACGCGCGGAATTCTTCCGGCGTCAGCGGCCCCGGCTCCTGTCCCAGCGATCTCAATTTGGCTGCCACGTCCGGCGAAGTGACCGCCTTGTTGGCGGCGGCGTTGAGCTTTGCGATGATGGCCTTCGGCGTGCCCGCGCGCGCGAACAAACCATTCCAGACACTGATGTCGAAGCCGGGAATTTCTTCCGCCATCGAGGGAATATCCGGCACCAGCGTCGAGCGTTTCGCGGTAGTGACCGCCAGCGCGCGCACCTTGCCGCCTTGCGATTGCGTGATGGCCACCGCAGAATCCGCGAAGGTAAACGCGATCTGCCCGCCAATGATATCCGTCACCGCCTGCGGCACGCCCTTGTAGGGCACTTCCACCACGCTGATGCCCGCGCGCACTTTCAATTCGGCCAGCCCCACCTGCATGCCCGCCGACGCGTAGCCCGCGGACAATTGGCCCGGACGCGCCTTCGCATGCGCGATAAACTCCGGCAGATTGCGCGCTGGAAAATCCGCGCGCACCACCAGCATCAACGCCGACGTGATAAAGCGCGCTACCGCATCGAAGTCATTCACCGGATCGTAAGGCAGTTTCTTGAACAAACTGACGTTGGCCGCCATGGCGGTGTTGCTGCCGGCCAGCAGCGTGTAGCCATCCGGCGTGCTGCGCATGGCCTCCACCGCGCCGATCACGCTTTGCGCCCCGGGCCGGTTGTCGATCACGATGTTCTGTCCCAGCGTCTGCTGCATGTGCAGCGTGACGATGCGCGCGATCGAATCGGGCGCGCTGCCGGCAGGGAAAGGCACGATCATGCGGATGGGTCGCTGCGGATAGTCCTGCGCGACGGCGGGGTAAGCCACGGTCAAAAACAAGAAGGTGCCCAGACTGATGTTCGCGAACCGGCGTAGGGTAAGTTTCATAATATCCAATAAAAACAATAACTTATGAATTAATTTTTAACGGGGATTACCGGCAGCAACACATACGGCCTGCGCGCCGTGTCGAAGTGCAGCGTATTCGTGCCACCGAAAATCTCCGCTGGGCGATCTTGCGGATGCGTGTGCAGAAACGGCCCCACGCCGGTGAGCGTGTACATCACGCCGGGAATCTCAACCTTGGGACCGGGATGCGCGAAATCCTTGCCGCGCACAGCTAGGCCGAGCCGATAGCGCGCGGGCACGACAATGCACGTCGGCCAGATTTCGGCATCGAGCTCAACCGGCTCGCCCGGCGTCAGCGGCTGCGCTTCGTCATGCGTGTGCCAGGGCCGGTACGGCAGACTCTTCGCCGCATCCAGTTTGCGATGCGACGCGCGTAACCAGCCGAGGCCGATGGGCACACGCGGATCGTTGGAGCCACGATACGTGATTTCACTGCCGTCAGGCGCAAACAAGCGCAGCACGAGAAAAATATCCGCATCGCGCGTGCTCGACGATACAAACAATTTGGCGGCGACCGGGCCGGTAAACTCGGTTTCTTTTTCAAACGGCGGCGTGAGAAACAACAAGCCGTCGCCCATCGCCGCATAATCGAGTTTAGCTGTCGCAATGGGCGGCGCGGTCGAGAGACTGGAATCGTTAGGATTCAGGTAATACTTCGTCCACTGCGTGCGGGCCAGCGGCCATTCGTTTTCCGCGCGCTCGACAAAACGATCCGGGTGGCGCACTTGCAGCAACACCGGCGGCTGCTGGTCCCAGCCGGTGTTCTCGCCCTTAAGAAAATGGCCGAAGAATTTTTTCTGTAGCGTCTCGCCGTATTTCGTATAGAAGCTTTCCCAGTGCCCGCCGCCATGCGCCTCCAGCCATTTTTGCTTGGCGGGAGCATGCATAAAGCCCTCGAAGTTGCCGCGCGTGTGCAGGCCCATGCCGCCCCAGTTTGCCGCCGACAGAAACGGCACGTTAATTTGGCTCCAGTCCGGCGAGTGCGCACGATGCTCGGCATCATCAAACGGATGATCGAGTACCCATTGGGTGATGTCGATGCGGCTCCTGGCGAGTTCTTCTTCCGGCAGCGTCGGCGGGCCGGCGATCAGATCGCCCGTCACTTGGCTGCGCAAACTGCGCTCGCCCACACCGAACTGCGCACGCTTGATCGCACGCGGAACCCAATCCGTCAGAAACATACTCATGATGCCGCCGTGGCGCGTGGCATCGCGATAAAAATCCCCCGCGCCTTCCCACGCGCAAATCGCGGTGAGATGCGGCGGCTCAAGGCATGCAACCTGCCAGGCATTCATCGCATAATAAGAAATACCATTCAGCCCCACCTTTCCGTTGCACCACGGCTGCGCCGCGCACCACTCGATGCATTCATACAAATCCTGCGTCTCGCGCGGCGACCAGAAATCAATGACGCCCGGCGAATGCCCGGTGCCGCGCGAATCGACACGCACGCAAATGTAGCCGTCAGGCACCCATTTTTCCGGATCCACCAGTTCCCAGCTTTGATACTTGTTGCTGGAGCCTTCGAGCACGTCGGGATGCAGCTTGACCAGCAGGTTCCAGTTGCCGGCATTGCCTTCCTGAAAGGCGAGTCCCTTGGCGTACGGCCCGTAGGTCAGGATCACCGGATAACGCCCCTCTTTGAGCGGACGAAAAATATCGCAGCGCAAGACGATGCCGACGCTGGCGGGTATCGGTGCATCCCAATGCACGCGCATGCCGTCGCGGATTTCTATTTTTTCGCTGATGCTTTCGTTATTGTTGGTGCCTGCCTGCGTCATTGCTTCCCCTGATCAGCGATTCTGTCGTTCGTGAATTCTAGCCCATTCCCAGTCAGTGAAAGAACACGGCCGCGAAACGTCCGGAGTAAAATAACGGCACCCGCCCAACCAAGGAGCATCATGCCCCCTAACGACCTTTCACCGCCGTCACTCGAAGCCCACTGGATGCCCTTCACCGCCAACCGCGCGTTCAAGGCCGCGCCGCGCATGATGGTCGGCGCGAAGGACATGCACTACGTCACCGACGACGGGCGCCAGGTACTCGATGGCACCTCCGGCCTGTGGTGTACCAACGCCGGCCACTGCCGCACGAAAATCGTCGAAGCGGTGCAAAAGCAGGCGGCGACGATGGATTACGCGCCGGGGTTTCAGATGGGGCACCCTGGCTCGTTTCGCGTGGCGGAGCGCATCGCAAACCTGCTGCCGGGCGACCTGGATCATGTGTTCTTCTGCAACTCCGGCTCCGAGGCGGTAGACACCGCGATGAAAATCGCGCTGGCCTATCACCGTGTGCGCGGCGAAGGGCATCGCAATGTGTTCGTGGGCCGCGAGCGCGGCTATCACGGCGTGGGCTTCGGCGGCATTTCCGTCGGCGGCATGCCCGCCAACCGCAAAATGTTCGGCAGCATGCTGCCGCGCGTGGATCACCTGCCCCACACCCATAACCTCAGTGAAAACGCCTTCACGCGCGGCGAACCGAACTGGGGCGCGCATCTGGCCGACGAACTTGAAACCCGCATCATCGCCCTGCATGACGCCTCCAACATTGCCGCCGTGATTGTCGAGCCCATGGCGGGTTCGGCGGGCGTGCTGATCCCGCCCAAGGGCTATCTCAAGCGCCTGCGCGAGATTTGCACCAAACACAATCTGTTGCTGATATTCGACGAAGTAATTACCGGTTTCGGCCGCACCGGCAACGCCTTCGCCGCGCAAACCTTTGATGTCACGCCCGACATCATCACCATGGCCAAAGGCATCACCAACGCCATGGTGCCGATGGGCGCGGTCGCGGTACGCAAAGGCATTTACGACGCGATAGTCAACTCGGCTCCGCCCGATACGGTGGAGCTGTTTCACGGCTACACCTACTCCGGCCACCCGCTCGCCACCGCTGCCGCCGAAGCCACGCTCGATGTCTACGAAGAAGAAGCCCTGTTCGCCCGCACCCGCGAGTTAGCCCCCTACTTCGAGCAAGCCGTACACTCGTTACGCGAAATGCCCAACGTCATCGACATCCGCAACATCGGCATGGTCGCCGGCATCGAACTGGAACCCAAACCGGGCAAACCCACCGAGCGCGCGTTCAAAACGTTCCTGAAGTGCTTTGAAAAAGGCGTGTTGATACGCACTACCGGCGACATCATTGCGCTATCGCCGCCGCTGATTATCAGCAAGGCGCAGATTGATGAGTTGGTGGGGACGATAGGCAACGTATTGCGCGAGATCGGGCGCGAGTAAATGTCAGAAACCGAGCTTCCCCTCATAAAGCGTCAACGGCGGATACGCTTTCGGATCGATCATCACATCGATCACGGTGGTTTTCTCACCACGCAGCGCACGCTCCAGCGCCGGCTTGAATTCCGCCGGCTTCTCGACGCGCACTCCCTCGCATCCACACGCACGCGCAATCGCGGCGTGATCGACCGGCGCGAATTGGCAAGCATCGGTGTGGTTGCCGTAGAGCACTTCCTCGGCATGCCATTGATATCCAAGTATTTGATTATTAAGAACAATTATTATAACTTTGGTCTTCATGCGAACCGCGGTTTCCAGTTCGCTCCACATGTGCGCGAACGCGCCGTCGCCGGTGATACACACCACCTCGCGCGCCGGGTGCGCGATCTTTGCGCCGATCGCGGCGGGAAATCCCCAACCTAATCCCGCCAGCCCGCGCCCGGTTAAAAAGCGCTGCCCGGCATAACTCGCAGTGAGGTAGTTCATCGCCCAGATCGATGCGTAACTGGCGTCGGTGACGATTTGCGTATTCGGCGTCATAACGCTTTGCAAGTCGTTCATCAAGCGCTCCGGGCGTATCGGCACGGCATCCGAGTTCAACATCGCGCGCGCTTCGGTTTGAAACGCTTTTTTGCCGGCGGCGATGGCTTGTTCGACTTCGCTGCGCGCGGCGCGGCGTTTGCCGAGATCGACGCGCGTCATCGCCTCGTGCAACGCGGCCAGCGTCAATTTCGCGTCGCCCACCAGCCGCAACGCTTCGTAGTTTCGCCCGACCTCCTGTGCATCGATATCGATATGGATGTAACGTGCGCCCGTTGCACTATGGGGAAACAACGTCCACGAATCCGTGCCGTTCTGGTTGGTGCGGTCGCCGACGAACAGTACGCAATCCGCGCGGTCGATCAGTGCGCGCATGTGGCGCGCCATGCCGCGCGTGCCCATGAAATAGCCGATCACGCCCAGCGACAGTGCATCGGTTTCGGCCACCGCACCCTTGCCCATGCTGGTGGTGGCGACGGGCAGACATGCGGATTCCTGCAAATGCGCCAGCGCCTCGTGCGCGGCGGACAGATGCACGCCGCCGCCGGCGACGATGAGTGGATGTTCGGCCTGTGCGAGCAGACGCGCGGCTTCTTCGATGCGCGACGGGTCGGCGACGCTGCGATCCAGCGGATAAACGCCGAGCGATGCACGGCGCTCTTCACGCGCGTCGGGCTTCACGGCCTCCAGCAGCAAATCCTGCGGGCACAGCAGCACCGCCGGCCCCGGCCGCCCGCTGGCGGCGGCGGTGAACGCCATATCGACGTAATCGTCGATGCGCGAAGCATCCGCCACGCGCCGCACCCATTTCGCGCAGCCGCGAAAAATATCAAAATGATCGAGTTCCTGAAAGGCGTTCTTGTCGGTCTGGTTGCGGCGCACGTCCTGCACGATGGCGACGATGGGCACGGAGGCCTTTAGCGCCTCCGCCAGCCCCGGCGCAAGCAGCGCTGCCGCCGGCCCGTTCTGCGCCGTGACCACGGCGACTTTTTGCGAGGCGCGCGCGTAGCCGTCGGCCATCGCCGCGCCCGCGTTCTCGGTGCGATACGCGACTTGCCGCATGCCGAATTCCGGGATCACCAGCAGCAGCGCCGACGGCAGGCTTTGCCCGAACAGCACTTCGACGCCGTGGCGTTTTAATGCTCGCGCCAGAACATGTGCGCCGCAAGGATTGGGGAGTTTATGTCGCACGGACAAGGGTGTGCTGTCGGCAGTTGTGTTCATCATGGCCTCCTCCCAACCGGTAACATTAAATCCGCTGCATCTCCCGCGCGCCGAGTTTCAACAGGCAGTGATCCAGCCACTCGGCGGTAAGTTTTTCCTGCACGGAGTTCTGCCGCAGCCTTTGGTTGAGGCCGTTCCAATCCACGCTGTCCAGCGGCTGATCCTGATTGAAGCATGAGAACACATAGCTGGTCTTGCCGGTCACCGGATCGATATGCGTTTGCAGACACTGCGCGCAGATTTCTTTCATCATGCACTGCATCGGCGAGTTAATCGAGCCGATGGCAAAGTGCCGCGCCTTGACGAAAGGCTTCAACATGTCGTGACGCGCGCGCGCCACCGCCGCCATCATGCGATCCGAGCCGATGGCGATGATGCGATCCGCGTTTTTGAGCGCAATCGATTGCACGCCGAGATCACCGATGGCGTAGCTGTGCATGCACTGCACGATATTGCCGACAAAGGTTTTGTCCTGCGGACGCTTGGGCGACGGCGTAAAGCCCGGCTCTTCGTCGCAGCACCACACCACGACATCGGCGGCGGCTTCGATTTCCTCGATCTTGTAACGATCGATCATTTTTTTGTAACCGGCGAAATACAGCACCTTGCTGCCGGCCTTACGCATCGCCTGGCCTATGGAAAACAGCACCGCGTTGCCCAAACCGCCGCCGACCAGGGCGACGGTTTCGTCCGACGGAATTTCCGTCGGCGTGCCGGTGGGCCCCATCAGGATCACCGGTTCACCCGGCTTTAACATCACGCACAAATCGCTGGAGCCGCCCATTTCCAGCACGATGGTGGATATCAAGCCGCGTTCGCGGTCCACCCACGCGCCGGTGAGCGCCAGACCTTCCATGCCGAGGCGTGTATTTTCGGTTTTAGGCGCGGTGGATTCAAAATTTTGCAGCCGGTAAAACTGCCCCGGCTGAAAGCGCCGCGCGGCCAGCGGCGCGCGCACCACCACTTCAATAATCATCGGTGTCAGGCGTTTGACTTCATGCACCGTCGCGCGCAACTCATCGTTAAAGCGTGCGAGGAATGCGCTGTCGCTGACGGCGGCGGCGGGCTGCACGGCTTCCAGCGCCTTGCTCACCACCGGATGTCCCTGCTTGGCGCTGCCGATGGCTTTGACCACGTTGCCGAAAAACGACGGATGCACGTCGCCGAAATAACTCATGCAACGGCCGTCATTGTGATTTGCTTGTTTTGACAATAACACATTGATTTCATTGGGTTTTGAGATGGCCTTTTCGGCGGACACGGGATTGCCGGCGGCATCGTGCGCCTGGAAATAACGCCCATCGAGCTTGAAATTCGCGGCGTCTTCGCGCGCAAGCACGGTGTTCGGCTGCGTGCCGGCCGCGATCAAAATCGTGTGCGCGGGCATGGCGATTTCCGTATCGCCAGCCGCCACTTTCAACGCGCACGCGTGACCGTACGCATCGACCTCCACCCCCGTGGGCGTCAAGCCCTCGGCGAACGTGATGCCCTCTTCGAGCGCCTTGTGAACCTCTTCGTGATTTAACGTGTACGACGGACTATCCACCAGCCGCTTGCGGTACGCGATGGTCGCCCCACCCCAGGATTGCAGCATTTCAACCATGCGCGGCTCGCGTGATTCGGCCACTGCCAGCATGCGCTCGGAACGCAGCGCGCGCGCGTGGGTCAGAAATTCATCGGCGATGATGCGTTCTTCTTCATTCCACGCCAGGCGCGCCGCCATTTCGCCGTGCTCGCGCGCCATTTCCTCATAACGCTTGAGAAATTTTTCCACTTGCAAGGGGTAATACGCCATTGATTCTGTCGCCGTGTCGATGGCCGTCAAACCGCCACCAACCACCACCACCGGCAAACGCAACTGCATGTTGGCAATCGAATCGGTGCGCGCCGCGCCCGTGAGTTGCAGCGCCATCAGAAAGTCCGAGGCCGTGCGCACGCCGCGTGCAAGGCCGTTGGGCATATCCAGCACAGTAGGCCGCCCAGCCCCTATCGCCAGCGCCACGTGGTCGAAACCCATCCCGAAGGCTTCGTCGGCAGTGATCGTGCCGCCGAAACGCACGCCGCCGAAGAGTGCAAATTGCTCGCGGCGCTCCAGCAGTAACCTAATGATTTTTAAGAAGTTTTTATCCCAGCGCACAGTGATGCCATATTCCGCCACGCCGCCGAAACCGGCCATCATGCGCTCATCCAAACGCTCGTACAGATCGCGGATATCGCGAATCGCCATGAACGGCGTGCGGGCGCCACTCGCTTCGACGCCCGAGAATTTCGCCGGCAGCGGCTCGATTTTCAAGCCATCGATGCCGACCACGGTGTGCCCGTCGTTCATCAAGAAATGCGCGAGCGAAAACCCGGCCGGCCCCATGCCCGCGATCAGCACACGCTTGCCGCTCGGCGCCTTGGGATACGGGTGGCGCAAATTGAGCGGGTTCCATCGTGTGAGCAAACTGTAAATCTCAAAACCCCACGGCAGTTCCAGCACATCTTTCAACGTGCGCGTTTCCGCCTGTGGAATATCCACCGGCTCCTGCTTTTGGTAAATGCACGCCTTCATGCAGTCGTTGCAGATGCGATGCCCGGTCGCCGCCACCATCGGGTTATCGACGGTGATGATGGCGAGTGCGCCGATGGCGTAGCCTTCGGTCTTGGCCTTGTGAAACTCAGAGATTTTTTCTTCCAGCGGACAACCCGCCAGCGTCACGCCAAACGGGCTTTTCTTGAACGATGCCGCACCGCGGCCTGTCGCCCCCTTTTCCAGCAGCCCCTTCGAGCAGGAGTCCTTGCCCTGCTCGTGACACCAGATGCAGTAGTGCGCCTGATCCAGCGCGCCCTTGAGATCCGTGCCTTTGTCGGTGAGCTTGAAGCCCTCGCGGCGGCGCAGTTTTTCGACCGGGAACGTGTGCGTGGTGTAGCCCTTTGCCGCATCAACCGTGGTCGGCACCAAATGCTGCGTGTCGAGCTTGTGCGGCGCCTTGAACAACACGCCATCGCGGTGCTTTTTACGCCCGGTCGCCGTCTGCAAGGCCCAGGCGGCATATTGCAATGCGATGTCAAGTTGTTCGGCGTGGGCGGCTTCGTCCTTCTGCCACTCAATGACCTTTTTGGCGAAAGCCAGTTCCGTGAGCGTGTCGCCCAGCAAAGGCTCCAGCTTCGCCGCCAACTCGGGGCCGTTAAGTTGTTCTGCGGCCTCGCCCTTGTACTTGTTGGCTGCTTTGCGCTGCACGAACAGGCGTTTTACGCTGTAGAGCGGCGAAAGTTCAAGGTGACGCGCCGTGAGCGCATCCGTTTCCGATTCGATGTTGAACAACCACGCGATGAAGTCATCAAGCTGCGGCGTCAACGCCAGCAGCAGCTCGGATTCCTGCCTGCCCGTCAGCACGGCGGGGGCGGCGCGCGCGGCCAGCAAACGCTGGTGCAGCGTTACATCCGCTGCCGCGATCCGCTGAAGAAAAATGCTGTCGATGTGAACCAGCCCGTCGCGCGTATAAAAATCAGCAAACGCAATACCGCTCGGCGAGGTAAAAGTCAGGGAAGTCAAAATAGATCACAGTGGACGCGATGGAGTTAGGCCGCTGATTATACCCATCATAATCCCCTGATTCTATTCAGGTTATGCCGCGCGAACGATTATGCGATAATTACCATGGTCGAGAGAAAAGTGATCTCATCCATGATCCGCATGTCGCAAACCCGCAGCGCAGTGATTTGGGCCGTGATGGCCGTGATCGTCGCGCTCTTGTGCTACGTGGGCTTTCGCGGCTATCTAAGTTCGGAAATGCTGTTCAATTTCGCGAACTTCTTTTACTGCTGATACTGCTGATACTGCTGATTTACCGCGCGTCACGCGCCGCCGCGTTGACGGTGTTTTCCACCAGCATCGCCACGGTCATCGGCCCCACGCCACCAGGCACCGGGGTAATCCAGCCCGCCACGTCTTTCACTTCGTCAAACGCAACGTCGCCAGCGATTTTGCCGCTGGGCAAACGGTTGATGCCCACATCAATGACCGCTGCTCCCGGTTTCACCATATCGCGCGTAATCAGTCCGGCTTTGCCGGTGGCCACCACCAGAATATCCGCCTGGCGTGTCACCGCGCCGAGATCAGGCGTGCGTGAGTTGCACACGGTGACGGTTGCGCCGCGCCCGATCAGCAGCAGCGCCACCGGCTTGCCGACAATATTGCTGCGCCCCACCACCACCGCGTGGCGGCCTTCGATCTGAATTTTTGCGTGATCCAGCATCATCATCGCCGCGCGCGGCGTGCAGGGCAAAATACCGGGGGCGCCTTCCACCAGCGCACCGAGATTTTTCCAGTTGAAACCGTCCACGTCTTTTTCCACCGCGATCGCCTGCGACAGACGCCGCGCATCCAGGTGCTTCGGCACCGGCAGTTGCACGATAATGCCGTGAACATCAGGGTCGCGATTAAGTTGATCGAGCAGTTTCAGCACATCGACTTCGGAACTGCTGCCGGGCAAATCATGATGGATGGAGGCCACGCCCGCTGCCGTGCAGGCGCGCACCTTGTTGCGTACGTAAATGCGCGAGGCCGCGTCGTCGCCCACTTGCACCGTCGCCAAACCCGCCCGAATTCCCCGCGACAGCAACTCGGTAACCATTTGTTTTAATTGAGTTATTTTTTCTCGGGCCAGGGCGGCTCCGTCGATGATTTGTGCGGCCATGATGCTTTCACTTTTTGTTAACAGCGGGTTCTTTAACCGCGGGCGCCGCCGGAGGCAGCCTTTGGCCAGGCGTCAGCAAATGAAAAAAAATCTCGTCCTGCTTAACCATGCCCATTTCGCTGCGCGCCCGTTCCTCGATGGCGTCCAATCCCTGTTTGAGATCACGCACTTCAGCATCCAGCACGGTATTTCGCGCTTGCAGGGTCGCATTTTTCTCGCGCTGGGTTTTGATTTGGCTATCGACTTCCCACACGCGAAACCAACTGCCTTTGCCCAGCCACAGCGGGTACTGTATCAGCGCGATCAGCGCCATCAGTGCCAGACTGAGCACCTTCATGAATAATGGTTACTTGAGTTGGTAATACGCGCTGCGCCCAGGATAGCCGGCGGCGTCGCCGAGGTCTTCTTCGATACGCAGCAACTGGTTGTATTTCGCCAAGCGGTCCGAGCGCGACAGCGAGCCGGTTTTGATCTGCAAGGCATTGGTGGCAACGGCGATATCAGCGATCGTGGTGTCTTCGGTTTCGCCGGAGCGGTGCGAAATAACCGAGGTGTAGCGCGCGCGCTTGGCCATTTCAATCGCCGCCAGCGTTTCGGTCAGCGTGCCGATTTGATTGACCTTAATCAACACGGAATTGGCGACCCCCAGTTCGATACCCTTTTTTATGTAGCGCGTGTTGGTGACAAACAGATCGTCGCCGACCAATTGCACACGGTCGCCCAGCCGTTGGGTGAGCAGCTTCCATCCGTCCCAATCGCTCTCGGCCAGACCGTCTTCAATACTGATGATCGGGTACTTGTCGACCCACGCAGCCAGGTAATCGATGAACTCGGCGGATTTCATTGACGCGCCTTCCGAGGCCAGCGTGTATTCGCCATCATCGTAGAACTCGGAGCTCGCGCAATCCAGCGCCAGCGCAATGTCCTCGCCGGGCCGGTAACCGGCGGCTTCGATGGCCTCAATCACAATTTTTATCGCCGCTTCGTGTTTGGGCAAACGCGGGGCGAAACCGCCCTCATCACCCACCGCCGTGGCGAACCCGCGATCGTGCAGCATTTTTTTCAGCGTCTGAAACACCTCCGCGCCGTAACGCAAGGCTTCTTTAAACGTGGGCGCGCCGATGGGGACGATCATGAATTCCTGCATATCCAGACCATTATCGGCATGCACCCCGCCGTTGATGACGTTCATCATCGGCACCGGCATGGACATCGGCCCCGCGCCGCCGAGGTAACGATGCAACGGCAGGCCGGATTCTTCCGCCGCCGCCTTGGCGACCGCCATCGACACCGCCAGAATCGCATTCGCGCCGAGCCGCGATTTGTTATCGCTGCCATCGAGATCGATCAATGTCTTATCGATGAAGCCTTGCTCGGTGGCATCGACGCCGATGATCGCCTCGCAGATTTCAGTATTGACGTTTTCAACTGCTTTCATCACGCCCTTGCCGCCATAACGCGCCGGGTCGCCGTCGCGCAGTTCCATGGCCTCGCGGCTGCCGGTGGACGCGCCGGAGGGCGAGGCGGCGCGGCCCATGACGCCGGATTCGAGCAGCACATCGGCTTCCACCGTAGGGTTGCCGCGTGAATCCAGGATTTCTCTTGCGATGACGTCGACGATTGCGCTCATGAATGTTCCCTGCTTGGTTTTGTCGGTATGGTAAGTGTCAGGAGACCAGGTTTTCAGCAAAACCCGCTTGTTTGGCGAGCGTATCGAGCTGCTTTAACGTTTGCAGCAAAACTTTCATGTGTTGCAGCGGCCAGGCATTCGGCCCGTCGGATAACGCCTTGGACGGATCGGGATGCGTCTCCATGAATATACCGGCAACACCAGCCGCCACGGCCGCGCGCGCGAGCACCGGCACGAACTTGCGCTCGCCGCCGCTGGCGGCGCCCAGCCCGCCCGGCAACTGCACTGAGTGCGTGGCATCAAACACCACCGGGCAACCCGTGTCGCGCATCACCATCAGTGAACGCATGTCGGAAATCAGGTTATTGTAACCAAACGTCGCGCCGCGCTCGCATACCATGATGTTGTCGGTGTTGCTGGCGCCGCGCGCTTTATCGACCACGTTTTTCATGTCGGCGGGCGCGAGAAACTGGCCTTTTTTGATATTGACCGGCTTGCCCGCGCTTGCCGCCGCGCAAATGAAATCGGTTTGGCGGCACAGAAACGCCGGGGTTTGCAGCACATCGACCACCGATGCCACCGCGGCAATTTCACTGATGTCATGCACGTCGGTCAATACCGGCACGCCGATTTGCTTGCGTACCTCGGCAAGAATTTCGAGACCTTTGTCCATGCCCAGCCCCCGAAACGATTTGTTCGAGCTGCGATTGGCTTTGTCATAGGACGATTTGTAGATGAACGGCATGCCCGCGGCCGCGCAGATTTCTTTAAGCGTGCCGGCCGTGTCCATGGCCATTTGCCGCGACTCGATCACGCACGTGCCCGCGATCAGGAACAGCGGCTTATCGAGGCCCACATCAAATCCGCAGAGTTTCATCGCATGCGCCTCAGGCAATATTCGCAATAGTCTTCATCGGCACGACATCGGCGGAACCCGTCCCGCTGGCCTTGTTAGCGATCGCCGATTGCACAAAAGCTTTGAACAGTGGATGCCCCGCACGCGGCGTGGACGTAAATTCCGGGTGAAACTGGCAGGCGACAAACCACGGATGATCCGGCAATTCGATCATTTCGCACAAACCATCTTTTGCGGAAAGGCCGCTCACGTGCAATCCCGCCTGCCGGATGCGCGCCAGATAATGATCGTTGACTTCGTAGCGGTGACGGTGACGTTCCGAGACACGCTCGGCGCCATACACCGCGCGCACGATGGAGCCGGCTTCGAGCAGGCATTCCTGACCGCCGAGGCGCATGGTGCCGCCCATGGCGGATTGTTCATTGCGCTGCTCGACGCGCCCGTCACGATCCTGCCATTCGGTAATCAGCGCAATCACCGGATGCGGGGTTTGCGGGTCGAATTCGGTGCTGTGTGCGTTAGCCAGCCCCACCACGTTACGCGCGTACTCAATCACCGCGAGCTGCATGCCAAGGCAAATGCCCAGGTAGGGAATTTTGTTTTCGCGCGCATAACGTATCGCCTGAATTTTGCCTTCGACGCCGCGTTTGCCGAATCCGCCCGGCACCAGTATCGCGTTCATGCCGGCAAGACAAGCCGTGCCTTTTTGCTCGATGGTCTCGGAATCAATGTAGTGTATGCGCGCCTTCGCACCGGTGTGGATGCCTGCGTGGATCAGCGCCTCGGACAGTGACTTGTACGATTCAGTCAGATCGACATACTTGCCCACCAGCGCGATATTGACTTCGAGCGACGGGTGCTCAAGTTTGTAGATCAACGATTCCCAGCTCGACAAATCAGCGGGCGGCGGATTGATATTGAGCTTGCGGCAGACGATCTCGTCGAGATGCTGCTCATGCAGCGCTGCGGGAATTTTGTAAATACTGTCCACGTCCACGGCGGAAATAACCGCCTCCGCCAGCACATTGGTGAACAACGCAATTTTGCGGCGTTCGTCATTGGGCAGCGGACGGTCCGCGCGGCACAGCAATACATCCGGCTGAATACCGATTTGGCGCAACTCTTTTACCGAGTGCTGGGTGGGCTTGGTTTTTATCTCGCCCGCCGAAGCGATGTACGGCACCAGCGTTAAATGGATGTAGCACACGTTGTCGCGGCCCAACTCAATACCCATCTGACGAATGGCTTCAAGAAACGGCAGCGACTCGATATCGCCCACCGTGCCGCCGACTTCAACCAATGCGACTTCGGCATCGGCAGCGCCCCGTTCAATGAATAACTTGATTTCGTCGGTGATATGCGGAATCACCTGTACCGTGCCGCCGAGGTAATCGCCGTGGCGTTCTTTGCGGATGACGCTCTCGTAGATTTGACCGGTGGTGAAGTTGTTGCGCTTGGTCATCTTGGCCGAGATAAAGCGCTCGTAGTGGCCGAGGTCCAGATCGGTTTCCGCGCCGTCTTCGGTGACGAAAACTTCGCCGTGCTGAAAGGGGCTCATGGTGCCCGGATCCACATTGATGTAGGGATCGAGCTTTAACATGGTGATTTTGACGCCGCGCGACTCAAGGATGGCGGCTAACGAGGCGGCAGCGATACCTTTGCCAAGTGAGGAAACCACACCACCAGTAACAAAGATATATTTAGTCATTTCATGTCTTTAACCGTTTGCCCATTTTATCGCAAAATCGATGCGCCTCCAATGAGTTTTTGCCTCGGCTTCGCTCGGTTGCGTATAGCGCTTCAAGTGCGCGGTCGCGCTTCGCGGGCGAGATAGAGCCACGTCTCGACCACCGTATCCGGGTTCAGTGAAAGGCTCTCGATACCCTCTTCCACCAGCCATTGCGCGAGGTCGGGGTGATCCGACGGTCCCTGCCCGCAGATGCCCACATACTTGCCCGCCTTGCGGCACGCTTGTATCGCCAGGTGCAGCATGTGTTTGACTGCTGGATCGCGTTCGTCAAACCCCTCGGCGATGATGCCGGAGTCGCGGTCCAGCGCCAGCGTCATCTGCGTCATGTCATTGGAGCCGATGGAAAAACCGTCGAAGTGTTCGAGGAACTGATCGGCCAGCACGGCGTTTGACGGAATCTCGCACATCATGATGATGCGTAATCCGTTGTCACCGCGCTTTAAGCCGTTGTCGGCGAGCGCCTCCAGCACTTGTTTAGCTTCGGTCACGGTGCGCACGAAGGGCACCATGATTTCCACATTGGTCAATCCCATCTCGTCGCGCACTTTTTTCATCGCGCGGCATTCGAGCTCGAATGATTTGCGGAAGCTGTCCGAGATGTAGCGCGATGCACCTCTGAACCCCAGCATGGGGTTTTCTTCATGCGGCTCATACTTGCTGCCGCCAGTGAGGCTGGAATACTCGTTGGATTTAAAGTCCGACAGCCGCACGATCACCGGCTTGGGCCAGAACGCCGCGCCGAGAGTGGCCACGCCCTCGACCAGTTTTTCGACGTAGAACGTTACCGGGTCGGCGTAACCCGCGCTGTGTCCTTCGACCGCGGCTTTCAAATCGGCCGGCAGGTCGGGATATGCCAGCACCGCTTTCGGATGCACGCCGATCATGCGCGCGATGATGAACTCCAGCCGCGCCAGCCCCACGCCTTCGTTCGGCAAGCGGCAAAACTCAAACGCGAGTTCGGGGTTGCCCACGTTCATGGTGATTTTCACCGGCGATTTGGGCATCGCGCTCAACGACAGAACGATGATTTCGGTTTCGAGCAGGCCTCGATATACAAAGCCGGTATCGCCCTCGGCGCACGACACCGTGACCTCCTTGCCGTCTTTCAACACGCGCGTGGCGTCGCCGCAGCCCACCACCGCCGGCACGCCGAGCTCGCGCGCGATAATCGCCGCGTGACAGGTGCGCCCGCCGCGATTGGTGACAATCGCCGAGGCGCGTTTCATCACCGGCTCCCAATCCGGGTCGGTCATGTCGGTGACCAGCACATCGCCTTCGCGCACGCGATCCATCTCCGCCGCACTGCTCACCAAGCGCACCGGGCCGCTACCCACGCGCTGCCCGATCGCGCGCCCCGTCGCCAGCACTTCGGAGCGCTGCTTCAGGCGATAGCGCCGCAGCGTGTCAACGTTTTCATTGGCCTTCACCGTTTCAGGACGCGCCTGCAATATATATAACTGACCATCAATCCCGTCTCGCCCCCATTCGATATCCATCGGGCGCTGGTAATGCTGTTCGATAATCATCGCGTAACGCGCAAGTGTTTCGACCTCGGCATCGCTGATCGAAAACCTGCGGCGATCGGCCTCCGGCACCGGCTCGGTTTTTACCGAGCGGCCCATCTGGCGCGTAGCGTCATACACCATACGCACTGTTTTGGAACCCAGGCCGCGCCGCAATATCGCCGGACGATTATTTATAATCCCTTGTTTATAAACATAAAATTCGTCAGGGTTTACTTGCCCCTGCACCACCGTTTCGCCCAGCCCGTAAGCCGAGGTGATG
>JANPOH010000538.1:0-3638 GCA_031427895.1 Betaproteobacteria bacterium
ATCGAGGCGATTGTCGAGGATGTGGCGGCGAAGCGATCGCTGTTGAGCGTGGCGAGCAGCAAGTCGTTCTCCTGGGCAAATCGCCCGGGGCCAATCAACAGAATCACCAGCCCGGTCAGCAGAAAAAAACCCTGCAACTCCAGCGCCCAGCCGCCGCCCCGGCCCAGATCAAACCACTGACCGGCATGCGACAGCGTGATGGCGAAGATCATATTGACCACGATTATCAGCCCGCCCACGCGCGCGTAAAAGCCGAGGATCACCAGCAGCGGCGCGATGATTTCGCCGATGTACACGCCGTAGGCCGTCCACGCGGGCCAGCCGGCGCTTAACAATGCAGTCTCGATGCCGCTCACGCCTTTGACAATTTTGGCGTAACCGTGAAACAGCATGAACACGCCCAGTGTGAGTCGCAGCAGCAGTTTTCCGAGATCGTCGGTCATGGGCGTGGTCAGGACTTTAACGTCAGCTTGACCAGCGCATCGGCGCGCGCCTGGGTTTCGAGGCCGCCGCAGGTTGCGATCAAGGTGTCGTACTGCGCGGCTGAAATCGGCAGGCCGGGTTTGACATCCTGCAGGCGGCGCGCGAGTTCGGCGTACTCCCAGATGAATTCGCGCCCGGTGGATTGTTTGGTGTAACTCTTGCCGCCTTTGGTGAAGACAGTGATGCGCGGGCCGAACAGCGTCATCTGGTGCGACGGAATAATTGTTACCCGCTGCATCAGCTCCAGCACTGCGGGCGGGTCTTGCTTCGCATCGAGCGTGCGCCCGCTCATTACCGGGAAGCCGCGCTTCACGGCGCCCCACGCGGTGTAGTACGCGGTGCTGCCGCGCCGGCCCTCGCCGTCTTCACGGCGGCTGGGGTACGCGGGGCTGGGGTATTGCGTTTCGAGCCAGTTCACCACGGCTTCGATGCGGTCGATATCCTGATAACGGATATTGTTTTCCTCGCAAATCTTCGCCGTCACGTCGATGTGCGCGATGTTATAACCGGCGGTGAAATAGATGCGATACAGCGTTTCAAGGAACATCCAGTCGCGGCCCAGATTGGCGGTGATGTTGTCGAGCTTCGCCTGCGTGTCGCCGGCAAAACTGTAGCGCAGCGCGCCGCGGTTGTTGCCGGTGTAGGCATGATAAAAACCCGCGTCGCCTTCGAGCACGGTTTCGCCGCCCACGTGCCCCGGCTGCGCCAGCGCCACCGCCAGTATCGCGTTGCGCGTGGCCGCCCCTTCGCGCAGCGGCGAGCCGCCGCAGCGCGCGGCCTCCAGACCGCCGGCCGCGAGGCTGGCACACAGCGCGATCACGCTGTTGAGCTGATCCTCGGTGTAGTTCAGGGTTTTCGCCGCCGCCACCGCCGCGCCGAAAATGCCGAACACCGGGCCGGGGTGAAAGCCATGCGCCATGGTGGTCGGAATAAACTCCGCCGCCATGCGCTCCATCACTTCGTAGCCGGCGGCCACGCCGGTGAGATACGCCTTGCCGGACGCGCCGGAGGATTCCGCCGCCACCAGCGCGGCGGGAATGATCGCGGTGTTCGGATGCGTGAGCATGCGAAAGGTGTCGAACTTGCCGCCCGCCAGCGCCAGTTCGGAATTGGCATACGCCGCGCCGCCTTTGGTCACCAGCGTGCCGTTGGTCAACAGCGTCGCGCCCTTTTTAACCCCGGCTTCTTCGTCGGCGATCATTTTCAGCGCTTGTTTTCCGGCGCCGAATGTCGAGCCGATCAGCACGGAGGTGAGCGATTGCAGTGTCACGCCTTTGGCGCGATCGATGACGGCGGGCGGAAGGTCTTCGTAGCGCAGGCCGGCGGCCCATTGTGCGAGTTGACGGCTGATGGATTCCATGCGATGATTCTCCTGTGAATGCAGATGCGCGGAACGCTCCGCCTGCTGGTTTGGATTAGGTGCGGGTTTGGGTGGGACCGATGCGGCTACAATTGATGCAGACAATTCGATGAATGCGGCATTCCTGCTCAACACATTTTACCCGTCGCGCGCCCGTTCAAAGCGCCGGCATCCACAATGCAGTCAGAGACAAACGCACTGGGTTCACCACGACTCTGCTTTAAAATCCCCCATAAAAACAGATAGTTATCCATCCAACATCGTATCAAACCCCAAACTCTGCCGGAGAGATTTCTCATGTTCCATCGTCCTTGCCGTCTGCCGTGGCGCATTGCGCTCATCACCCTCGCCATGCTCGCAGCGTCCTCCGTCACGCACGCGCGCGTCATCAAAATCGTCATCGATAAAAAGGTCTCGCCCGCGTTCGCGTTGAAGGAAGGCGGCTTTCAGTCATTCGGTGCGGCCGGGCAATATGAAACCATCGCGGGCCGCGCCTACGGCGAATTGGATCCCAACGACCCGCGCAACGCGATCATTCAGGACATCCAGCTCGCGCCGAAAAACGCCAACGGTCGCGTGGAATACGTCGCGTCATTTTTTCTGGTCAAGCCGATTGACATGTCGAAGGCCAGCGGCCTGATGTGGCACGACGTGCCCAATCGCGGGCGGCGCGTGGTGATACCCGGCGCGGAGCGCAACGCGGGCGACGCGGGTCTGTCCAGCGGCTGGCAAGGCGACAACGCGGGCAACACCGTGCCCGACCCGCTCGCCGTGGATCGCGATTGGGTGACTGTGCCCATCGCGAAAAACCCCGACGGCTCGCCGATTACCGGGCAGGTGATGGGGCGCATCATCAATCGCAGCGGCGCGAATTCGCAACCGATTATCGTGCAGACCAATCCGCTGCCGTATAAGCCGCTGACGCGCGACACCACCAAAGCCACGCTGGTGTCACGCGAGCACGAAACCATCGACGGCAAAGTCAGCGGCGAGCGCACCATTTCCGCAGCCGATTGGGCGTGGGCCAAATGCGGCGGCGAGCATCCGCCGTTTCCGGGCGCGCCGGACGACAATCACATTTGCTTACGAAACGGCTTCGATGCAAAGCTGCTGTATCAAATCGTGTTCACGGCGAAAGACCCTTACGTGCTGGGCGCGGGCTTCGCGGCATTTCGCGATGTCGGCGCGTTTTTCAAATCCGCGAAGCAGGATGATGCCGGCACGGCCAATCCGCTGATGGAAAACGGCGGCATGCGCTGGGCGATTTCGCGCGGGCGTTCGCAGTCGGGCAATTTTCTGCGCGGTTTTTTGCATTTCGGATTTAACGAAGACGAGACCGGACGACAAGTGCATGACGGCGCATGGCCTATCATCGCCGGCCGGCGCATCGGCATGAATTTCCGCTGGGCGCAGCCCGACGGCGTGCTCGAACTGTATCAAGCCGGCAGCGAAGGCCCGCAGTGGTGGGCGCCATGGCCCGACAAGGTGCGCGGCCTGCCCGCGCGCGGCATACTCGACCGCTGCACCGCCAGCACAACCTGCCCGAAGATCATCGAACATTTCGGCGCGGCGGAAGTGTGGGGCTTGAAACTCACGCCGGAATGGGTGGGTACCTCGGCGGATGCGGATATACCGATACCCGCCAACGTGCGCCGCTATTACATCGCCAGCAGCGCGCACGGCGGCGGCATCGGCGGATTCAGCACCAGTCTCGCGGGATCAACACTGCCGCCGCCGAGCTGCACCGGCAACAACTACGGCACCGCGGTGCTGGCCGCGAATCCGCTGCCGCACG
>JANPOH010000539.1:0-4357 GCA_031427895.1 Betaproteobacteria bacterium
GCCGGATTTGACCACCGCGAACAAATCCCTGGCGGCGCGGTCGAGGTCTTCACGCGTGGCAGTGTAATTCACCAGCGTCGGACGCGTGAGAAACAGCGAACCCTTCTGCGCGAGGATGCCGATATTCACCGGCGGCACCGCGCCCGAGGCATTGCCGAAACTCGCCATCACGCCCAGCGGCGCCAGGCAATCCAGCGACTCCATGAACGTCTCTTTGCCGATGCCGTCGTACACCACCGGCACGCCGCGGCCCTTGGTGATGTCGCGCACGCGCTGCGAGATTTTTTCATTGGCGGCGACGATCACGTGTTTGCAGCCGGCTTTTTTCGCCGCCGCCACCTTGGCATCACTGCCCACGGTGCCGATCACCGTTGCGCCCAAGTGTTTGCCCCACTGGCACAGGATCTGCCCGACACCGCCCGCGGCCGCATGCACCAGTATGGTGTCGCCCTTTTGCACTTTGTAGGTGCGGCGCAGCAGGTACCACGCGGTCATGCCCTTTAACATCATCGCCGCCGCGGTTTGATCGCTGATGCCGACGGGGATTTTCACCAGCCGCGCCACCGGGCGGTTCAACACTTCGGCGTAGGCGCCGATGGGTTGCGCGTAGGCCACGCGATCACCGGCCTTGAAGCCCTTCACTTTGGGGCCGACGGATTCGATCACGCCCGCACCTTCAGAGCCCAGCGTCAGCGGCATCGGCATCGGATACAGACCGGAGCGGTGATACGTGTCGATGTAATTCAGGCCGATGGCCGTGTTACGCACGCGCACCTCGCCGGGGCCGGGATCGCCGACCGTGATCTCTTCCCATTGCAGCACTTCGGGGCCGCCGTTCTGATGCGCGCGGATGGCATGTGTCGAGACCGATGACATGATGTATCTCCTTGTTTTATAAAAGAATTTATTGATGACCCCCGGAACCAGCGGTACACGAGGCCGATGCGCGATTGTATAGAATTTCCGCGCCCGCGGCGTGCATCTGGCTGATTACCGCAGCCAGCGAATCGCCGTGCGCGGCCAGCCTTCGGGCAGCATCGATTCGATGATCGACAGAATCACCGTGCTGCCTTTCTGAAAATCGCGCACGTCCACCCACGCCCACGCCGCACACGCGAGCGCAATCAACGCGGCAACGGTCAGCAACAAGGCGGGCAACACGCGCGGCGCGCGCAGCAGCATCTTTTAGGAAACCGCTTTAATCCGGGTATCGAGCGCGGCCGGCGCGCGGCGACGTCAGCGGATGCAGACGCGAAACCTCAGCGTAAAGGTGGGATCCGCTCCCGACGCTGTGCCGTCAGCGAACGTACCTTTGGGGTTGACTCGTATCGCAGCAACGTTGGGGTCGCAACCGTTGGCGCCCGGCGCAGGCGTGTAGGTAAACGTCGTGGGGGTGGCCGTTTGCGAAAAAGAAACATCATCAGTAGTACTCGCAAGGGTAGTGAAAGTGTATGCCAATCCACTGGTTGGCGTACCTTGCGCGAACGTCACCGGGCTTGCACCGCCGCAAGCGGCACCGACGCAAAGCGACGTATTGGCCGGAATGACATCGGTAACTACCACCGAATCGGCGGTCATGGCCACGCCGGGATTGCTGATGGTCAGCACGTACTCCACAATCGCACCGGGGATGCTCTTGGGATTCGTCGTCCCGTTCACGGGGTCAGATATTAATATCGATAATTTGGTTATCGATGGCAAACAGACATTGACTACGCCCGTGGGGTCATTCGCACCCGCGATGCTGAATGCCGGCGACTGGGTGATGTAGGTAATGGCCGGCAGGCCGTTGCTGTTCTGGGTGTTATCGGCACTATCGGTAAGTAACAAGGTGGTGCCATTGGCCTGGTTGGTGATGTTGCCGCACACCGCTGTCACACCCGAATTCACCGTCGCGCGCAGCGTTGCTTGAATAACGCCCCCCGGCGGCAGCGATACCGCCGCGCTGAGCAGGGTATTGGTCGCGGCGCCGTTATAGGCAGGATTCGCGGTACCGGTCGCGCCGCCGGAAAGCGTAATCACCAGCGAGCCAGGCACAAAGGTCAACGCGGCAGGCAACGTATCCGTCATGTTGAAACCGGCAATCGCGCTGCCCGATCCGTTGCGATAAATCACCGTGTATTCGAGGGTGTCGCCGGGGTTCACTTGTCCGGCATTGCTGCCATCGGTAAACAACCGCACCGCCTTGACAGCCACCGGGCAGAACGAAGCTGGTTGCACGCCGGGCACGACCGGCGCATCAAACGCCGATACGCCGCCCGTGGACGCTCCAGTACCATAACCGTCGGCTGTCGTCGTCGTCTTGCCAGATATACCGCCAGCAATCGTGCTAATAACCGTGAATCCGCTTGAAGGGCTGTACGCGACGAAACCTCCACCGCCGCCGCCGCCGGGACCGTGCCGGTTATCCGGTGCCGCGCCAATGGCCTGCGAGCGCCAGGCATTTCCACCATTACCCCCCGCGGCGTTCACCGTCGCACTGCCCCCGGAATAGGTTTGCAACACAACGCTGCCGCCCGCGCCTCCGCCGCCCGCGCTATCGTTCAACACGTTATATGCGTCCGCGCCGCGCGCGTCGACAGTTCCTCCGCCGGCAACACTGCCCGCGCGCACGATGACAATGCCCCCGCCGCGCGCACCGCTGGAACACAAACCCGCGCCGGCGCTGCACGCTAAGCCCGGTGGATTCGTATAAGTCGCGTTGTCGAACGTCGAATTGTTGCTTGTGCCAGCGCCGCCTCCGCCACCCATGAACACGCGCCCGAAATTCAAACTCCCGGCATATCCAAACCCGCCACGGCCACCGACAGGCTGGTTGCTGTTCCAGGAATTGCCGCCTACCGCGCCTGCTCCATAGTTACCGCCGCCGCCAGCACCGGAATTCTGGTCGTTCGCAGCCGGATTTCCGTCAGTGGCACCCCCACCCGCGTTACCGGGCGCACCACGTGCATACGACCCGCTCGGATAACCCTCCTGCGTGTTGTCCAGCACCACAGGTGCGCCATTGAATGTCGTCACATTATTCATATATCGGGGCGAACCGGCGATGCCTTCGCCTTTGGAGCCGTTGGCGTTGTTCGCCGCCAGGGTCAGATAATCGGTATTGGCGCCGTTGTCGCCACCGAGACCCCGGCCCTGGCCCCCGCGAAATCCGCGTCCCGCCACATCGATCGCCGTGGCGCCGCTCAGGGTCAGTTGCCCCAACACGTCCAGGGCGACGACGCCTCCGCTGCTGCCATTCCACGCAGGTGTGGTGACCCCGCTTGCTGTCGCCGACGCGCAGGCCGGCACCCGAATCGCTTGCCAGCGCGCCTGTCCCTGCGTAGTGCCGCCGGTATTGTTGCGTGTGCGCAGATTGAAAGCCAGTGCCGGCGTGAAACTCAGTGTTCCGCCCGCGACCGCGGCACTCGTGGCACGCACGAACTGGTAGCTTCCCGCGCTGTTGAGCGCAGTCGATCCGCTGCCGTTGTTGCCCACGGCCCCTGAACCGTACGTGTTGTTGTTACTGCTGTTGATATCGGCATCCTGCATCTGGATCAGCAACACGAGGTCACCAATCGCAATCGTCGTGACGCCGCCGCCGCCCGTGTTACGCGCCCCCAAGGTAATACTGGTTGCGGTCAACGCTGGAGAACCGCTGCCCGCCCAGTAATCATTCGCCACGCTCCCTGCGCCAAAGCTGCAGGCCGCAGTAGGGGCGGCTGGGCACGTCAATTGCGCTTGCGCGGCAGACATCATTAACGTCACCAGCACCATTGCCAGTATCGCCATCAACGACAGGCGTTCGCGTCTTCGCACACACCTTGGAGAATAATTAGCCATGATTAACGGTTGATTTCCTCGAACATTAGTTTGCGCTGCGTGGCGGTGTCCTTCACGCCCTGATCGGCCTTGAAGCGGAAGAACAGATACCAGCCCTTGGCTGTCGCATTGGCGCCGGAGAAATCATTGTCGCGGAAACCCGCGAAGTTGTAGCCCACGCCCACCCACATATTCGTCACGGGTGAAAATCCCACGCTGGCGCCATACGACGGCGTATAGGTTTTAGAACCCCACGAGTGCAGCACGGACGCGCGCGCGCCGATGTCGAAGCGTTTACCGAGATCGCGGCGTGCCTCGATACCGATCAAGTCGGTGTAGCCGCTGACGCTGGTGCTATCGAAGGTATCGAACACGTACTTGGCGCCGTACTGCATGGCGATCTGCGTGGCGCGATCAAGCTGGTAATTCGCGTTGAAGTTGTTCACCAGTTTGCGGCTGCGCGCAGCGCCAAGCTTGTCGGATTCTTCCTGTATGTAATCGAGCCGGTCAAGCACGATCAGGCGGCTGCCGATGGGCCGATAGGCATAGCTCAAAC
>JANPOH010000540.1:0-6786 GCA_031427895.1 Betaproteobacteria bacterium
AATTTTTCAAGCTCCGCATGGCCTAGGCCTTCCACCAGATCGACGAGCTTCAAGCCCTGCGGCGTGCATTCCAGCGTGGCTTTTTTGCCCTTGACGTATACGTCCATCGGTTCGGAGGCGGTGACGTAATCGCGCACGCGCTGGTAGGTGGCTTCGCTGACTAACACCTGGCCGCGCAGACTGTAGGCCTCGATGCGCGAGGCGAGGTTCACCTCGTCGCCTATCACCGTGTATTCCGAATACAGGTCAGAACCCAGCATGCCGGCCATCACGGTGCCGGTGTTGATGCCGATACCCATATTCAGTTCGGGCATGCCGATGGTGCGGTGATATTTGTTGATCTCGAACAGCGCGAGCTGCATGTCCACCGCGCAGGTCACCGCGCGCGTCACGTCGTCGGCGTGCGAATGCGGTGCGCCGAACAACACCATGATGGCGTCGCCCATGAATTTGTCGATGGTGCCGCCGTGACTGATCGCGATCTCGCTCATCCGCACCAGATAGCGATTCAGTATATCGAGCAGCACCAGCGCGGAATGCGATTCGGATATCGAGGTAAACCCGCGCAAATCCGTCAGCAGCACCGTCACTTCGCGGGACAAAAAGCGGTCTTCTCCGGTAAGGCCCACGGTATTACGCACCGCATCATTGAGCAGTACCTCCAGACGCTGCAGGCCCGCCTTGGGCAACGGCGCGCCGGTCTCGCGTTCAATCAATGCCTGGATATTCTCCAGCATGGTGGATACGGTTAGCGTTTTCATTGAATACTCGTTAGCCGCCTACGTGCGAAGTCTCCATGATGCCTCCAATATACCCGCCTTCGCGGCCCGTAACAATCCGTACACATTTCTCGCATGATTCCCGCATGACGCGGCGCACGGGTTACCCGCGCCCAAGGTAGGCGCTGATGCGCCGCACGCCTTCACGCAGCCGCTCCACCGGGCGCGTATAGGCAAAGCGCACATGCTCGTGCGCGCGGTGGCTGCCGAAATCAATGCCGGGCGTGATCGCAACGCCGGCCTGTTCAAGCATATCCAGTGCGAAAGCGTGGCTGTCCTGAGTGAAGCGCCCGCAGCCCGCATACACATAAAAAGCGCCCTGCGGCAGGTGCGGTATATCAAAGCCCAAGGCGCGCAACGCGGGCGCCAGAAAATCGCGCCGCTCACGGAAGGCTTCGCGGCGTGCGTCGCAGATCGCCAAGGTTGCCGGTTCAAACGCCGCCCGCGCCGCCAATTGCGCCGTCGTGGGCGCGGACAAATAAATATTTTGCGACAGCTTGTCCAGATCACTGACGTAGGGTTCAGGTACCACCATCCAGCCGAGCCGCCAGCCGGTCATGTTGAAATATTTCGAGAAGCTGTTGATGACAAACACGTTGTCGCCGGCGTCCAGCGCGGTGGTCTCGCGGCCTTCATACACCAGACCATGATAAATTTCATCGACCATCAGCACGCCATTGCGCCGTTGTGCAAATGCCGCCATCGCGGCAAGGTGTTCGCGTGATATCAACGTGCCGGTGGGATTGGACGGCGTGGCCGCCAGCACGGCCACCGTGCGCTCGCTCCAATGTTGTTCGATCAAGGCCGGCGTCAGTTGGTAATGGCTGTCCGGGCCGACCGGTATGCCCACGGCCTCGCCCCCCATCATGCGCACGAAATGGCGGTTCGCCGGGTAGCCGGGATCAGCCATCAGCACCTGATCGCCCGGATTCACCAGCGCGGCAATCGCCAGCAGCAACGCGCCCGATGCGCCCGCGGTGATGACCACGCGCGAGGGCGACACCGTCACGCCATGGCGCGTTTGGTAGAAGCCCGCGATCGCTTCGCGCAATTCGGGCAGGCCCAGCGCGGGCGTATAAAACAACTCGCCGTGCTGCAGCGCGCGTATGCCCGCTTCGCAAATCGGCCGCGGCGTGGCGAAATCGGGCTCGCCGATTTCCATATGCACGATATCGCGGCCCTGCGCTTCAAGCGCCTTGGCGCGCGCGAGCAACTCCATCACATGAAAAGGCTCGATCTCGCTCATGCGGCGCGCTAACGGCAAGGCTGGACGCTGTGACAGAACACGCATGCTGAAAAGCCTCGGCAAAAATGAAACGCCCGTTGCCGGCAACGGCAACGGGCGTGATGTCAGCGAAAAAATACCGGTGGTTAAGCGGACACGCCGTTCTTTTTAAACCAGCCTATCGCGCGCTCCCAGCCGTCCATCGCCTCGTTACGCCGGTAACTCGGACGATAGTCGGCATGGAAGGCGTGCGGCGTATCGGGGTAGAGATGAATCATCGACGGTTTTTGCGCTTTTTTCAGCGCCGCGTTCATCTGCTCCACCGTATTGTTGGGGATGCCTGCGTCGGCGCCGCCATACAAGCCCAGTACCGGCGGCTTGATGTTGGACACCACATCGATCGGATGCGTCGGGTTCATCTCGTTTTTGTCGCCGGTCAGGCGGCCATACCACGCCACGCCCGCCTTGACGTAATCGTTGTGCGCGGCGTACAGCCAAGTGATGCGCCCGCCCCAGCAAAAGCCGGTGATACCCAGTTTGTAGCGGCTGCCGCCCTGCAACTCCGCCCAGCGCACGGCGGCATCCAGATCGCGCATCACTTGCTGATCCGGCACCTTGCTCACGACCTTGGCGAAAATTTCCTTGTTGTCTTTCAGTTGCGAGACATCGCCCTGACGGTGATACAGCTCCGGCGCCACCGCGAGGTAGCCCTGATTGGCGAAGCGGCGCGCGACATCCTTGATGTGCTCGTGTACGCCGAAAATCTCTTGCACCACCAGTATGATCGGCATTGACGACCAGCGTCCGGGGTTGGACATCCTGCTCGGCATCGCCCAGTAGGCGGGGATGTTGCCGCTGTCGGTCGGGATTTGCGCCATGCCGTGGTCAAGATCAAGCGTGCTGGTCTGAATCACGGTCTGCGCGCAGATGGGCTGCGCGGCCAAGGCGAACCCGGAGGCAATCGAGCCCGCCATGAAATCGCGCCGCGACCAGTTTTCTTTGTTGGTGGTAAGCGCCATCATATCTTCACGTTGCGTATTGCTTAACATTTAAGCCTCCTTGGTAGGTGTAGAGTGCAGCGTTGCAAATGAATAACTACCCTGTCGGAATCCAAAATCCATCAGACCCGCACGAGGCAAGTAACGGAACACTATCCCGTTGCCATCGTGGAAAGTCCCTGTAATCAGCACATTAAGCTAAAGCCGCTCCATTGGCAACAAGCCTGTAACATATTCATACCCTGCGGCTATCGGGTTCGCGTGCGCGCAACACGGGGCGCCTTGGCGGGCAGCGGCAGTGCGGTCTTATACTTGACCTGTTTCAGCGCAAAACTGGAGCGAATATTGGAAACCCCCAGAATTTTCGCCAGATAATCCACGATAAAGCGCTCCAGCGACTGCATGTCGGGCACCACCACCCGCAGCAGGTAATCCGCGTCGCCGGTCATCAGGTAACACTCCATCACCTCATCGCGCGCCAGCACCGAGTTTTCAAAGGTATCCAGCGCGCCGCGCATCTGCTTTTCCAGGCTGACCTGAATGAACACGCTCACCGTCAAACCGAGCTTGAGCGGATCAAGCAACGTCACATAACGGCGGATCAGCCCCGCCTGCTCCAGATCACGCACCCGGCGCAGGCACGGCGACGGCGACAGAAAAACTTTTTCCGCAAGATCGGCATTGGTCAGGCGTGCATCGTCCTGCAACGCGGCGAGGATGCGCCAGTCGGTGTCATCGAGCGTGAACGATGCCCATGGCTGGCCAGCGCCTGCCGGTTTTTGTTTTGCTTTATCCATGGCGGACAACGCCCGGCAGGTTAGGCCTTCGGCGCGGGCCGCTGCGTCACTCGCAGCATATCCGCCTGCTCGGCAAACCATTCATCCGCGTAATCGGTGTCGCGCAGTTCGTTGTAGTAAGGCCCGCCAAGGGTGTGATGCACATTGGCCGGGCTGTCCGGCGGCGCCACTGGCGCGTCATAACCCACCAGGTGGTTCCAGCGATGCGGCAATGCGCCGATTAAATCATCGTTCGCCAGCCACTTGAATTGATGCAATTGCAGGCCCGTTGCGGTATTCACATACTCGGGCGTCAGCGCCGTGCATTTGGCGCAATTCATCAACATCACGCTGGACCAGTTTTTTTTCTCGTATTTTGACTGCGGCTCATTGAGAAACTTGGTCGCCTCTTTGGGCACATGGTTGTGCTTGACCACCTGCAACGCATAGCGCTCATCGCGCAAGGCCCACAGTTGGGCGATGTCGTCGAGCATCAGCATGTCGCTGTCCATGAACAACGCCCAGCCCTCATAGTTGCAAAGATAGGGTGTGAGAAACCGCGTGAATGAAAAATCCGTCGATTGCAACGGGTCGCGCGACCGCGTGAAAATGCCTTTGAGCGAATCGAGCATCAAGGGCACAAAGGCAACCGGCTCGGATGCGCGGCGGGCGATGCTGTGCTGGAGTACGTAGAGCGCGGGCGACTCGCGGCGGTCATAGCCGATGAAGACTCGAATCATGCGGATGGCTTCCAGTAATCAGATTGCGGAAAAATACCCGGTGACAGCCGATTTTATCAGTTCCGCCGCATCCCTCGCTTCGGTGCCTGACGAGGGTATCGGCAATTTTATGCCTCGTTAACGGAAAAAACATTACTATTATTGCTTATTACCCTGATCACAGGGCGCAAATCGCCATCTCCTGCCGGCGCGAAACGCATACCATCAGCGCACCTTTCCAATTCTCCATGAACACCCCATGAGCTACCAGAGCTACCACGGTTACAACAGCGACCCCGATCCCCAGGAAACCCGTGAATGGGTTGAATCCCTGCGATCGCTCATCGCCAACGAGGGCGAAGCGCGCGCGGAATTTATTTTGCAGCAGTTGTTCGACACCGCGCGGCGCAGTTGCCGGGGGCTGAAGTTCAACGCCACCACCGCCTACTGCAACACCATCCCGCTCGCCGAGCAGCCGCCCTACCCCGGCGACCTCGCGCTGGAAGAACGCATCACCGCGCTGGTGCGCTGGAACGCGCTGGCGATGGTGGTGCGCGCCAACCGCGAGCATCCCGAACTCGGCGGTCATATCGCCACTTATGCCTCTGCCGCCGATTTGTTCGAGGTGGGGCTGAATCATTTTTTTCGCGCCGGCCAGAATGGCGATCTGGTTTATTTTCAGCCGCATTCGTCGACCGGCATTTACGCGCGCGCCTATCTCGAAGGGCGTCTCACCGAAGATCAGTTGATGAAGTACCGGCAGGAGACGCGCGGCGGCGGGCTGTCGTCGTATCCGCACCCGTGGCTGATGCCGGATTTCTGGCAGTTCCCGAATGCGTCGATGGGCCTCGGCCCGCTCAACGCGATTTATCAGGCGCGCTTCATGCGTTACCTCGAAGACCGCGAAATGTTCAAAAGTGCGCGCCCGCAGTCGGATCGCAAAGTGTGGGCGTTCGTCGGCGACGGCGAGATGGACGAACCGGAATCGCTGGCGGGCCTGTCGCTCGCCGCGCGCGAGAAATTGGACAACCTGATTTTCGTCGTCAACTGCAATCTGCAACGGCTCGATGGCCCGGTGCGCGGCAACGGGTCCATCATTCAGGAACTCGAAGGCCTCTTCACCGGCGCGGGCTGGAATGTCATCAAGCTGTTGTGGAGCAGCGATTGGGACACGCTGTTCGCGCGCGACAAGGAAGGCATACTGCTGCAACGCCTGCACGAAACGGTGGACGGCGAACTGCAAAAATACGCCGCCACCGACGGTCGTTTTAACCGCGAACATTTTTTCAATAAATATCCTGAGTTGCAAGCGCTGGTCGCCGATTTGTCCGACGCCGACATCGACCGGCTGCGGCGCGGCGGTCACGACCCGCTGAAAATTTATTCCGCCTATCATGCCGCCACCAAAAGTCGCGGACGCCCGACGGTGATCCTCGCGCAAACCAAAAAAGGCTACGGCATGGGCCAATGGGGCGAAGGCAAAATGACCGTGCATCAGGCGAAAAAACTGGAAACCGATGCGCTGCTGGCGTTTCGCGATCGTTTCTCGCTACCCATATCCGATGCCGATGTCGCCGCGTTGCGCTTTTTTAAGCCCGCCGAAAACTCTCATGAAATCAAATACTTACATGCAAGGCGCAAAGCGCTCGGCGGGGTGATGCCGGCGCGCGTACGCACAGCACCCGCCGATCGTGTACTCGCTGCCCCGCCGCTGAACGCTTTTACCCGCGCACTCGAAGGCTCCAACGAGCGCGAAGAATCCACCACCATGAGCTTCGTCGGCGTGTTGTCGCAACTGTTGAAATCCCCGGAGATCGGTAAACACATCGTGCCCATCGTCGCCGACGAAGCGCGCACCTTCGGCATGCAAACGCTGTTCCGGCAGTTCGCGATTTATTCCTCCACCGGCCAGATGTACGAACCCGAAGACCGCGACGAACTGCTGTATTACAAAGAAGCCAAAAACGGCCAGATCATCGAAGAAGGCATCACCGAAGCGGGCGCGATGTCGTCGTGGATCGCCGCCGCCACTGCCTACAGCGCGCACGGCGTGACCATGGTGCCGTTTTATATTTTCTATTCCATCTTCGGCTTTCAGCGCGTGGCGGATTTGATTTGGGCGGCAGGTGACAGCCGCGCACGCGGGTTCCTGATCGGCGCAACCTCCGGGCGCACCACCTTATCGGGCGAAGGCTTGCAGCATCATGACGGCTCCAGTCACGTGACAGCCGCTACCTTCCCCAACTGCGTGTCGTACGACCCGACCTACGGCTACGAACTCGCCGTGAT
>JANPOH010000541.1:0-10084 GCA_031427895.1 Betaproteobacteria bacterium
GGATCGCGAAATGCAGTTCACCGGCATCGACCTGCTGCTGAAACGCTCGCTGCCGAATTTTTATTTTCATGCCACCACCGCCTACGACATTCTGCGTCACAACGGCGTGGAAATCGGCAAGCGTCACTTCATGGGCAATCCCTGATACTGAATCCGCACCCGGAGAAAACCATGTCCGCCATGTCCGCCATGTCCAACCCGCTGCCGGCGTTACCGCTGCGCGCGCTGCCGCTGTGACAGTGTAGATTGCCGTGACCTTGCGCGCGCCCCTGGCCGCCGCCTTGCTTGCGATCACCGCAAGCGCTGCGGCACAGGCCGCTTCGACAAAGCCTGTCCTGAGCGTGTCGAAGGACTCAGGACAGGAGTTTCCCTCGCGCATCGTCCGCTTCGTGGTGCCGTTTCCGCCAGGCGGCGCGACCGACGTTCTGGCGCGTGCGCTCGCCGTGCCGATGGGCCGCTCGCTGGGCCACAACGTGGTGGTGGACAACCGCACCGGCGGTAATACGGTGATCGGCACCGAGGCGGTATTTCGCGCAGCGGCCGACGGCCACACCATGCTGGTGGTCGCGCCGAGCATTTCCATCAATCCGTTCGTGCGCTCGAAACTGCCGTACGACACGGCCAAGGATTTTTCCGCGGTGGCGCGCCTGGCCTTGAGTCCGCTCACGATCTCGGTGCATCCTTCGGTGCCGGCGAAATCCGTCGCGGAGTTAATTTCCATCGCACGCACCCGCCCCGGCGAACTGACGTTCGCGGTATCCAGCATCATCGGCGGCCAGCGCATCGCGGCGGAATTGTTTTTTCGCGAACGCGCCAAGGTCGATATCATCGCCGTGCCCTACAACGGTGGCGCACCTGCGGCCACTGCGGTGATCGGCGGCCATACGATGATCCTGGTGTCCAACCTTGCCGAGGCATCGCAGCAAATCGCCAGCAAGCGCCTGCGCGGCATCGCCGTCATGTCGCTCGCGCGCACCGCGCAATTGCCGAATCTGCCGACGGTCGCCGAATCGGGCTATCCCGGTTTTGAGGCGGCGAACTGGTATGGCGTGATTATTCGCTCGCCAACGCCGCGCGCCATCATCGAGCGGCTGAGCACTGAAATCACCAAAGGCCTGGAGAGCAACGAGGTGCGCGACAACCTGACGCGCTTCGGCCTCGATATCGCGTATCAAAACGCCGCCGACTTTGATGCCTACATCCGCAATGAAATGGTGCGTAATGAACGCATCACAAAACTGTTGAAACTTAAAATCGACTAAGGAAGTATCAAAATAAATATGTTTAAAAACAAATACTTACATATTATCTCGCTGCGTATATGTGGCGCTCTGGCTGCGCTGTTCGCCGGCGCGGCCCTGGCGCAGGACTACCCCAGTCGCGCGATTCGCTTTGTAGTGCCGTTTCCGCCCGGCGGGCAGACCGACACGCTGGCGCGCGTGCTGGCGGCGCCGCTGTCCAAAACGCTGAATCAAAACATCGTGATCGAAAATCGCACCGGCGCCAACACCGTCATCGGCACGGAACTCGTCGCGCGCGCGCCCGCCGACGGCTACACCGTGCTGTTCATGGCGACCAGTTTCACGGTCAACCCGTTCGCGCACTCGCGGCTGCCGTACGACGCGCTGAAAGATTTCACCGGCGTCACGCGGCTGATTCATAACCCGCTGATTTTCTGCACCCACCCGTCACTGCCGGTGAAAACCATGAAAGAGCTGGTTGCGCTGGCGAAGGCGCGTCCCGGACAACTGACGTGGGCGGTGTCGAGCATCATCGGCGGCGGACGCATTGCCGGCGAGTTATTCAAGGACGCGGCAAAAATCGATATCGTCAACGTGCCCTACGGCGGCGGCGCGCCGTCGGTGATCGCCGCGATCGGCGGGCACACCAGCATGCTGGTCGGCAATGTGCTCGACTGCGTGCAGCACATCCCCAACGGCAAACTGCGCGGCATCGCAGTCACCTCGGCGAAGCGCTCGGACTCGCTGCCGCAAGTGCCGACAATCGATGAATCCGGCTGGCCGGGATTTGAATCGTTGAACTGGTTCGGCACGGTGGTGCGCGCCGGCACGCCGCGCGCAAACGTCGAGCGGCTGTCGTCTGAAATCGGCAAGGCGCTGCAACTACCCGACGTGCGCGACGTGCTCGGCAAGCAGGGTATGAACATCGGCGCCATGAACCCCGAGCAGTTCGATGCCTACATCCGCAATGAAATGGCGCGCAACGAAAAGATTCTGAAAAAACTCAACCTGAAACTGGATTGATTATGAGTGGGTAGTTTAAGCCTGTCGCGTTATTTACTATCGCGCAGTGGTGGGTTACGGCGCAAACACCGCGCCTAACCCACCCTGCAAAACCTAAATCACGCCCTCGGCCCGCATCGACTTGATATCAGCGGCGCTGTAGCCCAACTGCCCCAGCACTTCATCGTTGTGCTGACCGAAGCCCGGCGGCGGCGATGTCACTTGCGGGCCGCCGTGGGCGAACTTGAACGCCATCACCGGCACGGTGAGGTCTTTGCCGTTGTAACCCGGCGGCGCTTTGTGCGTGTGCAGCAGGTTGCGCGTTTGCAACTGCGGGTCTTTCACCGATTCAGAAATCTTGCGCGTGCGTGTCGCGGGCACGTGTTTGCTTTGCAAATAGTCTTCCCACTCCTGCGCGGTTTTGGTGGCGATGATGTCCGCGACGATTTTCGTTTGCGCTTCGTAATTATCGCGGCGCTCTTGGTGTGACGACTGCTTGGCGATATCCGGGCGGCCGATGGCATTGAAGAAGCGCTCATGCTGGCCCTTGTTGCTGGCGGCGATCATCATGTAGGCGTCTTTCGCCATGTAGCCCTGGCTGCTGGCGAATTCCATGCTGTTGCCCTTGGGCGAAGGCTCCTTGCCGGTGTAAAGGTAATTGGTCAGATGCGATCCCATCAGCATCATCGCCACGTCGAGCATGGCGCTGTCGATGTACTGGCCCTTGCCCGTGCGTTCACGTTGAAACAACGCCGCCGACAACGCAAACGCATTCATGGTGCCGACGGCGTAATCGATCACCGGCGAACCCACCTTGATCGGGTTCACTTCGGGGGTGCCGGTGGTACGCATCATGCCGGAGGTCGATTGAATCGCGTGATCGTAGGCGGTCATCTGACCGCGCGGGCCATCCTGCCCGAACGCCGTCATCGAGCAGTAAATCAGTTTCGGGTTGATCGCCGACAACTCCTTGTAGCCCAAGCCCAGTTTTGCAAAGGCGCCGGCGCGATAGTTCTCGACAAAAATATCGGCGTCTTTAACCAGCTTCTTGATGATCTCCTGGCCCTTTTTGGTTTTGAGGTTCACCGTGATCGCGCGTTTGTTCGAGGCCTGCGTGGCAAACCCCAAGCCCATTTTCGCGTCCGACAAATCGTGATCGCTGCCGCTTTCGCGGCTTTGGTCGCACTCCTGCGGGTCTTCCACCTTGATCACATCCGCGCCGAGTAGCGCGAGTTGATACGCCGCGAACGGGCCGGCCAGCACGTGGGTTACGTCAATGACTTTGATGCCTTCAAACGGTCGCATGAAATTTCCTTTAATAGAAGCGGGTTCGCCTGCTATTCTAGCCGCAACGCAATCCTGTACACGCGAACTTCACTCATCGGCGACCACGTTATGAAAAACCACCACCGAGTTTGTATTTGCGCGATGGCGTGGGCGGTTGCCGCATTAGCGCATGCCGCCGCCGCGGATTATCCAACGCGCCCGGTGCGGTTTATCGTGCCGTTTCCACCGGGCGGCGGCACGGATTTTCTGGCGCGCACCCTCGGCCAGAAACTGAGCGAACGCCTGGGCCAGCAGTTCGTCATGGACAACCGTGCCGGCGGCGGCGGCACGACCGCGACCGAAATCGCCATGCGCGCCAACCCCGACGGCTACACCCTGCTGCTGGCGTTTAACGGCACCCTGGCGATCAGCCCGCACCTTGAAAAAGTCGCCTACGACGGCGCGCGCGATTTCGCCGCGGCGGGCATGCTGGCGACCTCGTATCACATGCTGGTGGCGCATCCGTCGGTGCCGGCCAAAAACGTGCGGCAGTTAATCGAACTGGCGCAGGCCAAACCCGGCACGCTCAATTTCGCATCGAGCGGCAACACCACCAATCCGCACCTGGTCGGCGAATTGTTCAAATCGATCGCCAAAATTGATATTGTTCACGTGCCGTACAAAGGCACCGGCCCCGCCGCGATCGCGGTGCTGGCCGGCGAATCACACCTGATGTTCAGCAACCCGACAGCGGTGTTGCAGGCCGTGCGCGCCAATCGCCTGACGGCGCTGGCGGTTGCGCGCCCGCAGCGCTCGCCGCTGGCGCCTGACATTCCAACCATGGAAGAATCAGGCGTGCCCGGCATCAAAGTCGAATCGTGGTTTGCGGTGGTCGCGCCGGCAGCAACCCCGCGCGGCATCATGACGCGGCTGAACAATGAAATTACACGCATCGCCGCGACGCTGGATTACCGCGCACTGCTGGAAAAGAATGCGTTCGATGTGGTCACCAGCAAACCCGATGAATTCCCCGCGTTCGTGCGCGCGGAACGCGAGAAGTGGGGCAAGGTTATCCAAGCCGCCGGAATCCGTAAGCAATGACGGTATAAGCTAAAATGTCTTTTATAAACAATATGATAGAATTTATTCCGCATCTGACGCGGTGCGCTGCCGAACCGATTCCCTCCCTTTCAGGGGGAGGGTTAGGGTGGGGGTGCGTCCGTAAACGCCGCTACGTAATTCGTAATTCCGCGCAACGAATCGAGGCTCTGATTACATGAAACGACTCATCGTCGCCATCACCGGCGCTTCCGGTGTGATCTACGGCATCCGTGCGCTGGAGATTCTGCGCGCGATTAAAGATGTGGAATCGCATGTGATCCTGTCGCCGTCGGCCGCGCGCACCATCGTCGAAGAAACCGACTACGACATCGACACGGTAAAAAAACTCGCTGACGTGATCTACAACCACAAAGACATCGGCGCGGCGATATCCAGCGGCTCGTTCAAAACCGAAGGCATGCTGGTGGCGCCCTGTTCGGTAAAAACGCTCTCCGGCATTGCCAACTGTTTTGACGAAGAGTTGGTGGTGCGCGCAGCGGACGTGTGCCTGAAAGAACGCCGCCGCGTGGTGCTGATGTTCCGCGAAACCCCGCTGCACGCCGGGCACATACGCCTGATGCAACAGGCGACGGAAAACGGCGCCATCGTGATGCCGCCGGTGCCGGGGTTTTACAGCCGGCCGAAATCCCTCGGCGATATGGTGACGCAAAGCGTGGGCCGCGCGCTGGATTTGCTCGGCATCGACGCCGGCGTGGTGAAACGCTGGAAAGACACCGCGCCCGCCCCCAAACCGCGCAGCCGATGAGCGCAGGCGATTCCGCGTTCTGGCGCTTCTCGCTGCGGTTTTATGCACGCGAGGGCGTCGCACCCATCTGCCTGGCGCTGCAAGACCAACACGGCGTTGACGTTAACCTGTTGTTTTTATTGTTATTTTTAGCGTCAAACCAACGACGCTTAACCACTGCCGAGGTGCAGCGTATCGACCACGCCAGCGCCGCCTGGCGCACCCGCGCCGTGCAACCGCTGCGTGCCCTGCGGCGCGACCTGAAAACCGGTGTTGCATCCATGGACGCGCAAGCCAGCGAAGCCCTGCGTGCCGAGATCAAACGCTGCGAACTGCATGCCGAACGCTTGCAGCAGGAAATGCTGGAGCGCACGTTTCCGGCGGCAACCGTGGGTGAAGTCTGTGCAGTCAAGCAAGCCGCCGCTGCGAATCTGGCGGCCTACGGCGCGGTGATCGGCGCGTTGCCCGCGGACGCAGTGCAAACGCTGCTGAAATGGTTTGACGAAACGGTCGGCGCGTAATGTAAGCCGCTGCCACGGCGCAAACCGCTGCCATGGCGGATTCACATCCGATAAGCGCCATCTATCGCGCCGCGCGTGCGCCTGCGCCTTGCGCGGTGGCGAAATTTGTCCGCTACCAGAGCGTCTTTAGCCCCAAGGAGCGATAGTCATCCAAACCCTGGTCCCGCGAGAGGAACACCCAATCGCGCTGCAAGCACTGCCAGATCAACATACGATCAAACGGATCCTTGGGCGCCTTTCGCGCAAGCCGGTGAAACCCCGCTGCCTCCTCCGCCGTGGGTGCGACGATATCAAGCCCCATATCACGGGACAGCGGCACCAGATCATCCGGCATACACCCGGATAGCTCCAGCTTGCCCAGCGCAAACTTGAGAGAAATTTCCCAGAAACTTACAGTGCTCAGATGAATATCGTTCGCGGGATCGGCAATGACCCTACGCACCTTCGCGGAAAGCTTTTCCGGCTCTATGGCCGCCCACAAAAAGCAATGCGTATCCAGAAGCGCGATCATGCCGACAACAGATTTTCGTCCTCGATCGCGAAATCCGCGGCAAATCTCACGCCGGCTTTCCCCTTGAGCAACCCGAGCGGACGCTTTTCCGGGGGCTTGATCTCCGAATAAGGCACCATTGCGGCTACTTTTTGGTGATGGCGGCCATACGCAACGACAATAGTTTCACCGCCACGCACCGCATCAAGCACTTCCGAAAAGTGCGCCTTGAATTCACCAACTGTCATGGTTTTCATAAGTTTGCGGATTCCAGTATCTGCCGCCTTACTTGTCAAGTTGTCATGTTAAGCAAAACGCGATTCAGGCGGAGGTAGATAACGCTACATTCGTGTGATTCGGCCCATCGGGAAGCGACGATGAAAACGCCGTCGTAAACCCATCATCAATCGCGCGGGATAACTCCCGCCCTACCCGCCTGAGCGGCAGGCACTGCCGCCAGTGCGTTCGCTCGAACCTGAACCGTTACGACCTTGCCGATTCAGCGTGCCGCCGCCCGAATCCGCACAATAATTTCAACGCCGTCGGTCACCATGCCCTCGGGCAAGGCCGGCAGACGCGCGACCTCGATCTCGCCCGCGTCGATATCCGACAGCGCCCCGCTATCGACATTGTAAAAATGATGATGCGGCGCGGTGTTCGGATCGTAAAACACGCGATCGGGATCAACGATCACTTCGCGTATCAGTTTTTTTTCAACAAACAGATTAAGCGTGTTGTAGACCGTGGCCTTGGAGGTTTCGGCATGGTGTTCGTTCACAATGCCAAGCACCTGATCGGCGGACAAATGCTCGCAGCGCGAAAACAGCGCGTGCGCGATCTCCAGCCGCTGATGGGTCGGTGTGATGCCATGCCCGCGCAGCGTCTCCGCGAGCCGGTCACGATAGGTAGCCAGTAGGTAAGCCTTTGATTCCATGGCGTTGATTCTAGGTCACGGTTTAGAGTTTGTCTAACCGAACGCTCGCGGCATTGCTGCCTGCGCGACATAACGACAAACCCGCAAAGCACAAATTTGTGAGGAAAATCACACAGTTACGATGCTATCATCCTGCTTGCCCAATGAATAATTGAAAAATCCGCCGTTCATTCCGCAATAGCGCGCGCTTGTCGCGCCGCTTTGCATAATGACCAGCAAAATCACTAATATTCAACACGTCTGAAAGGAAATGGGATGAAAACGGGAATAAAAGCGGTAATGAAAACGTCAACTCGTGCCGGCGGATTTACGCTGATTGAACTGATGATTGTGGTTGCAATTATCGGCATTCTTGCGGCCGTGGCGATCCCGTCATACCGTGATTCCGTGGTCAAAGGGCGGCGCTCGGCGGCGCAGACCCTGCTGGTGGAAATCGCCAATAAGCAGCAGCAGAATCTGGCCGACACGCGCACCTACGCGCTCGGCGCTACCAACTTGGCCGCGCTGCTAAGCGGCATGGGGTACGGCACGCTGCCGAAAGAAGTCAACGGGTTTTACACCATCGATAGCTGCCCATCCGACGCACTGACAGTGCCCTGCGTGACGACAGTCACGACCCCGCCGAGTTTTACGCTGATCGCGACACCCGTCGCCGGCGGGCCGCAAGCCAATGACGGCGTGCTTGCCCTCAACAGCTTGGGGGCAAAGACACGCGCGGGCAACCCCGGTTGGTAGCCGCGGAAACGGAGCGTAAAACCAATGAAAACTCCTGACCGATATCCGGCCGCCCGTGGCAATCGTGGCAATCGTGGCAATCGTGGCAATGGTAGCCATCGTGACAATCGCGGCTTCACGCTGATCGAATTGATGATCGTCGTCGCCATCATGGGCATACTGCTGGGCGTGGGCGTGCCCAGCTTTAGAAGCATGATCATCAACCAGCGCATCAAAAGCGCCAGCTTCGACCTTTACTCCACGTTAATGGCGGCGCGCAGCGAAGCGCTTACGCGCAACACAACGGTTACGATTACCCCAAACTCCGGAAACTTTCGCAATGGTTGGAATGTGACCGCCGTCATTTCCAGCACAACGGTCACGCTCAAATCGCAAAACGCCTTTGCTACCGGAATGACATTTACCAACGCCCCGGCATCCATCATCTACAACAGCACGGGACGAGTAGCCGCGGCGGTCGCGCCCATCACACTGTCCGCCACCGGCGCATCGGGCAGCAGCGTTGGCCGCTGCATCTCGGTGGATCTCAGCGGCAGGCCTGTCACCGCGAAAGGAAACTGTTGATGCGTTCCCATAACATGCTTGGCAACAAGCAACATGGCGTCACCATGATCGAAGTTTTGGTGACCATTGTCATCGTGACCATCGGCTTGCTTGGCCTCGCGGGCCTGCAGGCGCGTATCCAGAGCGCCGAACTGGAATCTTATCAACGCGTGCAGGCGATTATTTTGCTGCAGGACATGGTGGATCGGCTTACCGCCAACCGGAAAGAAGCAGTGAGTTACAAAGATAAAACCACGGGCGCCGGCAGCACCGTCGCCATTGCCGCCAGCGGTTTTCAGCGCGACCTCTACGAGTGGCACAACGCCTTGCTGGGTGCATCCGAAACTGACAGCGGCGGCGGCGTCAAGCTGGGCGCCATGATCGGCGCGCGCGGCTGCATCACCGGCCCTGCGGCAGGGACGGCGATGCCCCATGAATATGTGGTTGCGGTGGCTTGGCAGGGCATGACGCCCACCGCCGCGCCGACAGCCTCCACCTGTGGATCGGGAGGTTACGGATCAAACGATGCGCTACGGCGCGTCATAACGACCCGCGTGGTATTCAGTTGCCTGCAAAGCAACGCTACCGGCACTACTTGTCTGGCCAGCACGCCATGAGACCGAACAACATGAAAAAAGCACGCCAAACGGGTTATTCCAGCCGCGCCCGACATCAAGCCGGCTTCTCGCTGATCGAACTGATGATCGCGATCGCCATTGGCCTGCTGATACTGGCAGGCATGCTGACCGTGTTCGTCAACACCAGTGCCGCGCGCAATGAAATCGATCTCATGAATCGCCAGATCGAGAATGGCCGCTACGCAACAGAGTTGCTGCGGGACGATATTCAGCTCTCGAGTTTTTATGGCGAAATCGATATGATCAAGATCCGCTTGGCGCCAGGTTTACCCGTTACCGTGCCCGATCCGTGTGCAACATCACTGGCAGAGCGCTCCGATGGCGGAAACGTTGGTATTTTGCTGGTGCATGTGCAGGGCATAGATAACTTCGACCCCGCGACATCAACCGAACTGGACAGTTGCCCGACGATTAAAAGCGCCGTAAATCCCGGCACCGACATCATCGTCATCCGGCGCGCCAAAACCTGTTTCGCCGGCGTAGGTGAATGCGATTCGCTCAATTACCTCGCAGGTCTAGCTGATGGGATTCGTCCAGCTGATGGGATTCGAAAACCCGTTTTGCAAATATCGTTATGCGGCTTGCTCGCCCCCATCTCCCCATCAGGAATTACGACGCATGCGCTGGCTGTCTATCCGAACCCTGAGTTCGTGCATCGGCTCAAGGGAGCCAATTGTGCCGCCGCTACGGCAGCGCCACTGCGCCCGTATGTCATTTATATGTATTTCGTCGGCACCGATAACATTCTAATACGTGTGAAATTCGTCGACGGCACGGGGATGCACATCAATAACGTGATGCCCTTGGTTGATGGCATAGAGAACCTGCAAGTGGAGTACGGCGTTGACGCCACCGATGACGGCAACGC
>JANPOH010000542.1:0-48234 GCA_031427895.1 Betaproteobacteria bacterium
GGTTGCACAGCAAGCCGCATGCCCATCGCCTTGAGCAACACTCGCAAACTTTTGAGTTCAGGATTGCCACGAGGCGAAAGCGTCCGGTACAAGGACGTAGCATTAAGACTCGTTGTTTGCGCCAGCTTGGGAATGCCGCCAAACGCCTCGGCCATGCGGCGCAGTGCAAGCAGCAGCTCCTGCTGATCGCCATCTTCGAGTACGGCATTGAGATATTCCGCCGCGAACTCGGGATCGTCGCGAAAGCTCGCTATCGTCGCTTCTTCATGGATGCGATAGGGTAATGTTTTTTGCCTGGCTTTCATGACAATCTCCGTTGGTAATCTTCCCAACACTTCACCATGCGTATCATGGAAACCGCATCCGCTGATGGACGACTCTTGAAATCAGGACGTTGTCCCCGCTCACTCGATACACAATCGTAAACGGAAAACGCGTTAGCACCAATTCCCGATGCGAAGTAGTCACGCGACGCTTACCCAACAACGGGTCGGACTCAAGCAGAGACGCACGCTGCCTGATGTGGGCGATTACCGCGTCTGCGGCAGACTGATTGTCTCTCGCAATGTAGTCTTCAATGTCCAGCAGGTCGTGAGCCGACCGCCGCGACCACTCAAGCCGCTTTTTTTGCTTTGCCGACACGCTTGGCTCGCTGTTTTGCAACGGCAGCGAAAACCTGTTCAGTCGTCATCAACCGACCGACCGCTATATCCGCATCACCTACTGCAATCGCACGCTCTTTCCATTCAAGGTACTGTAAATGCTCCGCGATGGCCTTGCGCGCAATCGTGGAAGGCGCGATACCTTGATCAATCGAAGCTCGTTCGAGGCGAGCGGCGAGCGGTTTGGGCAGCTTGACGATGTCGTTCATGTCTTTCTCCTCCGTAGGCTTCGCGATCATTTTAGCAGGTAGCGCTGAGAGAAATCGAAGAGATACCCCTCTCGACACTGCGTTATGGATTCCCGCCTGCGCGGGAATGACGGGTGGAGATATCCCGAATCCTCGGTCGATGCGGCGACAAAAGCACGGCTCGCACTTCGCGCGCATCTAACCTTCACTTCACCCTCATTTCACCTTCCTCAGCTTCTGCAACGACCGCAAGTCAGCCGGTATCGGCTCATCCGGATGCGTAGCAGGCCAATCGGTAAAACTCACCTCGCCCACGTAAATATCGCCGTGCCGGTCGAGCGCCACGCCGTGCGGGGCGATGAATTTGCCGGTGACGTTGCCGGGGCCGTCCTGCCCGCCGAGGCGCGAGAGCACCGCGCCTTTTTTATCAACGATGCTGATGCGCGGGCCGATGTTCGGATGCAAGCGGTTGACGCGCGCGCCGGAGCCGAGTTCGCCGATGATGAATTCCGGCTGCGCGCCCGGACTCCCCAGATTGCAGAACAGGCCGCACGGCCGGTGCATGTTGTTCCACTGCGCTTCGTATTTGCCATTACCATCGAACACCTGCACGCGGTGGTTTTCGCGGTCGGCTACATACACCCAGCCGTCGCGGTCGGTGACGATGTTATGCACGATGTTGAACTGGCCGGGGTCGGTGCCCGGCTCGCCCCATGATTTGATCAGTTTACCGTCGGGCGAGTATTTGTGCACCTTGGCGTTGCCGTAACCATCCGACACATAGATGTCGCCGGTGGGTGACAGCGCGGTGTGCGTGCAGCGGTGAAACGGCAGTCCGCTCATATACGGCGTGGGTTTGCCGGGGGTGCCGATCTCCATGAGGATTTTGCCCATCGTCGTGCATTTGCGCACCACGTGGCCGCCGTCGTCGGTGAGGTACAGCGTGTCGTCGGCGTCTATGTGCAGGCCGTGCGCGCGCGGGTACTGGCCTTCGCCCCACGAGCGCAAAAAAATTGCCGTCGCGATCAAACACCATCATCGGATGTTCGCCGCGGTTGAACACGTAGACTTGATCTTTGCTGTCGGTGGCGACCGCGCCTACGTCCTTGAACGACCAGCCGTCGGGCAACTTGGCCCAGTTGTCGATGACTTCGTAACGGTATTCTCCACTGCCGAGAATGACTGACATAGCGCTCTCCCTGTTGATTGATGCGGACGCACTGGTGCGTTGGTTCTTTGCATTGTAACGAACTCAGGCTACAGTCCTGCCATGCAAAATGCGTGACGAGCACCTGCTGCCACCATTTGTTGAGTTATCATAAGTATTTGATTTTATTGACTTTTTTATAATTTAATTTCCCGGATACATTCTACCCAATGAAAACCGCCTTCAGTGCTTCGATCAAAACGTTGTGCAGCGTCGCGTGGCTGCTGGTGATGGGAAACGCGCTCGCGCAAACCTTCCCTGCCAAAGCCATACGCATCATCGTGCCGGCGGCGCCGGGTGGCGGCACGGATATTCTGTCGCGGCTGTTGAGCGCGAAGCTGACTGAAAACCTCGGGCAAACCATGATTATCGAAAATCGCGCCGGGGCTTCCACCAATATCGGCACGGAGTTGGTGGCGCGCGCCGCACCGGATGGTTACACCGTGTTGATGGCCACCACGCCGCACGCGATCAATCCGAGCCTGTTTGCCAAGCTCAACTTCGATCCGGTGCGTGATTTCACCATGATCAGCCAATTGGCGTTGACGCAGAACGTGCTGCTCACGCATCCGTCACTGCCGGTAAGTAACGTGAAAGAATTTGTAGCGCTGGCGAAAACGCGCCCAGGCCAACTGACGGCCGGCACCTCCGGCGGCACATCGGCATTTCTCGCGGTTGAAATGTTGCGCTCGGCGGCGAAGATTGACGTGCTCAATATCCCCTACAAAGGCGCGGGGCTGGCGTTGAACGACATTATCGCGGGCCATTTGCAGTTTCAGGTGAACACCACGCTCGCCACGATACAGTTTATCCAGTCAGGCAAACTGCGCGCCATCGCCACCTGCGGCGCGAAACGCACCACCACGTTGCCGCAAGTACCGACCGTCGCCGAAACTATTCCGGGTTTTGAATCCAGCGGCTGGTATGCGCTGATGGGGCCGGCCGGCATGCCGCGCGACGTGGTGCTTAAACTGCACGCGGCGTTCAGCAAATCGATACAGTCACCCGATATCGCGCGGCGCCTGACAGAGCAAGGCGTTGACATCGTTGCGGGTTCGCCCGATGAGCTGACCCGCCTGATGCCGCTGGAAATCAATAAATGGGCGGCGGCGGTAAAAGCGTCGGGCGCGAAAGGTAACTAACGGGAACTAAAACGTCTGGTATTTCGCCGTCGCCAACAGGCGTGTTATCTCTGTTTTCAGAGCTGCCACATCGTCGTCGGTGAGCGGCTGCAACGGTGCCTGCGCCTTGAACGCCTGCGCGGTGAGCGGCAACGCAAGATACTGCCCATAGGGTTGCAACGTCGCGCTGCGCGCGCGGCCATACAAATGCACATGCAACTCATGGCGCCAGTTGCCGTTATCCTGATAGTTGATTCTGCCGATGTCGATGCCGCGTTGGGTAAGCACGGTTTTCATCGCCGCGCCCGCCACCATGGTCAGCTTCATCAACTCCACGGCGCGTTCACGATCAAGCTGCGTGCGATCTTCCACCGCCACCCTGGGATTGATAATCAAATGCCCGCCGTCGCCGCGCGATACATGCGGATGCTCCGGTGTAAGAATGGTGAAATGTTGCGATTCAACGATAAGCATATTATTTGCGCCGTTGCGGCATTGCGTATCAATCGGATTAATCATGCGCTAACTGCACGCCACCGCGTAAACATCATGCACGCCGGGCGGCAGGCGATATTCACTCCACGAGGTGCCCGCGTCCTGCGTGCCGAACACCTGCCCCGCGCGCGTCACGCTGTAGACCTGCTTCGCGTCGCGCGGATGCACGCACACCGACATCAGCGTGGATTCGGCCTTGATGCCGTGATCGATGCGTTTCCAGGTCTGCGCCAAATCATCGCTGCGATACAGCGAGCCGTCCTTGCTGAACGCCGCCGGCGACAGGCACGCATACATCACGCGCGCATCGTGCGGCGACACAATCACGTCGCGGCAGTAGGTGAGTGGTGAAAAGCGCCCGATCTCGATGTCGCGCCACGTCGCGCCGCGATCATCGCTGCGAAACACGCCCATGCGGATGGCGAGAAACGAGGTATCCGGCGCGCACGCGCTGATCGCCAGCGCGTGCGAATCAAGCATGCCTTCGCAATGGCCGCAGTGGCGGCCGCCGACATTGCTTTGATAACGCGGCTGCTCGGCGAATTTCATCAGCGACGCCGATTTATCCGTCCACGTCTCGCCGCCGTCGGCGCTGTGGATCACGCCGCTGACTTCGAGCGCGGCGTAGACGTCGTCGGGCCGGTTTGGATCGGCGGTGATGCGTATGGTGCGCGTATCAAACCCTTCGCGCTCGCAATGCGCGGGCGATTTTGCGTTCGGCAGGCGGTGCCAGTTGTCGCCGCCATCAAGGCTGCGATACAGCGCCACCGGCGCGGTGCCCGCGTACAAAATGTTGTGCCGCGTGGGGTGTATCGAGAGGGTCCAGATCGCCGCGTCGCGATCCGGAAAGCCGAGTTTCTCCCAATGGTCGCCGCCGTCGATGCTGCGGTACGGGCCATCCTGCGTGCCGATGTAAATCACCTCCGGGTTGGTCGGGTGAACCACCATCGCGCGCACGTCGGCGTTTTCCGGCAAGCCGTTGGTGAGGGATTCCCATTCGTTACCACTGCCACCGCCCGCCTCCTGCGGATAGCGCCGGTATAAACCGCCAATCACTTTGGCGCCCGTTCTCAACACCGAATACCCCGCGCCCGCGAACAGGCGCGTCTTGTTTCCGGTTGCCATATATACGCCCCAATGTTTCGTAAGTATTTGTTTTTACTGTGTTTTTTAAAATGCCTTAATGCCTTGCCGCTGTATCAACGGCTGCCATTTCTTTTTTTCAGCGACGAGATATGCCGTCAATTGCGCCGGCTCGCCACCCGCGATATTAATGCCGGATTGCGACACTGCTTTGCGGTACTCAGGTTCCTGAAAGATGGCGTTGATGTCGCGATTGACCGCAGCAATGATTTGCGCGGGCGTGCCCGCCGCCACGAACACGCCATGCGGCACGCCGGAATAAAAATTCGCGATGCCGCCTTCGTCGAACGTCGGCACCTCCGGCAACGCCGCGGCGCGCGACTTGCTCGCAATGCCGAGACCGCGCGCGCGCCCGCCGCGTATGTGACCCAGTGCCGATGCGCCGTTGTCGAACAGCATCTGAATTTCGTCGCCCAGCATTGCCACGATCGCGGGGGCCGCGCCCTTGTAGGGCACATGTACGATGTCGATGCCGACCACGCTCTTGAATAACTCCCCCGCCAGATGCAGCGATGTGCCCTGCCCGCCGGAACCGAAATTCACCTTGCCCGGCTGCGCTTTGGCGTGCGCGATGAGTTCGGATAACTTCGTCGCGCGAAACGCCGCGCTGACCAGCAGAATGTGCGGCGTATCGCTCACCAGTATCACCGGCGCGAAATCGCGCTCCGCGTTAAACGGCAGCGACGCGTAGAGCAGCGGGTTGGTCACCAATATCGGCAGCGAGGCGAAAAACAGCGTGTAACCGTCACGCTCGCTGTTGGCCACCGCCTGCGCCGCCGAATTGCCCGCGCCGCCCGCGATGTTATGCACGATAACCGGCTGTTTCCAGCGGTTATTCAGGCGCTCCGCCAGCCGCCGCGCGGCGAGGTCGGCGCCGCCTCCCGCGGCAAAAGGCGCGATGAGGCGCACCGGGCGCACGGGATAGTCCTGCGCGCTTGAAATCGCGGCATAACCGAGCACCGCCCCCGCCAGCAAACTTGTCGCTATGCGTTTTCGTTTTCGTTGATGCGCGCCTGCTGACAACATCGGCTGTGCTCCTCTGGATTTTCTCAACCCGCAGGGTAAGCAGCCAGCGCCACCCGGTCAAGCCGCAGCCGAGAGCGCGGCGCATCGAAGCCTCGGCGTACAATGCCGCGCATGCCCAAAACCATACGCGCCATCACTTTTGACCTCGACGACACGCTGTGGCCATCCGCGCCTACGCTGGTGCGCGCGGAGCAACGCGCCCATGCGTGGCTTGCTGAACACGCGCCCGCCGTCGCCGCCCCGTGGCCGATAGACAAGCTGCGCGAACTGCGGCTGTCGATCTACCGCCAGCACCCCGAGCTGCATCACGATTTTCTGCGGATACGGCGCATGGCCATGCACGCGGCGTTCGAGCAGGCGGGTTTAACCGGCACGGCGGCGGCTGAACTGATCGAGCGTGTGCTCGAGGTATTCATGACCGCGCGCAATGAGGTCGATCTCTACCCCGATGTGCGCGACAGCCTCGCGCGGCTCGCGCGCCGCCTGCCGCTGGCCTCGCTCACCAACGGCAACGCCGATATCGCGCGCGTCGGCATCGGCCATTTTTTCAGGGCCGCGATATCCGCGCACGCGCATGGCGTGAGCAAACCCGACCCGGCGCTATTTCACATCGCCTGCCGCGCGTTGGGGTTTGCACCCGATGAAGTCCTGCATGTCGGCGACGACATGACGCTCGACGTGCGCGGCGCGCGGGATGCGGGCATGCAGACGCTGTGGATCAATCGCACGGCGGCTGCCTGGGAAGGCGGCGACACGCCCAATACCGTGAATGATTTGCCGGGAGTGGAGCGCTGGCTGGGGACCAACGCAAGAATACTCGTGTAGCATAGACGGGAAACCCGCTTACCGGAGATCCCGTGTCCCATTCCCCCCTTATCCGAAATGCGATATGCCGCCGCACGGCAGGCGCCGTAATGGTCTTGCTGGCCTTGCTGGCGCTCGCACCCATGACCAGCGCCGCGCAGCCGTCCGCGCGTGGCGAAGCGCGGGCGCAGCTCGTGGCGCTGGCGCTGGCCGGCAAAGTCGCCGATATCGAGCACGCGATGCAAAGCGCCCAAGAGGCGTTTGAGCGCGATCCAACAGAGATTCACCGCATTGGCGGGCTGCTCGACGGTATCGAGGACAAACGCCTGCCGTTTTACGACATCGAGCGACAGCTCGATCAATGGGTTGCACGCGCGCCGAAATCCTACGCCGCGCGTCTGCTGCGCGGGCATTATCTGGGCGTTGCCGCCGGACGCGCGCGCGGCACGGCCTGGGCGCGAAAAACCAGCGAAGCCCAATTCGCCAAAATGCGCGAACTGCACGCGCGCTCTCGCACCGATCTGCAGGCGGCCATCGAAACCGCCCGCGTGCCCCTGCACGCGCGCGTGCGCCTGATGTGGAACGCGCTAGTGGGTGGTCAACGCCAGTTGTTTCGCGAGCAATACGAATTGGCGCTGGCGCACTCGCCAGGCAACCTCAGGCTGCGACGGGTCTGGATGGCCTCGCTGGAGCCGCGCTGGGGTGGTAGCCATGAGGCGATGGATCGCTACGCCGCCGAAAGCGCCACCGCATTGACGCCGGCGCAAGCCGCCGAATTAAAGGCGGCGTCGCTAAGCGATCAAGCCTCCATGCTCAACAGCGCGCAACAATACGACGAAGCGGTGCAAAAATGGAGCGCAGCGCTCCTGATCTCGAATAGCGCCTCGTTTTACTCGTCGCGCGCCGAACCGCTGGCACGGCTGGGCCGCGTACAGGAAGCGCTCGATGATCTGCAAACGGCGTTCAAGAGCGATGATTTTATTCTCACGCACGCAGCGCACGCGCTGACGATCATCGGACGCAAGCACCCGCAGCTTGCGGGGGTTCATGATCTGATGGAAAAGGCGCTGCAACAGCATCCCGACGAGGCCGACCTGCTCAATCTGCGCGGGTTCCGCTTGCAGCAAAGCGGCGACCAGCGGCGCGCGTATCAGGACTATCGCGCGGCGGCTGAAACCGGAGACGCTTGGGCGGAAACCATGGTCGGCAAATTTCTTTTTAACGGTTTCGGCGGCGTGCCGGTCAACCGGGAAGAAGGCTTGATCTGGTTAAAACGCGCAGCCGCCAAAGGCGAATCGAATGCCCAGTTAAGCGTGGTGCAGGCGCTGGAGGCCATGGGGCGGCAAGGCGAAATCGCCGCCGCACGCGCCGAATTCCAGCAAGCCGACCAACGCACCTTCGGTGAAAAAGTGTCCGCGCAATCACGCGAAGCGTTCGCCGATCCCAAGGAATATCTGCTGCGTAAGGCCGCCACGCTATGGGCGGAACACGGCATCTATCTTGTTCTATACGTTCTGGTGCTTGCCTTGGGCATGTTGATCGTAACTCGAAAGAAGAAACCGCCCCCTGACGCCGCTGCTTGAGCCTTCTGTGTTTCCCTGCACCCAAAAATATCTGCCCAGCCCGCCGCCGCGGGGCTACTGCCGCTCACCCGCGCGCCACAACCCCGGCAAATCCGCGACACTCTCGATCAGATAGTCATGCGGCTCGCGCGCCAGTTGCTCACGCGTGTGCGCCCCGGACAGCACGCCCACGTTTACCGCCACGCGGGCGTTGTGCGCGGCCTGTAAATCGGACACCGTGTCGCCGACGTTGAGCACGTGGCGCACGTTCGCCGTGCCGGTGAGTTCCATCGCGCGAAATATCATGTACGGCGCGGGACGGCCCTGCGCTACGTCGTCGTTGCAGATCACCGCATTGGCCATGTCGCGCCAGCCCAGTGCGTCGAGCAGCAGCGTGGTGATGTCGCGGTCAAAGCCGGTGTTGAGCACGAGCTTGATGCCGCGCTGGCGCAGCCACGCAAAGGTTTCCACCGCGCCGGCCACCGGCTGGGCTTCGCGGGTGAACACGCGCTGTAAATGAGATTTAAAAGACGCGTACACCGCCTCCACGCGCGCCGCGTCGCTGCCGTACTTCGGCGCGATCAGCGTGGCGATGGCTTCGCGCTTGGATGCACCGCGCACGGCGCTGATTTGTTGCGCCGAGGCTTCGACGCCATGATCGCTGAGCGCGGCTTCAAAGGCGCGTGCGACTTCGCCGCTGTCCTTGACCGTGGTGCCCGCCATGTCGCACACCACCAGCGTGATGTCTTTCATCAGTCGAAGTCCAGCATGCCCGCCGACACCAGCCGGTTCTCGACCCGCTGCACGCTACGGAAGGATTTGACGATCTGTTCAGCCCTGGTGACCACCTCGGGCTTTTCCGGCGTGCCCTCGAGCATCACCACGCTGTCGCGCACGCTGACGCGGATGTTGATGCCGCGCACCAGAAGTTTGCCGTCTACACTTTCGATCAGCGCGCCGGGTGAAAATTCCTGCCGCAGGGCCTCGGCGATTTGCCGCAGCAGCACCGGATCGGCAACCGGCGCGCTGCTGGTTTGAGGCTTCGTCACTGCGGCGACCGGCGCGCCGTGCACCACGGCCGGTGCCGTCTTGATGACCAGACTGTCTTGATAACCGGTGCGCGCGAGGATGTAATCGACGGCGGCTTTCACGTCGCCGTCGGTCAGGTTGGCGAAGCCGCCCCTGGGGCCCATCGCGGAATTAGGCACGCCCTTGATGCCGCCTTCGTGCATGGCGGTGCGGCCCCGCTGCCAGCGCGGCTCCCAATCCGCGCGATGCGTCACACGCGGCGCATTGCCCGCACCGCTGTCGTGACACACATTGCAGGTGGCTTTGTAGACGGCTTCGCCGGACGCGGCATGGCCATTCACTGCCGCCCCCATCACCAATGCAAGAATAACGTAACTATTTGTTTTTATTATGTTTTTCATTTGCCACTCAACAGAAACGCCATCAAGTCCCGGTTAAATTGTTCCGCGCGCGTGGTGGTGAACGAGTGCCCGCCGCCTTGGCTCATGATGAGTTTCGCGCCGGGAATGGTGCGCGCCAGCGCTGCGGAAAAATAACTCGGTGTGATGAAATCGCTGTCGCTGCCCATCACCAGCGTTTCGGCTTTGATGTTCGGCAAACCCGCGCGACGATCAAATTTCAACAGCGCATTGATGCGCCCGACCGACACTTCCACCGGCGAGGATTTTGTCGGCGCACGCGCCCGCTCCGCTTCGATCTCCGCGTCGTGGGCGTTGACGTAATCGGGCGAATACAAAAACAGCGGATGAAACTGCGAATGCAAATCGGGGCCCGCCTGCAAGTACATGTCGCGCCGCGCATGAAACAAGCGCCGGAACCACGGGTCACAATGCGTCCAGGTGCTGCACAGCGCGAGCTTCATCACGCGCGCCGGATGCTCTATCGCAATGGTCTGGCCAATCGCGCCGCCGGTGGACATGCCTACAATATGCGCGCGCGCGATGTTCAGCACATCCATCAGGCCGATGAGCTCCTCGGCCATCTGATCGACGGAAAATTCGCGCTGAATGCGGTCGCTGCCGCCGACGCCGCGCTGATCGTAGGTAATCACGCGAAAGTGTTGCGAGAACAGCGGCACTTGCGGCGCCCAATAGCGACCGACGCCGTTTAACCCGCTGACGAAAATCAGCGGCTCGCCCCGGCCCGCGTCCTCGTAATGAATTTCTCCGTCTGCTACGGCTGCTGTCGGCATGGTCTGTCCTATTCTGTTTTGCACGCGAGCATCGCGCACAAGTCGGCCACGTCCGGCGAGGCCAGCCGCTCCAGATGATCGAGCATTTCAATCACCTGCGAGAGTTTCGGTTCGGCTAGCCGCACGGCGATGGACAGAGTTGCGTTGTCGGATTTCATGGCGATGGTGAGTGAGGTTTGGTGGTGGTCAGGGTGATTATAATGGCAACATTGTTTTTTCCCGGAACGCACAAATCACAAAAGCACAAATGCAACGCGCGACCTTGCTGATACTTGCGGCCTGCTTATGCGCGCCCGCCTTCGCGCCGGCGTATCCCGTGAAACGCATTGAAGTGGTGGCGGCGGGGGACGCCGCCAAGAACTACGTGCATCAAAAAAAAGGCGGCGCCCACGTGCTGTATGTGGAAAGCAATCGCATATTTCAGAACAAGATTCTTGGCGCCACGGCGCTCGGCGTAGACGACTTTGTGCCGCTGGCGCGGCTGGTGACCGAGTATCGGGTGTGGGTGGTGCGCGCCGATGCGCCGCAGCACGGCGCGAGGTGCGCGCGTTCCGGGACGAACGCCTCGGCAAGCTGATGGAAACCGAAGCCTGGAAAAAGTGCTGGCGCAATACGGCTGGGCGGATGCGTTCTCGGATTCGGCAACGTTTCGCAAGGAATTCGAAGCCGAACGCGAGGTGGCCGAGAAGCTGCTGCGGCAATTGGGGTTCGCGAAGCCCCTCTGAACGTCGGAACTGATTTATCATCGCGCACGGATATCCATTCACTTCCATTCACCCTCATTCACTTTCATTCACCTATTTCTCATCATGAACAAATCGCTTTCCACGCATCGCACAACCGCCTTTGTTAACCGCATCCTCGCCGCCGCCGTGGTCAGCGGCCTGCTCATGGCCGGGGCAACCCCAGTCATGGCGCAGGCCCATCCTGACGCCACGCTTGCGGCAGCCGCCAAGGAACCCGGCGCCAAAGTCACCGCCAGCGGCCTGGTCATCCGCATGCTCAAGGAAGGCACGGGCGCACAGCCCACCGCGGCATCCACGGTGCGGGTGCATTACAAGGGCGCATTTCCCGACGGCAAAGAGATCGACAGCTCGTACAAACGCGGCGAGCCGATTGAGTTTCCGCTGAGCGGCGTAATCAAGTGCTGGACCGAGGGCGTCGCGCTGATGAAGGTTGGCGGCACGGCAAAGCTCACCTGCCCGTCGTCGATAGCCTATGGCGCGCGTGGCGCCGGCGGCGTGATCCCGCCGAACGCCACGCTGGTTTTTGACGTGGATCTGTTGGGAGTTCGCTGAGCCGGCAGGCGTACGTTACTCGGCCGGCAGGCGTACGCTACTCGGCCAGCCTGTGCTTGCCTAACGTCCACCCCGGCCTGGCGAGGTGTTTTTCCGCCACCGCAATCGGTTCTTCCACCAGCGGCGTGGCAAGGCTGTCGTTCCAGCGATTGAAAAACCCGAAGAAGCTCACCAACGCGGTGATCTCGACGATCTGGCCGTCGTCCCGGTGTTTCTTGAGCGCGCCGGGGTGATTGCCCTGCGCCATGTCGTAATAAAATTTCGCCAACTCGTGTTTGAAGCCGTTGGGCAATTTGGTCTTGAGGTCTTTGAGCGCGCGCTCTTCGCGCTCGAAGCGCGACACCAGGAACGGCGTGACGCCGCCGCTGTGCGAGAAAATCCATTTGCTATCCGGAATAGTTACATTATTTTTTCTGTGACGCCTGTAACGCCGCCACCGCCATTTCACGCAATTTGGCTTTTTGTATTTTGTTGCCGTTCGCGCTCGGCGTAAACGGAAATGCAGCTATGGGCAACACGTGGTGCGGCACCTTGTAGTTGGCGATCTGATTTTTGCAGTGCGCGATCAGCGCCGCTTCATCAACCGCGTTGCCGCTCGCGGGCAGTACAAACGCCACCGGCACCGGCCCGCGCGGGCCGTCGATACCCACCACCTGACTCGCTGCCACCGCGGGGTGCGCGTCGAGCACGGCTTCGATTTCCATCGGGTTCACCAAAAAGCCCGACAGCCGCAGTACGTCGCCGATGCGCGACAGGAACACAAAGTCGCCTTCGGCCACGGCGTAACCGAGATCGCCGCTTTTGAAAAAACCGTCTTCGGTAAACGCCGCGGCGGTGGCCTCCGGGTTGCCGTAGTAACCCATCAGCCCGCTCGGCCCTTTGAACTCAAGTTCGCCCGGCTCGCCGTGCGGCAATATTTTCCCGCTCTCGGTATGGCGCGCGCGCACCTGCGTGGCTTGGGTCACCAGTTTGCCGCCGCCGATCTCACGTTGCGCGGGCGGGGCGTCCAGCGGCTGATGCGACAGCACCGCCTGCATTTCGCTGGAGCCGTACACCGCCACCATCGTCAGCCCGCGCGCCTGCGCGGGCGCGGCCTGCCCCGCGCGCACGCCGATCACCATCCGCACGCTCGGATACGGCATCGGTTTCGCCGACGCCGCCAGCAGTTGCGCCACGATGTCGCCGGTGGCCGGGAAATGCGTGACTTTGTGCGTGCGTATCGCATGCGCCGCCGCCTGCGCTTCAAAGGTGGGGATCATCACCACGGTGCGCCCGCCCGCCAGCGGACTCAGTGCGTGACTCATGCCGAAGGTGCCGCACATCGGCACGGTCAGCAGCGTGACCGCGCCCGCATCGCCGTAACCGAATCCGCGCGCCGCTTCCGCTGCGTGGCTCGCCATCGACGCCTGATGATGCAGCACGAATTTCGGCAGTTTGGTGGTGCCGCTGGTGGTGAACACGAGGCAGCCCAGATCAGGGCGGGCGTGATCGCGCGCGTACGGCGCGCTTGCGGCGAGCACACGATACGGCTTTGCTTTGTGTCCGAGCACGGTGCGCGGCGGCGCCGCTGCGTCTTCGTCGTAAGCGACGATCGCGGTCAACCCCTTTAACGCATCCGCGCCTGCGTCATGCAGAATGCCCTCGAAATCGATGCCGCGATATCCCGGCCAGTACACCAGCACTTTCGCACCGGAACGCCCTACGATATCCGCCACTTCGCTGGAGCGAAAGCGCGTATTGACCGCCACCACGATGGCACCCAGCCGCGCACAGGCAAAAAACAGGGCCAGCCACGCCGGTACATTGGGCAGCCAGACGGCCACGCGGTCGCCTTCGCGCACACCGAGTTCATGCAGGCCTTGCGCGACGCGCCGGCTTTCGTCTTCGAGCGCGGCGGCGCTGACGGGCCGGTCGCGATCAATAACCGCCGTGCCGCCCGCCGCCACGCGACGCGCGAGCAATTCGGTTAACGTTTGCGGATTCATTCTGCTTTCATTCCCACGGAGTTGACCAGTTTGCCGTAGCGCGCCAGTGCGGATTTAATCATCTCGCCCAAGTGTTGCGGCGTGCCCGCTTCCGGCTCGTACCCTTGCACCGCCAGCACGGGATAGGCCGAAACCGCCTGCTGCGCGTGGCTCGCGGCGGCGAATCTGCCACTGGCGACAGAACAAAAATTTCCTTTAAAAACAAATGCTTATGTAACATATTACCCTGTAAGCACGCCGCGCTGATAATCGTGCACGGCTTGTTCGACTTCTTCGCGCGTGTTCATCACGAACGGGCCGTACTGCACCACCGGCTCTTTGATCGGCTTGCCGGCGAGCATTAAAAAGCGCGCCGGTCCGTTGTCGGCGGTGACGGTGATTTGATCGCCCGCGGACAACACGCCCGCGCTTTGTGTTGGCAGCGTGCGGGCGTTGTTGACTTCGCCCACCCGCACCGCGCCTTCATAAAGGTAGATGAACGCGCTGTAGTCCTCGCGCAGGTAATAGTGAAACGACGAGCCGTTGGGCAATTCGACATCGAGGTAACACGGGTCGGTGCCGTGGCCGGTAATCACGCCGTCGGTCGTAACACCGGCCACGTTGATGGAACCCGCGATGATTTTCGCGGTGCCGCCCTCGGCCAGCGTCACTTGCGGAATTTCGTGCGGCTCGATATCGCGGTACCACGCCGGTTTCATTTTCTCGGCGGCGGGCAAATTCACCCACAACTGAAAGCCGCGCATGCGGCCTTCGGTCTGCTGCGGCATTTCGGAATGGATGATGCCGCGCCCCGCGGTCATCCACTGCGCGCCGCCGCTTTTCAGATCACCCTTGTTGCCCATGTGATCTTCGTGCAGTAAATGACCATCCAACATATACGTCACTGTCTCGAAGCCGCGATGCGGATGCGCCGGAAAACCCGCGATGTAGTCATCCGGGTTGTCGGTCGAAAACTCGTCGAGCAGCAAAAACGGATCGACATAAAGCCCTTGCCGGCTGCCCAGACTGCGGCGCAGCTTGACGCCCGCGCCGTCGGACGTGGGCACGGAGGGAATCACCTGTTGCAGGGTGCGCACACTCATTGTGTTATTCCGCCTTGATGTTGGCGGCGCGTGCGATTTTGGTGAAGTTGGCGACTTCATCCATCACGATTTTGTCGAACTCGCCCGGCGTGGTCGGCTTCGGCTCCAGGCCGATGGCTTGCCAGCGCTGTTTTACCTCTGCGTCGCCAAGGATGCGGCGTATCTCGGCGTTCAACTTGTTGACGATGGCTTTGGGCACTTGTGCCGAGGTCAGCACGCCGAACCACAAATCCGCACGAAAGCCCGGCACGCCCGCTTCGGCCAGCGTAGGCATATCGGGCAACAGCGCGTCGCGCTGCGACGACGACACGCCCAGCCCAACTACGCGGCCTTCTTTCACCATATTGAGCGCATTGGCGATCGGCGACATAAACAACTGCACGCGCCCGCTGATGGTTTCGGTCAGCGCTTCGGGGATGCCCTTGAACGGCACGTGCATGATGTTGATCGCGGCAGCCGCCTTGAACTGCTCGGCGGCGAAATGCGATCCGCTGCCCACGCCCGCCGAGGAGAAATTCAATTGGCCCGGCTTGGCTTTCGCCGCCGCGAGGAAATCTTTCAGCGTCTTCGCACCCAGCGCGGGCGCGGCCACCAACAAATATTTGGACACCGCCGTCTGCGTAATCCCTGACAAATCCTTGGTCGTATCGTATGGCAATTTGGCATAGATGGCCGGACTGACCGCATGCGCCGACGATACCGACAGCAGCGTGTATCCATCCGGGTTGGCGGTGGCGGCCAGATTAGCGCCCACCGTGCCGCCCGCGCCGGGACGGTTATCAACGATCACCTGCTGCTTCCATGACTCGGTGAGTTTTTGCGCGAGGTAACGCGCGGTGATGTCGGGGCCGCCGCCCGGCGTGAAGCCGATGATGATGCGGATCGGCTTACGCGGATACTCGTTGGCGCTTGCATTTGCCTTTGTTGCCTTTGCGGCATCCTGCTCCGCGTGCGCGGCGGTCATCAGCAACGCCAGCGGCAGCACCGCAACGATCCATTTCAAACGGCGACACGACATAGAGCACCCCGCTATTCGGTTCAGACAGCTGCAAATTTTATCACTGCATCGCCATGCGTCTGGCGGTGAGCTACGGCGCGCATGTATTCATACCCGCCGCCTTCGGCGCGCTGGGCGCGGCCGTTGGCCTGCAACCGATATTCTGGCTCTGCGCGACGGCGCTAATGAGCGGCTCGGCGATGAACGCGAAGCAGGCCGGGAAAATAATATAAGTATCTGTTTTTATTGGCTATTTTATGGATTATTTTTGATCCGGTTCTTGCGCTGCAACAACACCCCGCCCGCCGCCAGCATCGCCGCGTTCGACACAAACACCGGCGCGAAGCCGAACGCCGTGCCGAGGCTGCCGAAAAACAACGGGATAAACAGGTGCGCGACGTTGTTGACCATCACCCTGATCCCCGCGGCTTCGGAGGTTCTGCCCGCAGGCGCCAGGACGTAGATCAGTGACATCGACATCGGCTGGCCGCTGCCCACGCCGATGCCCAGAATGAACGCGGCCAGCGCCAGCAGCCACGGGTTGGCAAAAAACGGAAACAGCACGAAGGAGAACGCGGCGATGAAGGTGGCCAGCGCGAAAGTGGCAAGCACCGCGCCGATCACCGAGGCGGACAATCCCAGCGAGTGCCCGTAGATCGGAAAATAAAACTGGAACAAATCCCACGCCGGCGGTGCCTGCCATCATCGGCCCGCGCGGCCCCAGCCGGTCGGCGAGGCGGCCCGCATAGATGGCAAAGAGCAGCGGGCAGATCGCGTACAGCGCCATCAGCACGCCGATGGAAAACTGGCTCGCCCCCAGCTCCAGCGCATACAGCGACATCACCATGCGGCTGCCGCTAAAGCACGCATGATTCAGCAGGCACAGCAGCGCGATCAGGTAGATGGGCATGAATTCCGCGCGGCGGCGCGTTAGTTGCTGATCGATGCGCCGATCGAAAGGTAGTGTATGGAAAACAATTGTTCCGCATCCGTCCAGCAATGCGCGGCGGTAAACCCGGCGTCGCGCGCAAGCTGCTGGAATTCTTCAACCGAATACTTGCAGGAATTTTCGGTATGTATGGTCTCGCCCGCACTGAAGTGAAAGGCCTGTCCCGCCACGCTGACCTGCTGCTCGCGCAGGCTGCGTAGATGCATTTCGATGCGTCCTTCGCTTTCGTCGTAGAACGCATGATGCTCGAAGGCGCCCACGCCGAAGTTGCCGTTCAGCTCGCGGTTGATGCGCGTCAGCAGATTCAGATTGAATGCGGCGGTCACGCCTTGCGCGTCGTTGTAGGCCGCATGCAGGCGCGCGGGGTCTTTTTTCAGATCAACGCCCACCAGCATGGCGCCGCCCGGCCCGGCGACAGCATGCACGTGGCGCAGAAAGGCCAGCGCCTCCGGCCGGGTGAAATTGCCGATGGTTGAACCAGGAAAATAAATCACGCGCCGCAGCGGCTGTACGCCCTCGATCGTCGGCAACGGCAACGGGCGTGCGTAGTCGGCGCACACCGCCGCCACGCGCACGCCCGGATAGGCCGCCGCCAGTTCCCCCGCGCAATGCCGCAAGGCGGTGCGCGAGATGTCGATGGCCATGTACGCCACCGGCGCCAGCGCCTCGATCAGCACGCGCGTTTTGCGCCCGGAACCGGCGCCGTATTCGATCAGCAGACATTGCGGCCCCAGCACGCGCGCCATCTCGGCGGCGCCGGCCTGCATCATCGCCAGTTCGGTGCGGGTGGGGTAGTACTCGGGCAGCGCGCAGATGGCTTCGAATAATTCGCTGCCGCGCGCATCGTAAAAATATTTGGGCGGCAGCCATTTGCGCGGCTGGGCCAGCCCGCTCAACACGTCGCCGCGCAGATTTTCAGTATCGGGATGAAGATCGTGAAACAGGAAGTCGGTGCGCGAGGGCATGGTGCGGGCGGTGAGAGTTGCAACCGCGCGAGCCTAACACGAGGCCAGGATTTAGCCGGCGTGCATCCGCCCGGCGTGGTATTCGATCCATTTTCGGATGCGATTGGCGTCGCCGGAGCGGCTCAGGCGCCCCCACGAATCGAGCAGCACGATCACCACCGGCGCGCCCGCGATCACCGTTTGCATCACCAGGCAGCGGCCTGCTTCGCGGATGTAACCCGTTTTGGACAACTCGATGTTCCACTCCGGGCTGGGAATCAAGGCGTTGGTATTGCGAAATTCCAGCGTGCGGCCGCTGACGGTTTGCACGGCGTAGCCGTTGCCGGTGGAATACTGCCGGATCAACGGGTACTGATGAGCGGCGCTCACCAGCTTCGCCAGATCCTGCGCCGTGGACACGTTGCCGCTGGACAACCCCGTACTATCGACAAACGAACTGTGCATCATGTCGAGGGTGATCGCCTTGAGGTTCATTTCGCGCACAAACGCGGCGGCGCCGCCGGGGTAGGCGCGCGCCAGCGCCGATGCGGTGCGGTTTTCCGAGGACATCAATGCCAGCCGCAGCATTTCATCACGAGTGAGCATGGTGCCGATCTGCAAACGCGAGCCGGTGTTCTTGACGTGATCGAGATCGTCTTCTGTCAGGACTATCGATTCATCGAGCGGCAATTTGGCATCGAGCACCACCATCGCGGTCATCAACTTGGTGATCGAGGCGATGGGCGCCACGGCACTGACGTTCTTGTTGTAAATCACGCTGCCGCTTTGCATATTCACCACCAGCGCGGCGCTGGATTGAATATCCAGCACGTCGGGATTAAAGACTTCGGGCGGGGGCGGCGCGGCACGTTTTACCACGCGCACGTTTTTGCCGGGGCGTGCCACGGCGCGCGGCGCGGCCTTGGCGGCAGGTTTCGCGGCAGGCTTGGCCTTGGTAGCCACCGTGGTCAGCTTGCCATCCGCTTGGCGCGCCACGGCGTGACCGCTCACCCCAAAAACGCATAGCAGCAACACGAAACAGAACCGGATCACCTTGCCTCCGAAAGCATAATGTCCTGTAAAAATACAGGGTTACAGCACTTAATTCAAGTATTTTCGGTGTGGCGTTTTCGGTAATTGCTCCGAATACACTGGATTGGCGGACATCGGGCCATTTCACGCGGTGTTATCCTTGCCGTATGCGTATCTTGATTGCAGAAGACGACCCCGTATTGGCCGACGGCCTCACCCGTTCGCTGCGCCAGGGCGAATATGCGGTTGACTGCGTGAACAACGGCGTTGATGCCGATCACGCATTGTCCTCGCAGGTTTATGATCTGGCTATTCTGGATCTCGGCCTGCCGCGGCTGGACGGGTTCGAGGTGTTAAAGCGGCTGCGGCGGCGCGCCTCGGCCATACCGGTGCTGATATTGACCGCGCGCGACGCGCTGATGGATCGCGTGCGCGGTCTTGATCTGGGCGCCGACGACTATATGACCAAGCCGTTCGAACTGCCCGAACTGGAAGCACGGGTGCGCGCGTTGATCCGGCGCGGACAGACCGGCGGCGGCTCGACGATATCGCACGGGAAATTGAAGCTCGACACCGCAGGGCGGCGCGTGACGGTGGACGAGCAGCCGCTCGAGCTATCGGCGCGCGAACTGGGCATGCTTGAAATATTGATGATGCGCTCCGGCAGAGTGGTCAGCAAAGATCAGTTGACGGAGAAACTCTACAGTTGGGACAAGGATGTCGGCGCCAACGCGATTGAAGTGTGCGTGCATCGCCTGCGTAAGAAAATCGAACCCGCCGGCGTGACCATACGCACCATCCGCGGTCTCGGCTATTTGCTCGAGAAAGAGTCCGTGTGAGCGCACGCACCACGTTACGCCGCCAGGTGCTGGCGTGGGTGTCCATTCCGCTCGGCATACTGTGGCTGGTCAGCGCGTTCAGCGACTACGACATCGCCAAACGTTTTGTCACCGTGGCCTACGACCGCGCGCTGCTCGAGTCGGCGCTGGATATCGGACGCCAGATAAAAGTGCTGCGCGGGCGCGTGTACGTGGATTTGCCCGAAGTGGTGGTGCAGATGCTGCGCACGCGCGAGTCAGGCCAGTTTTATTATCTGGTCACCGGGCCGGATAACGAATACATCACCGGCGAGCCGGATCTCAAGCCCTCGAAAACCACGCCGTCGGGACAAGCGGCCTACTACAACGACACCTACCGCGATCAGGCGATTCGCGTCGCGGTCATCAATTTGCCGGTGGAAACGGAAGAAGTGCGCGGCCAGGTCACGGTGCAGGTCGCCGAGACGCTGTCACCGCGCACCGATCTGCTGCGCGAGGTGTTGTTGAGAATGGCGCTACCGCAGGCGCTGCTGGCGATTCTGGCCGGCGTGGTGATCTGGTTCGCCGTCGCCCGCGGGCTCGCGCCGCTGGCCGCCCTGCGACGTGAGATCGAACAGCGCTCGCATCGCGATCTATCCGCGCTGTCGGTCGCCAATGTGCCGGCCGAGGTGCGCCCGCTGGTCGAATCGACCAACAGTTTGCTGCAACGCCTGAGTACGGTGCTGTCCGCGCAACAGCGCTTTATCGCCGATGCCGCGCACCAGTTACGCACGCCCATCGCGGGCCTGCGTACCCAGACCGAGCTGGCCCGCCGGCAGACCTCGCCCGCCGACGTGCAAACCGCGCTGGCGCAACTGCAAACCGCCGCCGAACGCACCACCCACCTGGTCAATCAACTGCTGTCGCTGGCACGCGCGGAACCGGCGGCGGCACACGCGCAACCGACGGAACAACTCGACCTCGGCGCGCTGGCGCGCGAGGTCACCACTGAATGCGTGCCGCCGGCGCTGGCGCGCGGGATCGACCTCGGTTTCGAAGGCGAAGACGGCCTGCCGTTGATCGCGGGCGACGCCTTTCTGCTGCGCGAGATGCTCGCCAACCTCATCCATAATGCGATCCGCTACACCCAGCCGGGCGGGCACGTGACCGTGCGCGCGTCGTACGAACACGCAAGCAGTCATCTGCTGCTGTGCGTGGAGGACAACGGCCCCGGCATTCCAGAGGCCGAACGCGAAGCGGTGCTGGAGCGCTTTCATCGCGTGCTGGGCACGGGGGTGGAGGGCGCCGGATTGGGACTGTCCATCGCGCGCGACATCGTGACGCGCCACGGCGGGCAGATTCGCCTGTTGTCCGGCAAGGACAATCAGGGCACGCTGGCGCGGGTGACGCTGCCAGTGTCAGCCTGAAACCGTTCAGGCCCGGGTAGCGTCTTTTTGCTCTTCCTGTTGCTGCAGCGCCCACATCTGGGCGTAAACGCCGGCGCGCTCCAGCAACTCACGATGGGCGCCGCGCTCAATGATGCGCCCATGATCCATCACCAGTATCTGATCGGCGTCCATCACGGTGGACAGGCGGTGCGCGATCACCAGCGTGGTGTGTCCGCGCGCGATGCGTTCGAGTTCTTCCTGTATGGCGTTTTCCGATTTGGAATCCAGCGCCGAGGTGGCTTCGTCAAAAATCAGAATGCGCGGATTTTTCAGAATCGCGCGCGCGATGGCCACGCGCTGCTTTTCGCCGCCCGATAACTTCAGCCCACGCTCGCCCACCGGCGATTCGTACCCTTCCGGCAGACTTTCGATGAAGTCATGGATGTGCGCCGCGCGCGCCGCCTCCAGCACTTCTTCCCGCGCGGCGCTGGTGCGGCCATAGTGTATGTTGTAGTAAATGGTGTCGTTAAACAGCACGGTGTCCTGCGGCACGATGCCGATGGCGGCGCGCAAGCTGCTCTGCCGCACCTCGCGAATGTCGGCATTGTTTACGTGTACGGCGCCGCCGTTCACGTCATAAAAACGATACAGCAACCGCGCCAGCGTCGATTTGCCGGAGCCGCTGTGCCCCACCACCGCCACCTTGTGACCCGCCGGTATTTCAAAGCTCACGTCAAACAGGATTTGCCGTTCGGGCTCGTAGCTGAAATTCACGTGCTCAAACCGCACGGTCGCGGGCGCGTCGTCCAGCGGCTGCGCGCCGGGCTTGTCCTGAATTTCACGGTTTTCCTCAAGCAGGCGAAACATGCGATCCATGTCGATCAGTGATTGCTTGATCTCGCGATAGGCCATGCCGAGGAAATTCAGCGGGATATAGAGTTGGATCAACAACGCGTTCACCAGCACCAGATCACCCAGCGTCAGCGTTTTCGCCGCCACGCCCTGCGCGGCGAACACCATCAGCGTGGTGGCGGCAACCGCGATAATCGCGCTCTGGCCGATGTTGAGCCCGCCCAGCGAGGCCTCGGTTTTTACCGCCGCCGCTTCGTAGCTGGTGAGATTGGCGTCGTAGCGTTGCGCCTCGAACGCTTCGTTATTGAAATATTTGACGGTCTCGTAATTGAGCAGGCTATCGACGGCGCGCGTATTGGCCTTCGAGTCCAGCTCGTTGGCGCGACGGCGAATCGCGGTGCGCCATTCGGTGATCGAAATCGTGAACACGATATACGCTGCTACCGCGCCGAACGTGACCGCGACGAAGCGCCAGTCAAAGCGCGCGAACAGCACCGCCGCCACCAGTAGAAACTCCAGGATCACCGGAATAATCGAAAACAGCATGAACGACAGCAGCGTGGAAATGCCGCGCGTGCCGCGCTCGATGTCGCGCGTCATGCCGCCGGTTTGCCGGTTCAAATGAAACCGCAGCGACAAGCTGTGCAGGTGGCGGAACACGTCCAGCGCGACACGGCGCACCGCGCGCTGCGCGACGCGCACGAACACCATGTCGCGCAATTCGGCGAACAGCGTATTGGCAAAGCGCAGCACGCCATACGCCACCAGCAGCACTATCGGCACGGCAAGCACCTGCTGCGCGGGCGTCAGATCATCGACGATGCCCTTCATCAACAGCGGCACGCCGACGTTGGCGAGCTTGGCGGCCACCAGAAAACTCAGCGCGATCGCGACGCGGCCTTTGTATTCCCACAAAAACGGCAACAGCGTGGGCACCACGCGCCATTCGTTGCGCGCGTGCGATTTGCCGCCGGTCGCCGGTGCCGGAGCGGCATCGGCGCCAGCGTGGCCGTGAGCGCTCATGGTCGCCGCCCGCGGTTGCGGTTGAGAAGGGTCATATTATTATATTCTCAATAAAAACAAATAGTTACAATAAACTTAAGTCACACGTCAAGGCACGATGATCGGAACTGTGGCGCCATCCCCGGCCGCGCTGCACGCTGGCCCCGCGCACGCGAAAGCCTCGGACATAAATGCGGTCCAGCCGCAGCAAAGGCAAGAGCGCCGGGAAACTGAGCGCGGGCCTGCCGCCATCCGCCTCGAACACTTCCTGCATGTTCAGCGGATGCGCGAACTCGTGGGCGGCGCGATGCCGCCAGTGCCAGTCGTTAAAATCACCCGCCACGATCAGCGGCGCATTCGCGGGCACCATGCGTTCGACCCGTTGGCGCAGATGCTCCAGTTGACGACCGCGCCCGCGCGCGGTCAACGCCAGATGCACGCACACGCAGTGCAGCGGCTCGGGCCAGCCCGGCACGCCGATTTCGGCGTGCAACAAGCCGCGGCTTTCAAAACGATGGGAGGATACGTCCTGATTTTCCCAACGCAATATTGCAAAGCGGGAGAGTATCGCGTTGCCGTGGTCGCCGCCGTCATACACCGCGTTGCGTCCGTAGGCGTGATCCTGCCACACCTCGTCGGCAAGAAACTCGTGCTGCGCCTGGCTCGGCCAGTTGCCGTGCCGCAGGGCGTGGGCGTCATGCCGGCCCGACACTTCATGCAAAAAAACAATATCCGCTTGCAGCGCGCGCTACAGCTCGCGCAGCGCATGGATCACCAGGCGGCGGTTGAAAATCGACAGCCCCTTGTGAATGTTGAAGGTCGCGACGCGCAGTTGTCCGGCGGGCGCCGGGTTGTTGCCGTGCATTTACAAAAACGGCGTGCTGCGCGCGCGGCACGCTGTTGCCGAAACAAAAAATTTCAGGAAACCGCCAGCATGCGATCCAGCGTGATGCGCGCGAGATCGGCATCGCGTTGCGGCACTTTGATCTGATTAACCACTTTGCCGGCCACCAGGTTTTCAAGCGTCCACGCCAGATGTTGCGGGTCGATGCGCGCCATGGTCGAACACATGCACACGGTGGGCGCCATGAACTGCACCACCTTGCCCTGCGGCTTGAATTCGTCGGCGATGCGGTTCACCAAATTCAGTTCGGTGCCCACCAGCCAGCGCGTGCCGGGCGCGCTCGCCGCGATGGTTTTGATGATGTAGTCGGTGGAGCCGACGTAATCGGAAAGTTTGCACACCTCGAAATTGCATTCGGGGTGACTGATGACCGCGCCGGTCGGGTTTTGCTGCCGCCAGCGCAGAATGTGCGACGCCTGAAACATCTGATGCACCGAGCAATGACCTTTCCACAGCAACACCTTAGCCATCTTGATCTGCTGCACGGTCAGACCGCCCATCGGCAGATCGGGATCCCACACCAGCATTTCCGCCAGCGGGATATCCATCAGATAGCCGGTCCAGCGGCCAAGGTGCTGGTCAGGGAAGAACAGCACTTTTTCGCGGCGCGCAAACGCCCATTGCAGGATTTGCCGCGCATTGCTGGAGGTGCAGACGATGCCGCCGTGCTCGCCGCAAAACGCCTTGAGATCAGCCGCGGAATTGATATAGGTGATCGGCGTGATGGTTTCGTCGGGATTCAACACTTCACCGATTTCACGCCACGCGCGCTCGACCTTGGTCAAATTGGCCATGTCGGCCATTGAGCAGCCCGCGCTCATGTCCGGCAGGATGACGGTCTGCGTCGGCTTGGACACGATGTCGGCGACTTCGGCCATGAAATGCACGCCGCAGAACACCAGGTAATCGGCAGCGGTGCGCGAAGCGAGTTTCGATAAGCCCAGCGAATCACCCACCAGATCGGCGTGACGATACACGTCGGCGCGCTGGTAGTGGTGGCCCAAAATCACCGCGCGCTTGCCCAGCGCCTTTTTGGCGGCAAGGATGCGCGGCAGGCAATCGTCGTCGGCCAGTGGCTTGTAACTGTCAAATTTGATCGTATTTACAGCGCTCGTTTCCATGATGCCCTTTCGCTTTTCTCGCAAAGCAAAATGTCGGGGGAGCCGAGAAAGATATCACATTAAGACTCGTTTTCCAGCGCACAATTCCCATATCTGGAATCACTACATAATATGCGAACGCACATGCGGTTTACCGCAAGAGCGGTGAAATAGGGGGCTTAAAGGGGGCTTAAAGGTGACTTAACCCTTTCCGCCTTTCTTCAACGTTCAACGCGCTCTTTCAGGAAGCTCGCGAATCGCCGCCGCATTGCTCCAGGAAAATGCCTTTTCCGCTGCTTCTTTCCAGGGCAGCCAGACGTATTGCAAATGCTCTTTCGGCGCCAGCGTCACCGGCAGCGGGCCCGGCACTTCGAGGCTGAACACGTGCTCCTGATTGTGCGTGGTGCCGGGCGGGTAACGACCGCTCCAGCGCGAAAATATCTCGAATTGATTCTGCTTGTTCCAGTTACACAGCGGATATCGCCGCGCGTCGATGCCGGTTTCCTCGCTCACTTCGCGCACCGCCGTGGCTTCCAGCGGCTCGTCTTCGGCATCCAGGCTGCCGGTGACGGATTGCCAGAAGCCGGGACGATCCGCGCGCTCGATCAGCAACACCTGGAGGTCGGGGGTGTGGATTACCACCAATACCGAAATCGGGATTTTGTAGACCAAAACCTTGCCGCCTAACGCACTTGCGATGTCAGCGGCAATGTCAGCGCAGGCAAATCCTTGGCGTCGTCCACCAGCACGAAAAAGGGCGTGTCCCGACCCTTCCAGAACTCAGCCGCTTCGGCCAGCACGTCGAGCGCGGTTTGATAATCGCTGGCGGCGGCAGCAGCAAATTTTTCGGCGCCCGCGATGTGCAGCACATAACCTTGGCCGTCCAACCAATTGAAATCACGCAGGCAATCCGCCAGCGCATCCCAGTTGCCACCGAAGTACGACGGCAGTTTTAACTGTTTCGCGCACACCGCGAGAAATTGTTTTTTGTTTGCCGCAGCCTGTAGCGGCAGGTCCAGCCAAAGCAGCCCTGCCGTGCCGGCCTGCTTGCGAAACGCATCCACGGACGCCGGGGCGCGGTAGATGCCGGAACGTTTGGGGGTGATACCCGGGGCCGCGCTCATGGCACTATCCGTTTGAATGTTTTGTAGTGATCTTCGCTATAGTATTTTTCGCCGTCCTTGCCGGTGACGATGCGCCGCGCGCCGCGATGTTTGACGCCCGGCGTCTTAACGGTGAACTCGCGGTAGTAGCCGCGATCCTTAAGCGGCAAAATTTTCTCGAAATTGCTGAACACGATACCGTCGCGATCATGCGGATACGGCCCGCCTTTTTCGATCAGCTTGAGCGTCTCGCGGGCTTCGGTCGGCAAATCCTTGACCGCGATATCGGCCAGTGCGCGCTGTATGCGCTGCGGCTGCGTCGCCCCCTCGCGCTGCGCGGACGCAGGCACCGGCGACAACAGCAGCGCCGCAGCCCAAATAACACCTAAGTATTTGATAATGTTCAATATTTTTTTCACGAATCAATGCCTCGCGTAGTCACTTTTTTGTTTAACGCGCAGAGCGCTGTGCCAGATGACCCGTCGTTCATGCCGCAGGCATTTCGGCTTTACGCAGCCGGATATGCAGTTCACGCAACTGCTTCTCGTCCACCACGTTCGGCGCCTGCGTCAGCAGACATTGCGCGCGCTGGGTTTTCGGGAACGCAATCACGCCGCGTATCGATTCCGCGCCCGCCATCATGGTGACGATGCGATCCAGCCCGAAGGCGATTCCGCCGTGCGGCGGCGCGCCGTACTGCAGGGCCTTGAGCAGGAAACCGAATTTTGCGTCGGCCTCTTCGGCATGGATGCCCAGCGCGGTGAACACCTTGGATTGCACATCCTGACGATGGATACGCACCGAGCCGCCGCCGATTTCCCAGCCGTTCAACACCATGTCGTGCGCGATGGCGCGCGCGGCGCCGGGATTCGATTCGAGCAGGTCTTCGTGACCCGCCGCCGGCGAGGTGAACGGATGATGCATGGCGTTCCAGCGCTTGCCTTCTTCGTCCCACTCAAACATGGGGAAGTCGAGCACCCACAGCGGCTTCCAGCCTTTTTCGGCGAAGCCGCGCTCGTGCCCGATTTTTGCGCGCAGCGCGCCCAAGGCTTCATTCACCACCTTGGCTTTGTCCGCGCCGAAGAAAATCAGGTCGCCGTTTTTCGCGCCGGAACGTTCGATCGCCGCCTTCAACGCCGCCTCCGACAAATTCTTGACGATGGGCGATTGCAGTCCAGTCTCGTTCAACTGGGTGACATCGTTGATCTTGATGTACGCCAGCCCCTTGGCGCCGTAAATTTTGCTGAACTCGGTGTAGGCATCGATCTCGCCGCGCGTGAGCGTGGCGCCGCCCGGCACCAGCAAGCCGGCGACGCGACCGCCCGGCGTGTTGGCCGGGCCGGAGAACACTTTGAATGCCACATCCTTCATCGCATCGGTCAGCTCGGTCAGCTTCAACGGCACGCGCATATCGGGCTTGTCGGAACCGTATAGCGACATCGCCTCGTCAAAGGCGATGCGCGGAAACGGCTGCGGTAAGTCGACGTTCAACACCTCTTTGAACACGCTGCAAATCATCGCCTCCATCATATCGGTGATTTCCAACTGCGTGAGGAACGAGGTCTCGATATCGATCTGCGTGAATTCCGGCTGCCGGTCGGCGCGCAGGTCTTCATCGCGAAAGCAGCGTACGATCTGGTAGTAGCGGTCAAAGCCCGACACCATCAGCATTTGCTTGAACAACTGCGGCGATTGCGGCAAAGCGAAAAATTCGCCCGCATGCACCCGCGACGGCACCAGGTAGTCGCGCGCGCCTTCTGGCGTGGAGCGCGTGAGCATCGGGGTCTCGATGTCGATAAAACCGAGCTTGTCCAGATGGTTACGCACCGCCATCGCGGTGCGGTAACGCAGCCGCATGTTCTTTTGCATGGCCGGACGGCGCAGATCGAGAAAGCGATACTCAAGACGCACGTTTTCCGACAACGATTCGTCGTCCATCATGAATGGCGGCGTGAGCGATGGATTCAGAATTTCCATCGACTGCGCCAGCATTTCGATCTCGCCGCTGACGAGGTTGGCGTTGACCGTGCCTTCGGGACGCGGGCGCACCTTGCCGGTGATGCTCACCACGAATTCGTTACGCAGCGTCTCGGCGGTCTTGAAGGTGGCCGCGTTGTCCGGGTCGCAGACGATTTGTACCAGGCCTTCACGGTCGCGCAAATCGATGAAGATAACGCCGCCGTGGTCGCGGCGCCGATGCACCCAGCCCTGTACCGTCACGACTTGTCCCAGATGTTTGCGGCTCACCAGCCCGCAGTATTCGCTACGCATGATTATTTAAACCTGAAAAAATCGGATGAAAGGATTGTGCTACTCGTTCGCCGCGCGCGGTTTGGCCGATGCCGTATTTTCCAATACCCCCGCCTCGCGGCCTTTGCCGGCCTTGCGCCCCTTAACGCTGGCGTCCGTGGTCACCACGCCCATCGATATGATGTATTTCAGGGCTTCATCGATGCTCATGTCGAGCTCGATCACTTCGGAGCGTTTGACGAAGAAATAAAACCCATTCACCGGGCTCGGCGTGGTCGGGATAAATACGGCCACGTGCTCCTCGGAAAACTGACTCAGCAAATCGCCCGGCACATTGGTCTGCAACGCCAGTGACCACGCCTGCGGATGCGGATAACGCACCAGCAGCACTTTGCGAAAGGCGTGGCCTGACCCGGAAAACAAGGTGTCGCTGACCTGCTTGACCGCCTTGTAGATGGAATTGACCACCGGGATGCGTAACAGCACGCCCTCCCAAAACGCCACCAGTTTCTGGCCGATAAAGTTCGCCGCCAGCACGCCAGTGAGCAACACCACCGCCAGCGTGAGTATGACGCCCAATCCGGGAATATGAATGCCGAGCCAGCTTTCGGTGCGTAACGCCATCGGCAGCAGCAGCAGCGTTTGATCCATGGTGCTCACCAACAGGTTTAGCACCCACAAGGTAATCACCAGCGGCACCCAGATCAGCAGGCCGGTAATCATGTAACGCTTGAAAAAACTCTTTTTTGGCATGGGAGTCGATACGACCGGTTACGCAAATTTCATGGCGAAATCAGGATCGACCGGGCGTCATTTGCGCCCGGTCGAATCAAGCCGAACAAAGCCACACAAAGAGCATAACGCGCACCTGCCGTCATCGTTACACCGTGTCGCGCGACGATCGAATCAATTCGTGCTGGTGGTGGACGGCGCGGGCGTGCTGGTTGCGGCGGGTGTGCTGGCAGCCGCACTGGGTGCGCTCGGCGCACTGGCCTCGGCGGTGCTTTTTTCAGTCTTGGCCGATTCGGACGAAGTAGAGGAAATCTTGGTATCTACTTGTTTTGAATCCGTTTTTTTCAGAGCGGCCGCGGTGTGGCTGCCGCCGGTTTTGAAATCGGTCGCGTACCAGCCGCCGCCCTTCAACTGAAATCCGGCGGCGGTGACCATTTTGCTGAAGGTCGCCTTTTTGCACTCAGGGCAATCGGTCAGCAGCGCATCACTCATGCGCTGAATATATTCCTTTTGAAAACCACAACTGTCGCAACGATATTCGTAAATCGGCATGGCAAATAACTCTCTAGTAACACCCTAATTGCGCGGTAAATTACGCTACAAAATGCGAAAAAACTATTATACACCAAGCGGTTAGCGCAATTTAGCGCGCGGCGGACCAATCCGCCCGGAGGCACCGCGAGCGACCGCATAAGCCACTCCGGGCGCGCCAGGCCGGGCAGCGGCGACAGCGCAGGCAACCGGGCGGCGACCGGAGTTAAGTCACGCGCTCAACACGCGACATCCGACGCCAGACTCCCCACAACCCCATCAAAACGGAATATCGTCGTCCATTTCATCAAAGCCGCCGCCCTTTTTCGCGGGCGGCCGCTTTTCGCCGCTGGGCGCGACACTGCCGCCACCGGCACTCGCTGCCGCAGGTTCGCGCGCCATGTTTTCCGCGCCGCCGCGACTGCCCAACAGTTGCATGCGGTCGCCGACGATCTCGGTGGTGAATCGATCCTGGCCTTCTTTGTCCTGCCACTTGCGGGTGCGAATACGGCCTTCGATATAGACTGGCGAACCTTTTTTCAGGTACTCACCGGCGATCTCTGCCTGCCGGCCAAAAAATGAGATGCGATGCCACTCGGTGTGCTCCTGCTTGGCGCCGCTTTTGTCTTTGAAGGTTTCCGTGGTGGCCATGGTGAAGTTGGCCACGGCATCGCCGTTCGGCAAATAGCGCGTCTCCGGGTCTTTTCCAAGGTTGCCGATGAGAATAACTTTGTTAACTGATGCCATGGTTGACTCCTGAATGAATTATCGTACCGGCTCGCCGTCCGTCTGGGAAATGGTCGTTTTGCCACGCGGCAACGGCACCTGCATGCCCATCGTGAGTATAAGCCAGATCGCCAGCAGGATTGCGCCCGGCACTACGATGCCGGTCAAGCCCCAATGGCTGTATAAGAAGCCGCCCGCCGCCGCGCCCGCGAAGGCGCCGAGAAACTGCACGCTGCTGTAGACGCCTATCGCCGCGCCCTTGAGCTCGCGCGGCGCAATGCGCGACACCAGCGACGGCAGCATCGCTTCGAGCACATTGAACGGGGTAAAAAATATCAATAAAAACAAGGTGATTTCCCATACCCCGCCAATCAGCCACGGCATCGCCAACTGCACCAGCAACAATAAAGCCACCGATGCCACGAACCAGCCTTTCAATTTGCGCGGGTCGGCATGCGATCCCATCACGGCAGGCGCCATCAGCACAAACGAGATCAACATCACCGGGAGGTAGATTTTCCAGTGCTGGTTAAGCGGCATGCCGGCGTCGCGCAAGGCAAACGGCACGGCAATAAACAGCGCCATCAGCACCGCATGCAGCACGAAGATGCCCCAGTTCAGACGCGCGAGTTGCGGGTCGGCCAGCACGATCTTGAAATCCGCCAGTAAGGTGGAGCTCCGCTGCGAGATTGCAGGGAACGCCGGCTGCGGCGGAACAATACGCCATATCACGCCCATGGCGCCGATGGCGAGTACGCCGGTCAGCGCAAAGATGCCGGGCACGCCGATCAGTTGATTAAGCCACGGCGCCGCCGCCAGCGATAGCGCGAAGACCAGACCAATGGTGGAGCCGATCATCGCCATCGATTTGGTGCGATGTTCTTCGCGCGTGAGGTCGGAGGCCAACGCCATCACGGCGGCGGAAATCGCGCCCGCGCCTTGCAGCACGCGGCCCAGAATCACCACGTAAATGTTCGGCGCGGCAGCAGCCACAAAACTGCCCACCGCGAACAAAATCAGACCGAAATACATCACCGGCTTGCGTCCGATGCGATCCGACCACCAGCCAAACGGAATTTGCAGAATTGCCTGCGTCAGCCCGTAAGCGCCGATGGCGATACCGGCCAACACGAGGCTGCCGCCGGGCAGGGTTTCGGCGTAGATGGCGAATACCGGCAGGATGACGAACATGCCGAATAATCGCAGGCCAAATACGCTGGCGAGCGCAAGACTTGCCCGCAGTTCCAGCGCGCTCATGCGATTAGACAATGACATGGAAAAACAGCTAGGGAATTGAATCGAAAGGCGGGTATATTAGCAGGTTTACATTTGATGACTGGTTGCAAATTGTCTACTAGCGCTAATATCGACCCCAAGGTTATTTCTCTGCCAACCACGGCGCGTGCCAGCACGGATAAGTCGTCTGCGGGCACGCCCGCGAAAAGCGGCGATTACATCCGCGTGCGTGGTGCGCGCACGCACAATCTGAAGAACATTAATCTCGATCTGCCGCGCAATCAGCTTGTGGTGATTACCGGTTTGTCGGGCTCCGGGAAATCCTCTCTCGCGTTTGATACGCTGTACGCGGAAGGCCAGCGCCGCTATGTTGAATCGCTGTCGGCGTATGCGCGGCAGTTTCTGCAAATCATGGAAAAGCCGGATGTCGATCTGATCGACGGGTTGTCACCGGCGATTTCTATCGAGCAAAAAGCCACCAACCACAACCCGCGTTCGACAGTCGGCACCATCACTGAAATCCATGACTACCTGCGTTTGCTGTTCGCTCGCGTCGGCGACCCGCATTGCCCGGATCATGGCAAGCCCCTGCAAGCGCAAAGCGTGGCGCAGATGGTTGACCATGTGCTCACGCTGCCCGCCGACACGCGCGTGATGGTCGTGGCGCCGCTGATCGCGGGGCGCAAAGGCGAACAGGCCGATTTGTTTGACGAGCTGCGCGCGCAGGGTTTCGCGCGGCTTCGCATCGATGGGCAGGTGTATGAAATCGATAATCTGCCGAAGCTGAAAAAGAATTTCAAGCACACGGTGGATGTCATCGTCGATCGGCTCAAGGTGCGCGACGATGCCAAACAGCGGCTCGCCGAATCCTTCGAGACCGCGTTGCGCCACGCCGATGGCCGCGCGCTGGCGGTGGAGATGGACAGCGGCAAGGAACATTTGTTTTCGGCCAAGTTTGCATGCCCGCTGTGCAGCTACTCTTTACCGGAGCTTGAGCCGCGTCTGTTCTCTTTCAACAATCCGATGGGCGCATGCCCACGCTGCGACGGTATCGGCACGGTGAGTTTTTTCGACCCCAAACGGGTGGTCGCGTTTCCGGATCTGTCGCTGGCCTCGGGTGCCATTAAAGGCTGGGACCGGCGCAATCAGTTTTTCTACGAGATGCTGCAAAGTCTGGCGGAGCATTACGGCTTTAATCTTGAAACACCGTACCACGAGCTTACCGATGAGGTGAAAACCACGGTGCTAAACGGCTCGGGCACGGAGAAAATCGCCTTCAACTATGCCGGCGAGCGCGGCAAAACCATTGTTCGCGAACATGCGTTCGAGGGCGTGATTCCCAATCTGGAGCGTCGCTCGCGTGAAACCGATTCGGTGCTGGTGCGTGAAGAACTCGCGAAGTATTTGAACACGCAGGCGTGCCCGGATTGCGCCGGCACACGGCTGCGGCGCGAAGCGCGTCACGTCACGGTCGGCAAGAAAAATATTCATGAAATCAGCAATTTATCGCTGGATTCAGCGGTACGCTTTTTCGCCACCATCGATATCACCGGCTCCAAGCGCGCTATCGCCGACAAAATCGTGCATGAAATCGGCAACCGTTTGCAGTTTCTGGTCAACGTGGGGCTCGACTATCTGTCGCTGGATCGTGCGGCGGATACCTTGTCCGGCGGCGAGGCGCAGCGCATACGCCTCGCCAGCCAGATCGGGTCGGGATTAACCGGCGTTATGTATGTGCTGGACGAACCATCGATAGGCCTGCATCAACGCGATAATCATCGTCTGATCGAAACCCTCAAACGCTTGCGCGACATCGGTAACTCGGTGATCGTGGTCGAGCACGATCAGGAAGCCATCCTGTGCGCGGACTACGTTGTCGATATGGGGTTGGGGGCGGGCGTGCATGGCGGCTGTGTCATCGCCGAGGGCACGGCGGCGGAAGTCTGCGCGCACGCGGAATCGCTGACGGGACAATATCTGTCGGGTCGCCGCGGCATCGCCGTGCCCGCGCTGCGCCACCCCGTGAACGAGAAGCGCCAACTGATCGTGCAGGGCGCTGCGGGCAACAATCTGAAGAATGTGACGGTCGGTATTCCCGTGGGTCTGTTCGTCTGCATCACCGGCGTTTCGGGTTCAGGCAAATCCACGTTGATTAACGACACGCTCTACACGGCCGCCGCGCAACACCTCTACGGTAGCGCGACCGAACCCGCGGCGCATGAAAGCATCACCGGGCTGGAGTTCTTCGACAAAGTGGTCAATGTCGATCAAAGCCCGATAGGCCGCACGCCTCGCTCCAATCCGGCAACCTATACCGGCTTGTTCACGCCGATTCGGGATTTGTTCGCGGGCGTGCCTGCCGCGCGTGAACGCGGCTACGGCGCGGGGCGGTTTTCTTTCAACGTCAAGGGCGGCCGCTGTGAAGCCTGTCAGGGCGACGGCATGCTCAAGGTGGAAATGCACTTTCTTCCCGACGTTTACGTGCCCTGTGACGTGTGCCACGGCAAGCGCTACAACCGCGAGACGCTGCAAATTCTCTATAAGGGCAAGAACATCACCGAAGTGCTGGAGATGACAGTCGAGTACGCCACGGATTTTTTCAGCGCAGTGCCCGCCATCTCGCGCAAACTGCAAACACTGCTCGACGTGGGCTTGGGTTACATCAAGCTCGGGCAAAGCGCGATTACCCTGTCGGGCGGAGAAGCCCAGCGCGTGAAGCTTGCGCTGGAACTGTCCAAGCGCGACACGGGGCGTACGCTGTACATCCTCGATGAACCCACCACGGGGCTGCATTTTTACGACATCGATTTATTGCTGCGCGTGCTGCACCGGCTGCGCGATCACGGCAACACGATCGTGGTTATCGAACACAATCTCGATGTCATCAAGACAGCGGACTGGATCATCGACTTGGGACCCGAGGGCGGCAACGGCGGCGGGCGCATACTGGTCGAGGGCACCCCGGAAACCGTGGCCCGCCACGACGGGGGCCATACCGCCCGCTACCTCAAGGCCCTACTCCCGTGATGTCGCCGCGTGATCTGTTGCTGGGCAGCTTTCAGGCCGCGCTGTCGGCGGCCGATCCGCTGAAAATCGTCGGCGCACATTTGCCCAATCCGCCGAAGGGCCGCACCTTGGTGGTGGGCGCTGGCAAAGCGGCAGCGTCCATGGCGCTGGCCGTCGAGCAACGCTGGCCCGCGGATGCGCCACTCGATGGACTGGTCATCACGCGCTACCAGCACGGGCTGCTCACCAATCGCATCATCGTGATCGAAGCAGGACATCCGGTGCCAGATGAGGCGGGCGAAAAAGCGGCGCGGGAAATCCTGCGGCGGGTAAAGGCGCTCACCGCACAGGATTTGCTACTGGTGCTGCTGTCGGGCGGCGGCTCCAGCCTGCTCACCGTGCCCGCCGATGGCATCACCATCGATGATATAAAGCATCTTACAAAACAACTACTTATGTCAGGAGCACCGATCCAGGATATGAATGTGGTGCGTAAGCATCTGTCCGCGATTCAGGGCGGCAGGTTGGCGGCCGCTTGCCGCGCACCAGTAACAGCATTGATTATTTCGGATGTCACGGGCGACGATCCAACACACATTGCGTCGGGTCCCTGTGCGCCTGACACCAGCACGTTTCAGGACGCACTTGATGTCATCAAACGCTTTCGCCTCGCGGCGCCCGCAGCCATTACCGCCCACCTCGCGCGCGGCGCGGCAGCGGAGATTCCTGAAACAGCCAAGCCGGGTGAACGGCTTTTTTCGCGCGTTGAAAACCGGGTGATTGCAACGGCGCATGCCTCGTTGCAGGCAGCGGCGGCGTTTTTTCAAACACACGGCATTCAGGCCGCGATTCTGGGCGACTCGGTCACTGGAGAAGCGCGTGAAACAGCCAAAGTCTACGGCGCACTGGCTCGCGAAGTGCGGAGGCACGGCGCACCGTGGCGCGCGCCGGTCGCATTGATCTCCGGCGGAGAATGCACAGTCACGGTAAAAGGCCATGGGCGCGGCGGACGCTGCGCTGAGTTTCTGCTGTCGCTTGCGGTGGATATGCAAGGTGCCGAAAGCATCCACGCGCTGGCGTGCGACACCGACGGCATTGACGGCTCTGAAGACAACGCGGGCGCGGTACTCGCACCCGACACTTTGCAGCGCGCGGCGCAAAAGCAGATCAACGCACAAGCCATGCTCAATGACAACGACGGCTATGGTTTTTTTAATGCGCTCGGCGATCTGGTCATCACCGGCCCCACGCGCACCAACGTCAACGATTACCGCGTGTTGCTCGTGCTGTAGGCGAAAGCCGTTCCATCCGTGGCGCATCAGCGCATCAGCGCCTCAATAGCCCGACTAGCGCGAAAAAAAGCCGGCTGGTACAAACCGCCGGCTTTTTACTTTTGCGGCAGCGGTTGTCTACACTGCGGCTTCTGCCTTCGCGCCCTGTTCAACCAGAACCGCACTGGCTTCCGGACGATCCACCAACTCGATAAAGGCCATTGGCGCGTTATCGCCTTTGCGGAATCCGAATTTCAGAATACGCAGATAACCCCCATTGCGCTTGGCGTAACGCGGGCCAATCTCCGCGAACAGCTTGGTCACATTATCGCGATCACGCAGGCGATTAAACGCCAACCGACGATTGGCAAGCGATGGCGATTTTCCGAGCGTGATGATGGGTTCGACAACACGACGTAATTCCTTGGCCTTGGGCAACGTTGTTTTGATTGCCTCGTGCTTGAGCAAAGAGTTCGCCATGTTACGCAGCATCGCCAAACGATGGCTGCTGGTGCGATTGAGCTTTCGTAATCCGTGACCGTGACGCATGATAATTCCTTGTTTTTCTAGCGAGCCGACTTAGAGCTTTTCCAGCCCGGCGGGCGGCCAGTTCTCCAGCTTCATGCCTAAAGTAAGGCCACGCGAAGCCAGAACTTCCTTGATTTCATTAAGCGACTTGCGGCCCAGATTGGGCGTCTTGAGCAGCTCGGTCTCCGAGCGCTGAATCAGATCGCCGATGTAATAGATGTTTTCGGCCTTCAGGCAATTCGCCGAGCGCACGGTAAGCTCCAGATCGTCCACGGGACGCAGCAACACCGGATCAACCTGGGTGGCGCGCTTCTCTTCGATCAGCGCCGGCGTGCCGGTGAGATCGGCGAATACCGACAACTGCTCCACCATGATGCGTGCCGCGTACCGCACGGCTTCTTCAGGATCAATCGCGCCGTTGGTCTCGATATCCATGATGAGTTTGTCGAGATCGGTGCGCTGTTCAACACGCGCCGATTCCACCGAGTAGGTCACACGCCGCACTGGACTGAACGACGCATCCAGCAGTATGTTGCCTACGGTGCGCCCCTCTTCTTCCAGCGCCTTGCGGCTGGTCGCGGCAATATAACCGCGGCCTTTTTCGACTTTGATCTGCAATTCGATCTTGCCGCCCGCCGCGAGGCGCGCAATAACGTGATCGGGGTTGATGATTTCCACATCGTGCATCGGCTCGATGTCGCCGGCGGTCACCAAACCTTCGCCGGACTTCTTGAGAACCAGCGTCGCCTCGTCGCGGTTGTGCAACTTAAGCACCACGCCTTTGAGGTTGAGCAAAATATCGACAACATCTTCCTGCACGCCATCAAGGGTTGAGTATTCGTGCAATACGCCGGAGATGCTGACTTCGGTTGCCGCATAACCCGGCATGGACGATAGCAGCGTGCGCCGCAGTGCATTGCCCAAGGTATGGCCGTAGCCGCGCTCGAACGGCTCCATGGTGAGCCGTGCGTGATGCGTCGAAAGGTTCTGAACGTCGATGATACGAGGCCTCAGAAGTGCAGTGCTGGACATAATAATGGCGCCCCTTCGGTAACTTCGGTAAATTCGGTAAATTCGCTAATGTCGCTAATGCGTGATTACTTGGAGTAAAGCTCGACCACGAGCGATTCATTGATACTGGACGGTAGCTCCGAACGCTGTGGACGCGCCTTGAACGTGCCTTTCAACGCTTTGCCGTCGACTTCCAGCCACTCCGCGCGTCCACGCGACTCAGCCGCCTCGCTGGCCGCCTTGATACGCAACTGCGCCTTGGATGCCTCGGCTACTTCAATCACGTCGCCGGGTTTGCACTGAAAGGACGGAATATTCACACGCTTGCCGTTCACGAGTATGGAGTTGTGACGCACGATCTGGCGCGCTTCGGTGCGCGAGGCGCCGAATCCCATGCGGAACGTCACGGTATCCAGGCGGCACTCAAGCAATTGCAGCAGCGCCTCGCCGGTCACGCCTTTGCTCGCCGATGCTTTCGCATAGAACAGCCGGAACTGGCGTTCGAGCATGCCGTAAATACGGCGGATTTTCTGCTTTTCGCGCAGTTGCACGCCATAGCCTGACAAGCGAGCCTGCTTCTGGCCGTGTTGTCCGGGCGGGTAATTGCGGCGCTCAATAGCGCACTTGTCGGTGAAACACTTTTCGCCCTTGAGGAACAACTTCTCGCCCTCACGGCGGCACTGCCTGCACTTCGCATCGAGATTCCTTGCCACGGTGGGATCTCCTTAGACTCGTCTCTTTTTCGGAGGACGGCAGCCGTTATGCGGCACCGGCGTCACATCCGAAATACTGGTTATTTTAAAACCCACGGCATTCAGCGCCCGCACCGCGGATTCGCGACCCGGGCCGGGGCCCTTGATACGTACTTCCAAATTTTTTACGCCGCATTCCACCGCGAGCTTGCCGCACTGCTCTGCGGCGATCTGCGCGGCAAACGGCGTAGATTTGCGCGATCCCTTGAAGCCGTTGCTGCCGGACGTCGCCCACGCCAGCGCGTTGCCTTGCCGGTCGGTAATCGTCACGATCGTATTGTTGAATGACGCGTGTACGTGGGCAATGCCCTCGGCGACATTCTTCTTGACCTTCTTGCGCACTCGCGTGCTTGCTTTTGCCATAGTGAATCGCTACCTCTGATAACGTAGACCGTTCCCGACTTAAACCGTAGTACCCTTTTGCAACTTGACCGCCGCCTTGCGCGGCCCCTTGCGCGTGCGTGCATTGGTGCGTGTGCGCTGTCCGCGAACCGGCAAGCCGGCACGATGCCGCTTGCCGCGCCAAGTGCCCAGATCCATCAAGCGCTTGATGTTCATGGACACCTCACGGCGCAGGTCGCCTTCGGTCGCGACCTTCGCCACCTGCTCGCGCAGCTTGTCCATTTCCGTATCAGACAAGTCTTTCATCTTGCGCGTGGTCTCAATGCCCGCCGCCGTGCAAATCTTGCGCGCGCGGCTGCGACCGACACCGTAAATCGCGGTTAACGCGATTTCAGCATGCTGATGATTCGGAATATTAACGCCACCAATACGGGCCATGCGACGACTCCACTAACCTAAGTATTTGTTTTTAAACAAGAAAACCCAATTAACCCTGGCGCTGTTTATGCCGCGGATCCTTGCAGATCACGCGCACAACGCGCTTACGTTTCACAACTTTGCAGTTGCGGCACATCCGCTTTACCGATGCCTGCACTTTCATTTTCCGGCTCCTGATCTATCTAGTACTGCGTTTGCATCACTTCGCGCGAAACACAATGCGCCCGCGCGTTAAATCGTAAGGCGTCAACTCCACTGTCACTTTGTCGCCAGGCAGAATGCGTATGTAGTGCATGTGCATCTTTCCGGAAATACGACCCGCTACAACGTGGCCGTTCTCGAGCTTCACTATAAAGGTCGCATTCGGCAGGGTTTCTTCGATCTCCCCCTGCATCTGTATGGTTTCCTCTTTTGCCATTCTAGCGCGTCGGGAACATTCCACCTTTGAAGTTGGCCTTCTTCAACAAACTCTCATACTGGTGAGACATTATGTAGGCTTGCACCTGCGCCATAAAATCCATCGTCACCACCACAATAATCAGCAATGACGTACCGCCAAAATAAAACGGCACTTTCTTCCACACAATCAGCAATTCCGGCAACAGGCACACCAGCGTCACGTAAATCGCGCCAGCCAGCGTCAGGCGCAGCGTAATCTTTTCGATATGCCGCGCGGTCTGATCGCCCGGCCGTATACCCGGCACGAACGCGCCGCTTTTCTTGAGGTTGTCCGCGGTTTCCTTGGGGTTGAACACCAGCGCCGTGTAGAAAAAACAGAAGAAGATAATCGCCGACGCGTAGATCACCGTGTAAATCGGCTGGCCGGGTTGCAGCGTTGAAGCGACATCCTTGACCCACGTCACCCCCGACGACGTACTGTCGCCGAACCAGCTCACGATGGTCGCCGGAAACAGAATGATGGACGACGCAAAAATGGGCGGAATCACACCAGACATATTGAGCTTCAATGGCAAATGCGAACTTTGCCCGCCATATACTTTCCGGCCCACCTGCCGCTTGGCGTAGTTCACCAGTATCTTGCGCTGCCCCCGCTCCACGAAACAAACAAACGCCGTCACACCGATAACCAGCGTGCCAATAAACAACGCTACCGGAATTGACATGGCCCCCGTGCGCACGAGTTCAAGAGAGCCGCCCACCGCCGAGGGGAGACCCGCGGCAATACCGGCAAAAATGATCAGCGAAATGCCGTTGCCGATGCCGCGCTCGGTAATCTGCTCGCCCAGCCACATCAGGAACATGGTGCCGGTTGTCAGCGTCACCATCGCCGTCAGACGGAAGGCCAGTCCCGGATCAAGCACCAGCCCGCGCTGGCTTTCTAGGCCAATCGCAATCGCTATGCTCTGAAACACGGCCAGCCCCGCGGTGCCATAGCGCGTGTACTGCGTAATCTTGCGGCGGCCCGACTCGCCTTCTTTTTTCAACGCTTCCAGCGTGGGCGACGCCACGGTCATCAACTGCATGATGATCGACGCCGAAATATACGGCATGATGCCTAACGCGAAAATCGAGAATCGCTCCAGCGCACCGCCGGAAAACATATTGAACATGTCGAGCACGCCGCCGCGTTGCTCTTTGAAAAGATCTGCGAGCACCAACTGATCAATGCCCGGCACTGGAATAAATGATCCGATGCGGAACACGATCAACGCGCCGATCAAAAACAGGAGGCGACGTTTAAGGTCGCCCAGTTTTCCCGACGCCAGCATGGATTTATTAACAGCCAAGATTAGGTCCTAAGTCCTATATCGCAATCAGAGACGGTCAAGCCTGAACTTTGGCTGCGGGCAGCTCTATGCTGCCGCCGACCTTTTCAATAGCGGCGCGCGCGCCCTTGGTCACGCCCAAGCCCTTCAACACGACTTTTCGCTCTATCGATCCCGCGAAAAAGACCTTGGCGCGGATCGCAGCGATTGGAGCAAGCCCCGCCTGCTTGAGTACCGCCAGATCAATAATGTCAGCGCTTAATTTCTGAATGTCACCCAAACGGACTTCTGCGGTGCTGCCCGCCATGGGCGACTGGAATCCACGCTTCGGCAGACGGCGATGCAGCGGCATCTGACCGCCCTCGAAACCGACCTTGTGATAGCCGCCGGCCCGCGCTTTTTGACCTTTATGGCCACGCCCGGCGGTTTTTCCCAATCCGCAACCCGTTCCGCGACCCACACGCTTCGAGGAGTGCTTGGAGCCAGATGCCGGCTTAATCGTGTTCAATCGCATGACAGATACCTTTACATTACCCGTGGAGACTAGGCTCCAACCTTCACCAGATACGACACTTTGTTAATCATGCCGCGATTCTCCGGCGTATCAATGACTTCAACCGTGTGGTTGATACGACGCAATCCGAGGCCGCGCACGCACATGCGGTGATCGCCCTTGGTGCCGATCAAACTTCTGATCAGCGTTACTTTTATTTTCTTGCCGTCGGCCATAAATTTCCCCGAGTTACCCCGTGACTTCTTCCACTGATTTGCCGCGCTTGGCGGCAATCTCGGAAGGGGTATTCATTCTTGTCAATCCGTCGATCGTGGCACGGACGACGTTATAAGGATTGGTCGACCCCAAGCACTTCGCCAGGATATTGGTCACGCCCATTACCTCCAGCACCGCACGCACCGGACCGCCGGCGATAATTCCCGTGCCTTCCGAGGCCGGCTGCATGAACACCTTTGCCGCACCATGACGACCAATCACCGTATGTTGCAGGGTGCCGTTCTTCAACTGCACCTTGACCATCTTGCGACGCGCCTCTTCCATCGCCTTTTGCACTGCCACTGGAACTTCGCGAGACTTGCCCTTGCCCATGCCTATACTGCCATCACCGTCACCCACCACGGTTAACGCAGCGAAGCCCATGATGCGACCACCCTTTACTACCTTGGTCACGCGATTGATCGCCACCATTTTTTCACGCAGGCCATCGCCGCGCTCTTCATTGCCGGTCTGCATCTTGGATGCTTGCATCTTCGCCATGGGAGATTCCTAGTCCTGATCCTAAAACTTGAGTCCGGCTTCACGCGCGGCTTCCGCCAGCGCCTTTACACGGCCATGAAAACGGTATCCTGAGCGGTCAAAGGCGACCGTTTCAACCCCCGCCTTTTTCGCCTTTTCAGCAATCAACTTTCCGACCACCGAAGCAGCCTTGACGTTCCCGCCGTTTTTCAACTCGGTACGCAAGGTTTTTTCCGCGGACGACGCACTGGCGAGAACCTTGCCGCCGGAAGCATCGATGATCTGCGCGTAGATGTGCGTGTTCGAACGATTCACCGTGAGCCGAACCACTTTGAGCTCGGCTATCTTCGCGCGCGTCCGGCGCGAACGGCGCAAACGTGATTGTTTCTTTTCTATCATGGCTTACTTGACTCCTGCCCGCCTACTTCTTCTTGGTCTCTTTGAGCACAATCTGCTCACCCACATAACGCACGCCCTTTCCCTTGTAGGGCTCGGGACTGCGATAGGCGCGAATATCCGCTGCGACCTGCCCCACCTGCTGACGGTCAGCACCTTTGATAATAATTTCCGTCTGCGTCGGCGTTTCCGCCTTGACACCCGCCGGCAACTGATGCACCACCGGGTGTGAAAAACCCAGTGTCAAGTTGAGCTTGTCGCCTTGCGCCTGCGCACGGTAGCCGACGCCCACCAGCGCGAGTTTTTTCTCAAACCCCTTCGACACGCCGGTCACCATATTCGACACCAGCGAACGCATGGTGCCGGACATCGCGTTGGCCTGATTGGACGCGCCGTTAACCGTGAACTCAAGCCGGTTTTCGACGCGCGCCACCTGCACATCCTTGGATAATTTGCGCGACAATACCCCTAACGGCCCCTTGACGTAAATTTCCGTCGCGTTGAGCGTGACGTCCACTTTATCGGGGATGATCACGGGATTATTTGCTACTCTGGACATAAGATACTCCGTTTCCCGTTAGGCCACGATGCAAAGCACTTCACCACCGACGCCCATGCCGCGCGCCTTGCGATCAGTCATTACACCCTTGGACGTCGAGACTATCGCGACACCGAGCCCGTTCATCACAACTGGAATTTGCGTGCTCGGCTTGTAAATACGCAACCCCGGACGACTCACGCGCTCGATCTTCTCGATAACCGGGCGCCCGGCGTAATATTTAAGACCAATATCCAAGTGCGCCTTACCATCCTGATTGCGAATGGCGAAGTCCTCGATATAGCCTTCATCTTTGAGCACCTTGGCAATGGCCGCCTTCAGCTTGCTCATCGGCATCACTACCGATTGTTTTTCCGACTGCTGCGCATTACGAATGCGCGTAAGCATATCGGCGACCGGATCACTCATACTCATGCAATCTTCTCCCGCTTCCTGGTATTAAATACGCACCAGCTATCCAAATTGCGTTTTACTTACGATTGAATACTTACGTTGTTACGCCGTACCGTTTACCAGCTCGCTTTGATAATGCCGGGAATTTCCCCGCGCATCGCGATATCACGCAGCTTCCCGCGCGCCAGCCCAAACTTGCGAAACACCCCGCGCGGACGACCGGTCAGCGCGCACCGGTTACGCACCCGCACCGGACTCGAATTGCGCGGCAACTTTTGCAGCTTTAACCGCGCATCGTAACGCTCTTCCGGCGACAGCGACAGATTGTTCGCTGCGTCCTGCAGCGCTTTACGCTTACCCGCGAACTTCTTCACCGTTTCGCGGCGCTGTTCGTTGCGGTTAATCACTGATTTCTTTGCCATAAGATAAGACCCTCTGACTCTCTCAGTTCCGGAACGGAAATTTAAACGCGGCCAACAATGCCCTTGCCTCATCATCCGTCTTGGCCGTGGTTGAAATGGTGATGTTCATGCCGCGAATCGCATCGATCTTGTCATACTCGATCTCGGGAAAAATGATCTGCTCCTTGACGCCCATGTTGTAATTACCCATGCCGTCGAAGCTGCGCGCGGAAATACCGCGAAAATCGCGAATACGCGGCATTGCCACGTTCACCAGCCGGTCAAGAAAATCATACATGCGCGTGCCACGCATCGTGACCTTGCAGCCGATAGGATAGTTCTCACGAATCTTGAACGACGCAATCGCCTTGCGAGACTTTGTCACCAGCGGTTTCTGCCCGGCGATTTTGGTCATGTCCGCCACTGCGTTATCCATGATCTTTTTGTCCGCAACGGCTTCGCCAACGCCCATATTGAGAACGATCTTGTCGATACGCGGAACCTGCATCACCGATTTGTAACCAAACTTCTGCGTCAGATCCTTCACCACGGTATCGCGGTAGAAGGCGCCGAGGCGCGCGGGGCCCGCCGGCTTGGCACCGGGCCGAACAACCGGCCTGGACGCCCCAGAATCGTTGGCCGCAGACTTGGCCTTTTTCTCGCTGCGCGACTCACCCTTCGGCTCACCCTTGGGTTCGCGGGCAGGCTTCGCCTTCTTATCTTCTTTCTTTTCGCTCATACGTCCACCACTTCACCATTGGACTTGAAATACCGAACACGCTTACCGCCGTCGATTTCCTTGATGCCAACGCGATCCGATTTTTGCGTAGCCGGGTTGTACAAGGCGATATTCGAAACATGAAGCGGCATTTCCTTTTCGATAATGCCCCCGGTTGTATTCTTCGTCGGGTTCGGACGCTCGTGCTTCTTCACCCTGTTCACGCCCTCGACCAGCACGCGACTTTCGTCAACCCGCAGCACGGTTCCGCGCTTGCCTTTGTCGCGCCCAGTTATGACGATTACATCGTCGCCCTTCTTGATCTTCTTCATATCACGTTCCTCAAATAACTTCGGGGGCGAGTGACACGATCTTCATGAAACGTTCGGTACGTAACTCGCGCGTCACCGGTCCGAATATGCGAGTCCCTATCGGCTCCAGCTTCGCATTGAGCAGCACCGCCGCATTAGAATCAAATTTCACCAGCGAACCATCCGAACGGCGCACGCCCTTAGCCGTACGCACAACCACGGCGTCGTATACCTCGCCCTTTTTGACTCGGCCACGCGGCGCGGCATCGCGAATGCTGACCTTAATCAGGTCGCCAATACCTGCGTAACGCCGCTTTGAGCCGCCCAACACCTTGATGCACATGACAGCGCGAGCGCCGGTGTTGTCAGCAACGTCCAATACGGATTGCATCTGAATCATAGTTTGCTTCTCGCTTTAACTTCTTCCCCAACTTGATTCGCTTGCCGGTTGCCCGAAGCGCCGAATCAGTATTGAGGCCCGTAGGGGCTGATGCGCCTTGTGCTTTTATTCTGCGTGAAAATCAACAGAAAACAAGGCTATGTAAACCGCTAATTATAACTGAACAATTCAATCCTGCAAAGCTAAATAACCAAATTACTAACCAGCGACCACCCAGCAACCAACCGTCAATTAAACCGCGCGGGATTTTTCCACGAGATTGATGACGCGCCAAGCCTTGGTTTTGGCGATCGGGCGGCATTCCTCGATGGTGACGGTATCCCCCTCGTGAAACTCATTTTTTTCGTCATGCGCGTGATACTTTTTCGAGCGCGTGATGAATTTACCGTACAGCTCGTGCTTAACACGCCGCTCAACCAGGACAGTAACCGTCTTAGCCATTTTGTCGCTGACCACTCGGCCAGTTAGCGTGCGCTTGTTGGCGCTATCATTACCAATGTCGCTCATACTGTTCTACCCGTTTCCTTTTTCAGTCAGCAAGGTACGCACACGCGCAATATCGCGCCGCGTCTTGTGTATCTGGCTGGTGTTAGAAAGCTGCTGTGTTGCCTTCTGCATACGCAATGAAAACTGCGCCTTCAGCAACGACTGCAACTCCTGTTTCAATTCATCCGCGGACTTCCCGCGCAGTTCGCTTACCTTCATGGCCTAGCCTCCCACCTGACGATGCACAAATGTGGTCGCAATGGGCAACTTGGCCGCAGCCAGCCGAAAGGCTTCCTTCGCGGTAACCTCGTTAACCCCGTCCATTTCGTACAACACTTTACCCGGCTGAATCTCAGCGACCCAATACTCCGGATTCCCCTTGCCGTTGCCCATACGCACTTCGGCCGGCTTGCGTGATATCGGCTTGTCCGGGAATATGCGTATCCAGATACGACCGCCACGCTTGATATGGCGTGTCATCGCGCGGCGTGCCGCCTCAATTTGGCGCGCGGTCAACCGACCGCGACCGGTAGCCTTCAGGCCAAAATCACCAAAGCTGACTTTGGCGCCACGGGTCGCAATGCCTTTATTGCGGCCCTTTTGTTCTTTGCGATACTTACGTCTGGATGGCTGTAGCACGTTTCACTCCTGGCTTGCGCGGTTTCCTCGCGGGTGGCGGGGTATCGGATGGGCCGCCGCCGGGCACGTTCGCCGGCTGCTCGTTCTTGCCCAACACTTCGCCCTGATATACCCACACCTTGATGCCGATGATCCCGTAGGTGGTCTTGGCTTCTGCAACGCCGTATTGAATACCGGCGCGCAACGTATGCAGCGGCACGCGGCCTTCGCGGTACCACTCGGTACGAGCGATTTCAATGCCATTCAAACGTCCGGCGCTCATGATCTTGATGCCCTGTGCACCAAGGCGCATCGCATTGGTAATGGCACGCTTCATTGCGCGGCGGAACATGATACGCTTTTGCAATTGCTGGGAAATAGAATCGGCGATCAGTTGCGCGTCCAGTTCGGGCTTGCGAACCTCTTCGATATTGACGTGCACCGGCACGTGCAGCATTTTCTGCAACTGCGCCTTCAGCGACTCGATATCCTCGCCCTTCTTGCCGATCACCACGCCCGGACGCGCGCTGTAGATCGTGATCCGCGCATTCTTCGCGGGACGCTCGATAACGACGCGCGAAACGGCGGCATGTGAAAGCTTCTGCTTGAGGTATTCACGGACTTTCAAGTCTTCGAGCAGCATGCCGGGAAAATGCTTGCTATTGGCGTACCAGCGGGAAGCCCAGTCGCGTGTGACTGCAAGACGAAAACCCGTTGGATGTATTTTTTGACCCATGACTAGTTCCTTCCGTCGCCGAGCGTCAGATAAATATGGCAGGAGTGCTTGAGCACCCGCATTCCGCGGCCCTTGGCGCGCGCATGAAATCGCTTTAGCACGGGGCCTTTCTCCACGAATATGCTGGTGATTTTCAGCTCGTCGATATCCGCGCCATCATTGTGCTCGGCGTTGGCTATCGCCGACTCAAGCACCTTGCGAATAATAGTTGCGCCTTTTTTGGGCGAGAACTGGAGAATATTTAGTGCATTCTCCACTGCCTGCCCGCGAATCAGATCAGCCACCAGACGGCCTTTCTGGGCTGATAGCCTGACGCCACGCAGTTTTGCTGTTGTTTGCATTACGCTCTCCGTTTCCTTGGCTGCTTACTTGGCGGATGAGGGTGTCGGCGCGGATTTTTTGTCCGCTGTCGCTCCGCCCGCCTTGGAGTGCCCCTTGAACGTCCGCGTGTGCGAAAACTCGCCAAGCTTGTGCCCAACCATGTTCTCGGTGATATACACGGGTATATGCTGCTTGCCGTTATGCACCGCTATTGTCAGCCCGATAAAATCCGGCAACACCGTTGAACGGCGTGACCATGTTTTGATCGGGCGCTTGTCGGATACCGCGCGCGCCGTCTCCACCTTGTGCATCAGGTGATGATCGACGAACGGGCCTTTCTTGATCGAACGTGCCATATCTACCCCTTATTCCTGTTACGCCGAGGCTTTGGAGTTGCGCCGGCGAACAATCATGCTGTTCGTGCGTTTGACTTTGCGAGTCTTATAGCCCTTGCACATCACGCCCCAAGGACTGACCGGTGCCTGTGCCGCTGCGGTTCTGCCCTCGCCGCCGCCGTGCGGGTGGTCAATCGGATTCATTGCCACGCCACGAACCGTCGGACGCACACCACGCCAGCGCACGCGCCCAGCCTTGCCGATGGACTCCAGCGAATGTTCTTCGTTACCCACTTCGCCGATGGTGGCACGGCAGTTCACATGCACTTTGCGAATCTCGCCCGAGCGCAGGCGCAATTGTGCGTAGTCGCCTTCGCGCGCCAGCAATTGCACCGAGGTGCCGGCGGAGCGAGCCAGTTGTGCGCCCTTGCCCGGCATCATCTCGACGCAGCAAATAGTGCTGCCGACGGGAACATTGCGTAACGGCAGCGCATTACCCGGCTTGATCGGCGCTTCGGCCCCGGATACCAACTGCGCCCCCGCCGCCAGACCCTTGGTTGCGATAACGTACGCTCGCTCGCCATCCGCATAACACAACAAGGCCAGATGCGCGCTGCGGTTGGGATCATATTCAATCCGCTCAACCTTGGCGACAATACCGTCTTTGTTACGACGGAAATCGACCATGCGATAGTGTTGCTTGTGGCCACCGCCTTGATGACGCATGGTGATGCGACCGTGCTGATTACGCCCCGCTTTCTTGGATTGACTGTCCAGAAGAGACGCCACCGGCTTGCCTTTGTGCAGGCCCGGCGTCACCACCTTGACTAATCCGCGACGTCCGGGAGAAGTCGGTTTGACTTTGACTAGCATTACTTGTTCTCCCCTTCGGCAAAATT
>JANPOH010000543.1:0-3819 GCA_031427895.1 Betaproteobacteria bacterium
GTTGGATAGAGGCTAACAAGTAAGTTTGCAAGCCCGCGCGCAGCGACGCACTGCCGGACAAACCTATGCGACCCGAAGAACTTTGGGGGCTATGCCATAGCGGTTCAGAAGTACATCTGGGCTTGCCCCACGCCTTTTGGAAAGAAAGGCTTGCAGACGCAATAGCTGCGCCGCGGTCAACCCAAAAACCTGCGCTCATAGCACCGTCTCTTTTTGCCGGTGACGTTGACCGCCAGCAGCGACATTGCGTTTATGGTGAACCCGGTGGTGCCGGCGAAAACCGTCAAGGAGTTTGTCGCGATCGCCAGGGCGCGCCAGGGGCGAAACGCGCCGCTGACCTATGCGTCATCGGGCACCGGCGGCACGCTGCACCTGGGCGCGGAAATGTTGAAGCTTGCCACGGGCATCGACATGTTGCATGTGCCGTACAAGGGTGCCTCGCTGGCGATGGCCGACGTGATCGGCGGCCACGTTGAAGTGATGTGTATTTCCGTGCCGCCGGCGATCCCGCAGGTGAAGGCCGGCAAACTGCGCGCGCTGGGAACCGCAAGCGCCAAGCGCGCGCGTGGATTGCCCGACGTGCCGACATTTAACGAGCTCGGCTACAGTGATTTTGAAGTCGATTCGAAGTATGGTTTGGTCGCGCCTGCGGGTACGCCGCGCGAGATTCTCAACAAGCTCTCCGCCGGCGTGACCAAGGCCGCGCAGAGCGCGGATCTGCGCGAACGCTACGCGCAGTTGGGATTGGAGCCGCTGGCGAGTACGCCGGAGCAATACGCCGACTACGTGCGCCAGGCCATCACACGCTGGCGCAAGGTGGTGGCGGCGGCGAAAATAACGCCGCAGTGAATTATTAAAAAATACTTTAAAAACAAATAGTTATGATTATTCCAAGGTGGGCGCGTGGCGCGCTGCTGTGCGGCGCATGCGTAGGCGCGGCACAGACGCAAGTGCGGGCGCAAGCGCAGATGCAAGCGCCGCCAGCCTATCCCGTAAAGTCCGTGCGTATCATCGTGCCGTATCCCGCCGGTGGCCTTGGCGATATTCTGCCGCGTGCGTTGGGCGCGAGCCTGGCCGAGCAAATGGGGCAGCCGTTTATCGCCGAGAACCGCCCCGGCGCGAGCCAGATGATCGGCGCGCAGGCGGCGGCGAAATCCGCGCCGGACGGCTACACGCTGTTTTTCGGCAGCGTCACCAGCCTTGCGATCAACGTCAGCGCGCAAAAGAATTTGCCCTACGATCCGCTGCGCGATTTTGCGCCGGTGTCGCTGGCGTTTTCCACGCCGCTGTGGCTGGTGGTGCATCCGACCGTGCCCGCGCGCTCGGTGAAGGAATTGATCGCGCTGGTGAAAGCGCGGCCCGGCAAGCTCACGTTTGCGTCCGGCGGCGCGGGGTCGTCGAATCACCTGGCGGGCGAGTTGTTCAAATTTCTGATCGGCGGCGATATGGTGCATGTGCCGTACAAAGGCGCGGGGCCGGCGATGATCGACGTGGCGGGCGGCCATGTGGACATGATGTTCGAGGGCGCCGCGATCAACTACGCCCGCGACGGCAAGGTGCGCGCGCTGGCGGTGAGCAGCGCCAAGCGTTCGCACGTCGCGCCGGAAGTGCCCACCCTGCAGGAGGCGGGCGTGCCGGGTTATGAATCGACGATCTGGTTCGGCATCGTCGCGCCGGCGGCAACGCCTGCGCCGATCGTGAGCCGGTTGTCGCAGGAGATCAACAAGGCGCTGGCGCAGCCGGCGCTGCGCGAACGCCTGTCCACCGTCAATATTATCGGCACCACGCCGGAAGTTTTTGCCGCGCATATTCGCGCGGAGATTCCCAAGTGGCGCAAGGTGATTGACAGCGCGAAGATCAGTTTCGACTAGGCATGCCAATGACACCTGTTTCCATCGCCATCATCGGCGCGGGTATCGGCGGGCTTGCGGCGGCGGCGTTGCTGTTGCGCCGGGGTTTTGCGGTGCGCGTGTACGAGCAGGCGCCCGCGTTTGCGCGCGTGGGCGCGGGCATTCAGATGGCGCCGAACGCGGTGAAGGTGCTGCGCGCACTGGGCGTCGAGGATCATTTGCGCCGCACCGCGTTTCGCTCGGCGCGCGCGGTGAGCCGCGTGTGGGATACGGGCGAAGTCACCAGCGATCTGCCGCTGGGCGACGACGTGGAAGCGAAATTCGGCGCGCCGTATTTTTTTCTGCATCGCGCGGATTTGCATGCGGCGATCGCCTCGGTAGTGCCTGCGGGACGGGTTGCGTTAAAGCGCAAACTCACCGGTCTCGCGCAAAACGCGCATGGGGTCGCTCTGACATTCGCCGATGGCACGACAGCGAGCGCCGACGCGGTGATCGCCGCCGACGGCGTGCATTCGCTGGTGCGCGAGTTATTGCTCGGCGCCGAGCACGCGCACTTCACCGGCAAGGTCGCGTATCGCACCACCTTCAAAGCCGCGCGCATGAACGGCACGCACGTGCCGACGGTGCGTACCAAGTGGTGGGGCGCGGACCGGCACATGGTGATTTACCCGGTGACGGCGGCGCGCGACGAAATTTATTTCGTCACCAGCCAGCGCGAAAAAGCCGAGTGGCGCACGGCGGAATCATGGTCGGCGAAAGGCGATCTCGATGAACTGCGCGCGAGCTTCGCGGGTTTTCACGAGGAAGTGCAGGCCGTGCTCAACGCAGCGACGGAAGTTCACAAGTGGGCGCTGTTCGAACGCGATCCGCTGCCGCGCTGGCAGTTGGAGGGGGGGCGCGTGGTGCTGCTGGGCGATGCGTGTCACCCGATGACGCCGTACATGGCGCAGGGTGCGGCCTCGGCGCTGGAAGATGCGATGGTGTTAAGCCGCTGCATGGAAGGTGTAAACGCCGCCGGTGTTGCCGCGGCATTCAAACGTTACGAAGCCACCCGCAAGCCGCGCACGTCGCGGATACAAACCCAATCCAGCAAAAACACCTGGCTGAAAGGCGAAATAAAAGGAGAAGCCGATCCAGCGTGGGTGTATGGGTATGATGCCTGCACGGCGCCGTTGGCATGATATACAGCGTCGTAGAAAGTTGGGCGGAAGCCATACCGCCTTTTGTCGTCACCGCAACAGGCGGCAGGCAGGGCGCGCAGTTAACCCGGATAACCCATAGAGAGTAAAAAGAAATTGAATAAAATCAGATACTTATGCAATACGGGCGTTTTACTTTGTCTGCCCGTCGGGGCGTGCTGGGCGCAAGCGAACTATCCGGTCAAACCGATTCGCATCGTCATCGCGCTGGCGGCGGGCGGCGGAGTCGATACCTCCGCGCGCATGCTTGGCCAGCGCTTTACCGAAGCGTGGGGGCAGCAGGCGATTGCCGAGAATCGTCCGGGCGCGGGCGGCACCATTGCCACCGAAGTGGTCGCGCGCGCGGCGCCCGATGGTTATACCTTGCTGATGACCTCGATGGGCCACGCGATCGTGCCCGCGCTCTACAAATTGAGCTTCGATACGCTCAAGGACTTCGCGCCGGTATCGCTGTTTGTGCAATCGGCCAGTGTGCTGTCGGTGCATCCGTCGCTGCCGGTGAAAAGCGTGAAGGAGCTGATCGGCTTTGCCAAAGCGCGGCCCAACGAAGTGTTGTTTTCGTCCTCGGGTAACGGTAGCGGGCAGCACTTGACAGTTGAAATGTTAAACCGCATGGCCGGGCTGCAACTGGTGCATATCCCGTATAAAGGCACCGCGCCCAGCATTCTGGATCTGGTGGCCGGGCGGGTGTCCGGCTCGGCGGCCAGTGCGATATCGACCATGCCGCATGTGCGTGCCGGCCGGCTGCGCGCGCTCGCGGTGACAGGCGC
>JANPOH010000544.1:0-2485 GCA_031427895.1 Betaproteobacteria bacterium
CTTTTTCATGTTTTCCTGCATCTGTTGGGCCTGTTTCATCAGCCCCGCCAATTGGCTTTTCATCATGGTGACGCCCCTACGGTAATGGTTGAATGGAGTTTTTCTTCACGTTGCCGCCAAACGATTCCTGCAATTCCTTGACGAACGGATCATTCACAATCGCGGCGGTGGCCTGCACTTTGCGCTCGTCCTGTTCTCGTTGCTCCGCAACAGCGGGTGTCGCTACTTCGCCCGACACGACTTTGTAAGTAACGCGAAACACGCTGCCGAAGCGCGTCTGCAAGGCGGCCTTGAGTTTGCTCTGATGCGCGCCTTCCAGCAAATGCTCCTGCGCCTTGGGAAGGCTCAGTTCTATTTCGTCGGCGGTAAGTTGCGTCATGGCGCAATTACGCGCCAATTGCGCGGTCATCGCAATCAAGCCCAGTTGCGCCATGATGGTCTCCCACGACGCATGCACATCCACCGCGCCCCGCACCTTGGAAGCGGCGGGTGCGGCCGCCGTGGCGGCAGCCCCAGGCACGGCGGCGGCACGCGGCTCGGCGACATGCCTCGGCGCGGTCGCACGCACAGGCGACGAATAGCGCTCCGCGACCGGCGTAAACGCCAGCATACGCAGCAACGTCATGGTAAACCCGGCATATTCATCCGGCGCCAGGCCGATGTCGCTGCGCCCCTGCAAGGCGATCTGGTAATACAGTTGCAGTTCGTCGGCGGCAAAGCGCCCTGCCAGCGCCAGTATTGTTTCGCGGTCAGGATCATCACTCGCCGCCGTCTCCGGCAACTGCTGCGCCATGGCGAGCCGATGCAACAGCGTCCCCAGGTCCAGCAATGCGGCTTCGAACGACAGGCTGCGCGACGCCATCTCGTCCGCCTTGGCCATCATCGCGCCGCCGTCGCTGTTCGCCAGGGCATCCAGGATCGCATACAGGTGCTGCTGATCCACCGCGCCGAGCATGGCGCGCACCGATGCCTCATCCACCCTGCCGCCGCCATGAGCGATGGCCTGATCGAGCAGCGACAGCGAATCACGCAGACTGCCTTGCGCGGCGCGCGCAATCAACGCCAGCGCGGCTGGCTCGAATGCCACCTGCTCCGCTTCCAGCACGAATCTCAGGCGCTCGGCGATCTGCTGCTGCGGAATTTGCTTCAGGTTAAATTGCAGGCACCGCGACAGCACCGTGACCGGGATTTTCTGCGGATCGGTGGTAGCGAGGATAAATTTTACGTGCGCCGGCGGCTCTTCCAGGGTTTTCAACATCGCGTTAAATGCATTGCGCGACAACATATGCACTTCGTCGATGATGTAGACCTTGAAGCGTCCGCTCGACGGCGCATACAGAGCATTCTCCAGCAACTCGCGCATATTATCGACTTGGGTGTTGGAGGCCGCATCGAGTTCCACCAGATCGACAAAGCGACCGGAATCGATTTCCGTGCAGGCGGTGCATTTTCCGCACGGCGCATCGGTAATGCCGGTCTCGCAGTTGAGCGCCTTGGCGATGATGCGCGCCAGCGTGGTTTTGCCGACGCCGCGGGTGCCGGTAAACAAATAGGCGTGGTGCAGGCGCTGCTGCTTGAGCGCATTGCCCAACGCGCGGACAACGTGTTCTTGTCCGACGAGTTCAGTAAATGATTTGGGACGCCACTTGCGGGCGAGGACCTGGGTCATGGCGGGAGAATACGCAGCGAATCGTCTGGATAGCGAAGCGCGTATTTTACGCCGCATTGCGGCAAGCGTTCACCCCAAACGCACTTGCAACCGCTTAAAACCAGTATTGCGCGCGAACCTGCGTAAAGTTGATACCGTTGTTGGGCTGCTGAATGCCGGCGTTGGACAAATGTTGATAACGCAGCCCGATATCCAACGCCCGCTTTGCGCCAAATTGGTAGCCTACGCCCAGATGCTCGCTGAACTGGAACGTAGTGCCAAAACGCCTGGGGCCCAGCGTGGTATCCGACAGCAAATGGAAACCCACGGAAGCCTCCGCGTAAAGCCCCTGCCCGCTGTTCTGTTGCAAGCGAAAGGTCGGTCTCAATCCTATTTCAGTAATACGATGGTTTTGCCCAGGCAATGCATCGCGCGTCCAGTGCCCCAAAGACAAATCCCAATACCCGCCGACATGAGCCTGGCCGCCTTTGAAGCACTGTTGATCCCACTTCCATTGCAGCCCCGCGCGCCCCATGCGGGCGCCATCGCCTTGACCCAACTCAAGCGAGACGCCATCCACCGCCCAGGCGCCCGCAGAGTGTGCAGCGCACACCAGCAGCAGCACGCGAACCTACATTGAGGAAATCATCATTTTTTAAATTAATAAAATAATGTTTAAATTCAAATAGTTATTATTAATAACGCTCTTTTTAGATTAAAAAATTTCCGCTGATCATTGTTTTTATTGGAAAAACTCAAGTATCAAATTTGTGTCAAGAAAATGACTCATTTACTGATACAGGGGTGTTTTATCTTCGCAACACGCGCACGCGCCAC
>JANPOH010000545.1:0-6454 GCA_031427895.1 Betaproteobacteria bacterium
CTCCATCAGCACGCCCCGCTCGCGCCGCAAGCGCCACGGCAACGCATCGTTTTGCAGCCCGGCGCGCGTCGCATAGGCAACCACATAGCCGGTCTGGCGTATGAGATCCGTGACGCGGGCATGCTCCACCAGCGGCCGGTACGCATCGAACGTCTGCTTGAGCAAAGGGCGCAACGCATCCGCGATCTGCTCCACCCGCGACAGGCGCGACGCGGCAACCAGGCGCAAAAACCACGGCAGCGCCTTAAAAAAATGACCGGGCCGTATCGCCAACGGCCCCAGCGGATCGGCCAAATAGCCCGGCACCTTGCCCAGAACCCCCGGCAACGCCTGCGGCACGCACGATCCCGGGCTCAAAATACCCGCGTTGCCGAAGGAGCAGTATTGCCCCGGCAAGCGCTTATCCACCACCGTCACCGCGTGACCATCGCGCCGCAGATAACAGGCGGTGGCAATGCCCACGATTCCCGCGCCGATGATGGTGATATTTTTCGCCAAACCGCTCCCCCTGTATGTATTTGTTACTACAGGGAATTATAGTGGAAGCAGAAGCGCCGGGATTGGCGTGGCAGGCGCAACGGTGGTAATATTCGCGCCGTTGCAAATTGTTAAGTCGTTGCAATGTCCGCAGGTCACTTCTCCAGCGGGCGGTTAACTCAGCGGTAGAGTGCCACCTTCACACGGTGGAAGCCACTGGTTCGATCCCAGTACCGCCCACCAAACTATTTTATTTAAAAACAACAACTTACAACCCCGTAATGGCGCCATCGCGTTACGGTGCGTGTTCTCGTGAGTGCTTGTTTTAAATAACATCACAAAAAGCCTGTAGCACAGCCAACCGTCACCACCTCGTGGCGGCAACCGGCTTCATCGCGCCGCTGCTGGTGATGCGGATAAAACGATTGATCCAGGGTGATCCACCCAAGGTGATGTCAGCGCAGCAATTCGCGCCAGAGTTGATCCCTATCAACAGCCTGGGTGCGCGTGCTTGATGTACTGCCTGCTCGTTACGCCGCTGTCTCACGAGGACCGCACCGATGGAATCCGATTCGCTCACGGCAGGCTCCGCTGCGCTTATCGCTGCCCTGCGTGATCCCGCGCACTACCCGCACCCGGTGGAACGGATCGACGTGCTGGAAACCCACATCTCGTGGGTAATTCTTACCGGGCGTTACGCTTACAAAATCAAGATTCCTTCGGTAATTGAAAATTCGTTCATTTACCAAAAAATCGTAGGGCGAGAGCAGCGTATCCCGCCTTCCGTGGTCACCCCAAAAGGCGGGATAGCGCCCGTCCTGCTTGTTACCCGACAGGTCTACATCCGTTTGAATCGCACTCGAGGCCTGTAGCATTGTTTGGATTTTGAGCGTCCTATACTTGCAACCTGAATAGTTACGAAATAGAAATGGAATCATTCCAGGCGGGATTCATTGGAATGACCCTCCCTTATCGATACTGCGGATGCCGTGCGTGAAGGCCCGCATGACCAGCGTATTAACCGGCGGCTTGAGCGTGCCCGGCAGCGCAAGAACAATCACATCGTCGCGGCCCGCATCGTGCGGCAGGACTTGCGCCGTCAGGCACCCGGCTCATGGAAACCGATACCGCGTGCGATTTTTCGATTACTCGTTTTCGCCGCCAAGGTCTTCTCCCTCCGCCGCGGATTCAGCCTTCGGCAGCGCCCTGCGCCTGCGTGCGCCGTCCTGGCGCGTGCGCGTCTCGCCGCGCCGGATGCGCGCGTAGTCCTCCAACTGCCGCTTGGCGGCCGCGAAAGCATCGCGCAGCGCGATATAGGCATCTTCATCGTGTTCGTGGTTAACCACGATTTCGTTTCCCGGCACGGTGATATCCAGCCGCACCACGTAGTGACGGCCCTGATGGTGGTGTTTATGCGGCGACTCGACCACCACCCGGCACGAGGTAATCGGCGAGAAGTGCTGTTCGAGCTTGGCGGCCTTGGCGCGAATGTGTTCATCAAGGGTTGGTGAGTGCGGCATATCGCGCACGGTAATCTGGATGGGAGTTTGCATAGCATTTTCCGTTGTGGATGTTGTGAAATGGCGCTGACAGTGATGACTGCGTAATCCATGTTAGGCACGCCGGCGGCGCGTACCTTGATCCACATCAAAGATGCAATCACTCATGCCGCACTCTACAATACAAATTTTTCTGTTTTAAAACAGATACTTACACTAATTCGGCTGCAACAAGGCGCTGCGGTATCTCACTCCGGCTAACCGTTGGTCTTGTATTCAAGCGGCCAGCGGCGCATCAAACGTTCGACCAAGTGGTAGTCAAGGCCGTGCGAGAAGTAGCGCCACACCGGCTGCGACTTTTCGAATTTGCCCAGTCCGTGAAAGCGTACCGCCACGGCGCCCGCAGCCAGGCTCCCCATCGCCAGTTCGGCTTTGGCGTATAGCCCCGTTTGCTCCGCTGCATCGGCGTCCTCGGGGTACGCCAGCCATGCGTGCGCGAAGTCGTATTGCAACCGCTCCAGTTCGCGCGCCACCGCATCCTCGACCGGCACGACGGCGGTGCGGTCGGCGTGGTCGTAGTCATGCGTCCAGCCGCGCTGCAAGTCGCCCCCGCTGGTGGTGAGGAACGCCTGCTCATGCCGGGTGTAGTAGTTCTCCAGCATGAAAAACGCCGGCGGATATTCCGCATTCGCATCGCGCCCTACCCACCAGCCGAGCACATTATCGCCATGCACGAGATAAGTCACCGCGCACAGCAATCCGCCACCGCGCGGCGCATAGGCGATAAAATATTCGGCGTTCGGTCGGGGATGCATGGCAAGTACCATATAACAGCCCATGCTAGTCCGACGAATGGCAAACCCCTTGATGTGGATCAACCCCATCGACACATACATCGCCAGGCTTCACACATGCCCCCCCCCCCCGACGCAACCTCTCCTAAACGCTTGATCCAGATCAAAAGGGCCGCTTGTGAGGGTGTTAATCTTGTAAGAGAGCCAGTGATACCCGGAAACACATCCGATTGATTTTTCGCGAATAGAGCGTAGCGCGATAAGCAAGGAGGCTTTTCCTATGAAAATGGATGATGCGTATTTGCTTAAATCATTGGATCAACACGCTACGGACGGCGGCATGCGTCACACGCAACCGGGCGCACTGAGTTTGGAAAGCCGCATGTTGCGCGGCCTGCTGCACGCGCTGGGCGACCCGCCGATACGGATGACCCTTTGGAACGGCGAGTCGGTGACAGGAGGCGATACCACGCAAGCGGTGGGCGCTCTGCATATCGCCAATCGCGCCACGCTGCTCAGGCTGGCGGGCAATCCCAACCTGTATTTTGGCGAGGGCTACAGCGACGGGTCGATTCAGATCGACGGTGATCTGGCGACTTTGCTCGAAGCCGTTTATCGCCACCGTATCCGTCCGAATACGCCGTGGTCCCGCTGGTTCAATCGCGCGGCGCGGTGGGTTCATCACTGCCGGCGCAACACATTCGCCGCGTCGCGCGGCAATATTCATCGTCATTACAATCTGGGCAATGACTTCTACCGCCTGTGGCTGGACCAGCGGATGAGCTATAGCTGCGCCTATTTCCCCTCCCGCGATGCAACGCTGGAGCAGGCGCAACTCGCCAAGATGGATCTGGTGTGCCGCAAGCTGCGCCTGCGCCCGGACGAGACGGTGGTCGAGGCCGGCTGCGGCTGGGGCGCGCTGGCGCTGCACATGGCGCGGCACCATGGCGTGCGGGTGAAAGCGTTCAACATATCGCATGAACAAATTGCTTACGCCAGAGCGCGCGCGGATGAACTGGGGTTGGGCGGACGCGTGCAATTCATCGAAGACGATTATCGCAATATCAAGGGCCGCTACGATGCGTTTGTTTCGGTGGGCATGCTGGAGCACGTCGGCCCCAGTCACTACGATGCGCTGGGCCGGCTGATCGACCGTAGTCTCGCGGTCCATGGGCGCGGGCTGCTGCACAGCATCGGCCAAACGCAGCCCGCGCCCTTCAACGCCTGGATCCGCAAGCGGATATTTCCCGGCGCCTATCCGCCGACGTTGCGTGAAATGACTGAAATCATCGAACCACACGGGTTTTCGGTTCTTGATATGGAAAACCTGCGGCTGCACTACGCGCTGACGCTCACGCATTGGCTGCGCCGCTTCGAGCAGGCGCGCGGGCGCGTGAGCGCCCTCTACGGCGAACCGTTCGTGCGCGCGTGGCGCTGGTATCTGTCGGGCTCGCTCGCGGCATTCAATACCGGCGAACTGCAATTGTTTCAGCTGCTGTTCACGCGCGCGTCCAACAATGCGATACCGTGGACCCGCGCGCACCTTTATTCTGACAAGCCGCCACGGGTGAACGGATGAGCCGGCGAACCTGCGACGTGTTGATCGTCGGCGGCGGCCCCGCCGGCGCAACCTGCGCGCGGCAGCTCACGCGCGCCGGGCTTGATGTACTGGTGATGGACAAGCAGCATTTCCCGCGCGACAAGGTGTGCGCGGGCTGGATCACCCCGGCGGTCGTCGCTGCCCCAGCCATAAAGCGCGGGCCCGTGCCTTCAATTGCGCGGGACTCGTCCTGGAGAATGCTTCGCTTTGCCGCCGGTTTTGTCAGGCACAAGGTTACGCGGTTAGAAGTTAATTCGCCGGGCGAGTCCTGAAACCGATGAAAGGACTTGAACCATGACGCTCGACACCCCCCATCGCGTGGCCCTGCTGTACCCCGGCGACCGCGAAGCCCGCCAAACGGCCGCGCCGGAAAACAGCCGCTTTCTGAAGGTGTTCCACGCCTTGACCGAATTGGGAATACAGGCGGAACCCGCCGTCTACCACGATGACTTTTGCGACGAGGTTCGCCATCAGCTCATGCAGGTTGACGGCGTGCTGGCGTGGTACAACCCAATTAAAGGCGGGCGCGACCGCTCGCAGCTCGATGCGATGCTGCGCGAGGTTGCCGCCGCCGGCGTTTTTGTCAGCACCCACCCCGATATCATTCTGCAGCTCGGCACCAAGGAAGTGTTGCATCAAACGCGCAGCCTCGGCTGGGGCAGCGATACGCATTTGTACCGCACCATGGGTGACCTGCGCCGAGAGCTGCCCGCGCGCCTTGCCGGGGGTGCTGCGCGCGTGCTCAAGCAATACCGCGGCCAAAGCGGTGACGGCGTGTGGAAGGTGGAGTATGCCGCTCCCGGCGCGGCCTTATCACCTGATTCACCCGCTACCGCGCTGGTGCGCGCGCGGCATGCCAAGCGCGGCGGTATCGAGGAGACCCTCACCCTGAGCGCATTTTTTGCGCGCTGTGCGCCCTATTTCGCGGGCGACGGCAGGATGATCGATCAGGCCTGGCAGGCGCGTTTGCCCGAAGGCATGATCCGCTGTTACCTGGTGCATGACACCGTGGCCGGCTTCGGGCATCAGGCGATCAATGCACTCTATCCCGCGCCCCCCCGGCGCACCGCCCGAGGCCGCGCCGCTGCCCGGCCCGCGTCTGTATCACCCGCCCACGTTGCCGGCGTTTCAATCGCTAAAACAACAACTGGAACAGGACTGGGCTCCGGCGATGCAGCGCATGCTCGACATTAAAACGCAGCAACTCCCGGTGCTGTGGGATTGCGATTTTCTGCTCGGCCCGAAAAACGCCGCAGGTGATGACACTTACGTGTTGTGCGAGATCAACGCCAGCAGCGTGTCGCCGTTTCCCGACTCGGCGGTGGCGCCGGTGGCGGCGGCGACACTCGCGAGAGTGCGCGAGGCGCGGCAGCGGTAACCAGCGCGCGCCGGCGCGCAATTAATTGTCCGCACGCCAATGCGGCGGAAATCAAATTGGCACGCTCCAATTCCAATTCCATTTCTATTTCGTCTCTATTCAGCCTCTATGAAAAGTCGGCCAATGATGGTTGCGTTCACCAGCAAGAACGCGGCGCCAAATTATTTTGGACGCCCGGTAGATTATGGGTGGTGCACTCGCGACCACGCTCAAGCGCCAGCATCGGTGCGGTTTTTCGTGTTGCCCTCGCCATCCGGGCTGGCGACGAGTAAGGTGTACCCCAGAGTCAAGACAATAGTGCAGTGAGTTTAAGTTATACAGTGAACTTCGTTCGCAGCTGGACAGCGCTGCCCCGGTTTAGCCTTTGCCGTGGTTTTTGCTGTTGATTCTGGCCTTGCTTTTGAGATCCCTTCAGTAGCGCCGTCGCATGGCGAAACGGACTTTTGTTGCGCCGTGGCGCCGAATTTATCCAGGATCAGTGCGCCGCCACCGATGGCGGTTTGATACACGGTTGTCGGCGTTTTGTGGTTCAGCGCCTGATGCGGACGCTCGCCGTTGTAGAAGACGAAATACGCCGCCAGCCCGATCATCAGTTCGCCCATCATGGCGTAGCCCTTCAAATACACGTCTTCATACTTGACGTTGCGCCACAGCCGCTCGACAAAGATGTTGTCGAAAGCGCGTCCGCGGCCGTCCATGCTGATGA
>JANPOH010000546.1:0-19512 GCA_031427895.1 Betaproteobacteria bacterium
GTGTTCTTTGCCCTTTTTATGCAAAATTCAGGCTAAGGAGAGCAATGTGGACAATCGCATCGTGCATATGGCGTTAAAAGTCGAAAACCTTGAAGAAACCACCGCGTTTTACCAAAAGGTGTTCGGCTTCTGGGAAGTTGAAACACGCAAGACGCGCGACCACCTGTCGCGGCACTTGACCGACGGGGCGATGGATTTCACGCTGATTAAATACGACGAGGGCACGCAATCGGCCGAGTCGAAGGCATCGGGCGAAGGCCCGTGCATTCATCACTTCGCGATTGAGGTCGATGACATCGAGAAATACACCGAGCAGATTAAAGCGCAGGGCTGCGAAATCATCAGCGACCCGGGCGTGATTCCGGTCAAGTTCAAGGCGCCCGGCGGCACCACCGCTGAATTGGTGCCTGTTGGCCGCTATAAAAAAACGCAGCGTCCGGCGGCGTAGTAAAGCCAAGCTAACCACGGAACACGCGGAAATGAACTTTGGGTCTTTCCGCGTGTTCTGTGTTTTCCGTGGTGAATCGGGTTTGACGTTTAATCCTTAGAGGTAGCTCTATGAGTGACACACTTCCCGCCGTTTCCATCGCCGAACGCATCACCGATCAGGCGCTTGCGCTCGACGTTAATGCAATTCCCGCCGCCGTACGCACGCGCATCGAAGACCTGCTGATCGACGTAACCGGTTTATGCGTGGCCGCGCGCCGCACCGATTACATTAAGGCGTTGATCGCCAGCGTCGACAGCGGCGGCCCGGCCACTGCCATCGGCCACAAAACCACCTACGCGCCCGAAACGGCGGCGATGATTAACGGCTGCGCCGCGCACGGCGAAGATTTCGACGACACCTTTGAAGGCGGCCCGGTGCATTCGAGCGCGGTCATCATGCCCGCCGTACTCGCGGCATGCGAGCGTTTCGGTTGTGACGGCACAGCGGCATTCAAAGGCATGGTGGTGGGCATCGAAATGCTGTGCCGGCTGTCGATGGTGATTCCCAAAGCCATACACAAATCCGGCTTTCACCCGACTGGCGTGCTGGGCGCGATGGCGGCGACCCTCGCCGTGAGCGTGACGATGGGGTTGAATCGCAAACAAACGGTGGATGCGCTGGGCATCGCGGGCAGCATGGCCAGCGGCCTAATCGAATATCTCGCCGAAGGGGCTTGGACCAAGCGGCTGCACGCAGGCTGGGCGGCGAAGATCGGCATTCAGGCGGCGCGTCTGGGGCAGCAGGGTTTTCTGGGGCCGCGCACCGTGTTTGAAGGTACGCATGGTTTTTATTATGCGTTTGCGCGCCTCGCGTCCGGTTCCGGCGTCGATTACTCGGTGTTGACCGAAGGCTTCGGCACAAAATGGTACGCCGATGTGATCACCTTCAAGCCGTACGCCACCGGCACGATGAATCAGCCGTATGTCGATTGCGCGCTGCGTCTTTCCAAAAGGGGCATCAAGGCCGAAGACGTGGCGAGCATCCTGTGCGAAACCGCCGAAGGTTATGTGCATCGGCTGTGGGACCCGCTGCCGTCCAAACATCGCCCGGCCAACGACTACGCGGCGAAATTCAGCGCGCCATTTAACATCGCAGTGGCGTTTGTCACCGGCGGCGCGGGGCTGGCGGCGTTTACCGAAGAGACCGTGCGTGACGAGCGCATACTTGCGCTGTCATCGAAGGTGCAGTACGTGGTTGACCCGAACAACCCGTACCCGAAGGCGTATACCGGCCACATTCGCATGACGTTGAAGGACGGCAGCGTGGTGGAAGAGCGCCAGGGCCACATCCGCGGCGGCGCACAGGAGCCGCTCACGCGCGCCGAGATCGAAGACAAGTTTCGATTGAATGCGAGATTCGGCGGCTGGGACGAGGCGCGGATGGCAACGTTCCTTGGCGCAGTGCCGGGTTTTTTTCAGCACAAAATAGCGCTGGCGGCCCTGCGTAACTAAGACGCAACTGAGGCGCAACTGAGGTGGTTGACGCAGTGACGACGGGGTAACATACTCGTATATCACTATGTGATCGCGCCCGAACCACCGGGTGGTAAAAAACGATTGGAGGGGAGCGCATGAAAAATTATCGAAATGGTGTCGCTATTGTTTGGACTATGGTTTGGACGATTTTCGCCGTCAGCGCCGTGTTGAGCGCGAGCGCGGTTGCCCAGGGCTACCCCGCGAAAACGGTACGCATCGTGGTGCCCTTTGCCGCCGGCGGGCCGGCGGATATCTACGCGCGCTTTCTGGGCCAGCGCTTGCAGGAGCCGACCGGACAATCGTTTGTGATCGAAAATCGCCCCGGCGCGGGTTCGATCATCGGCACCGATCTGGCGGCGAAAGCGCCCGCGGACGGCTATACGCTGCTGCTGATGTCGAACACGCACACCATCAATGAGTCGTTGATTCCGAAAAAGCCCTTTGCGCTGATGAAAGATTTCGCGCCGGTGGCGCCGATTAACTATTCCGATTTGCTGCTGGTGGTGCATCCGTCGCTGCCCACGAAAACCGTCAAGGCGTTGATCGCGTTGGCGAAATCGAAACCCAAAGGGTTGAACTATGCCTCCTCCGGCAACGGCACGCCCTACCATCTGGCGGGCGAATATTTCAAATCATTGATCGGCGCCGACATTATTCACGTGCCGCATAAAGGCAGCGCCGAGGCGCGCACCAGTGTGATGAGCGGGCAGGTTGAAATGATGATCGACGCGATCACCACCATGGCGCCGCAGGCGAAGGCGGGCCGCGTGCGCGCGCTGGCCACCACGGGGGTGAAGCGCTCCTCGGTGATGCCCGATTTGCCGACCGTCGCCGAAGCGGGCGTTCCCGGTTATGAAGCCACCATCTGGCTGGGCGTGATGGCGCCGGCGAACACGCCGCGCGCGGTGCTGGAGCGCCTGAACGGCGAAATCACCAAAATCACCAACCGTGCCGACGTGCGTAAAACCTGGAATGAGCAGGGCGCCGAGTCGCTCACCATGAGCCTCGCCGAATTTGAAAAATATCTGCATGCGGATATTGCGAAGTGGGCCGCGGTGGTCAAGGTCTCCGGTGCGCGGGCCGATCAGTAACGCCCGCGGCTAAGAAGTTATTATTTTTACTTTAAAATCAAATGCTTATGATAAAATCCTCCTTCAGACTCTTGGCTGCGGCGGCGTTATTCGCCGGTGCGTGCGCGGCACAAGCGCAAGACCTGTTCCCCTCGCGCGCGATCATCTTGATTATTCCGTTTCCGCCCGGCGGCGTGGCCGAAATCACCGGCCGTCCCACCGCCATGGCGATGGAAAAAATGCTCAAGCAGCCGATGGCGTTGGTGAATCGCCCCGGCGCGGGCGGCGCGGTGGGCAATGCGGCGGTGGCCAATGCCAAGCCGGATGGTTATACGCTGCTGATGGCGCTGTCGAGCATTTCTGTTATCCCGGCGGCGGATGCGTTGTTTGACCGCAAGCCGGCGTATTCGATGGATCAGTTCGCGCCGATCGCGCTGATCTCGGCGGACCCGACGATACTGGTGTCGAATCCGTCGCTGCCGGTGAAAAATTTGAAAGAGCTGGTGGCGCTGGCGCGCGCCAAGCAGGGGCAGATGTCGTTTTCGTCATCGGGCATTTACGGCGCGCTGCACATGCCGATGGAAATGTTTCTCCATCACTACAAGTTGAAGATGCGCCATGTGCCAACCACCGGCGGCGGCCCGGCGCTGACCACGCTGCTCGGCGGCCATGTCGAGTTGACTTCCGGCGGCCCGGCGGCGATTACCACGCACGTCAAATCCGGCAAACTGCGCGCGCATGTGAGCTGGGGCGCGCAGCGCCATCCGAATTATCCCGACGTGCCCACTTTCAAAGAGCAGGGCGCGGACATCGAGTACTACATCTGGACGGGGTTGATGGCGCCGCGCGCGACGCCGGAGCCGGTGCTTAAAGTGCTGCGCGACGCCGCGCGCCGCGCGGTCGAAGACGCCGATTTCAAAACCGCCATGGCGCGCGTGAACTCGCCGATTCAATACATGGATGCGCCCGAATTCGCCAAGTACTGGGATGCCGACGCCAAACGGCTGGCCGCTGTGGTGAAAGTCGTCGGCAAGGTTGATGACAAGAAATGATCCACCATAAAAACGGAACGCGTATTACGCGTAGGATGGGTTTTACCCATCCCGCGTTTATTCCCTCATGACTGAACCACCCGCGCCGCCCCGCCGACGGCAACTGCGTAGCGACCAGGTATCCGGGTTGATGCTGGCCGCACTCGCGCTGTACGTGTGGTGGATGAACCGCGCGTACCCGATCGGCACGCTGGCGGAGCCGGGGCCGGGTTATGTGCCCTTGCTGCTGGCTATTTTTATGGGCGCGATGGGTTTACTCGTGGTGTTGAGCGGCGGCAAATCCACGCCGCTGGCGGCGATGGAATGGAGCGAAGCCGGGCGCGCCGTCGCGCTGCTGGTCGCCTGCGGCGTCGCGGCGTATGCGCTGGAGCGCCTGGGTTATCGCATCACCATGGCGGCGCTGCTGATATTTTTTCTCGGCGTGATGGAGCGCAGGAAGCCGATGATGGTGGCCGGGGTCGGCATCGGCTTCGCGCTGGTCACGTATTATTTATTCGCGACCCTGCTGCGCGTGCCGCTGCCGGTCAGCCCGTGGGGCGTGTAGCGCATGGCTGAAACCCTCAACAGTTTGCTGCTTGGCTTTAGCGTTGCGTTGCAGCCGCAGATTCTGATGTATGCCTTTATCGGCTGCCTGATCGGCACGCTGGTCGGCATGCTGCCCGGCGTGGGGCCGCTGGCCGGCATCAGCATGCTGCTGCCGGCGACGTTCGGCTTGAATCCGATTATCGCCATCGTACTGCTGTCGGGCGTGTATTACGGCGCGATGTACGGCGGATCAACCACCTCGATCTTGATACGCTTGCCCGGCGAAGCGGCATCGGTGATGACCTGCATCGACGGTTATGCGATGACGCAGCAGGGACGCGCCGGGCCGGCGCTGGCGATTGCGGCGATTGGTTCGTTCGTGGCCGGCACGCTGGGTGTGGTGGGCCTGATGCTGCTGGCGCCGACGCTGGCGAACTTCGCGCTGCGTTTCGGTCCGCCCGAATACACCGCGTTGCTATTGATGGGCTTGCTGGTGCTGGCCTACATGACCGGCGGTTCGATCCCGAAAACACTCGCGATGGCGGCGTTCGGCTTGATGCTCGGCATGATCGGCATCGATGCCATGAGCGGCTACACGCGCTTTAGTTTCGAGGTGATCGAGCTGGCCGACGGTATCGGCATCGTGCCGGTGGCGGTGGGCCTTTTTGGCATTTCCGAAATTCTGATGACGGCTTCGCAGCAAACGCTGAAACTGCCGAAAAAGCTGTCGCTGCGCGAGCTGATGCCGTCCGGCGCTGAACTCAAGCAGTCCGTCGGCCCCATCGCGCGCGGCAGCGTGGTCGGCTTCATGATCGGCATTATTCCCGGCTCGGCGCATATTATTTCGTCGTTCATCGCCTACGGCATCGAGCGGCGCATTTCCAAAACGCCGGAGCGCTTCGGCCACGGCGCCATCGAAGGCGTGGCCGGGCCGGAGTCGGCGAACAATGCCGCGGCCACTGGTGCGTTTATTCCGATGATGGCGCTGGGTATCCCCACCAGCCCGGTGACGGCGGTGATGATCGCGGCGATCATGGTGCATGGCATTGCGCCGGGGCCGATGTTGATCGCGCAGCAGCCCGAACTGTTTTGGGGGTTTGTCGCCAGCATGTACGTGGGCAACGTGGTGCTGCTGATTTTGAACCTGCCGATGGTGGGGTTGTTTGTGAATCTGCTGCGGATACCGTATTCGTATCTGTACCCGTGCATCCTCGCGTTCTGCATCCTCGGTTGTTACTCGGTGAGCAACTCGGTGGTGGATGTATGGATCATGCTGGCGATGGGCGGCATCGGCTACGTGCTGCGTAAACTGGAATTCGATCTCGCGCCGGTGGCGTTGGGGCTGGTGCTGGCGCCGATGCTCGAACTGTCACTGCGGCAATCCCTGGCGATGAGCGCGGGCAGCTACGCCATTTTCATCGAGCGGCCGATTTCGGTCGTCATGCTGGTGATCGGACTGCTGATGCTGCTGGTCAGCCTCAAACCCCTGCTGTTTAAATCGAAAAAGAAGGACTGGCGCGCCACTGCGGGGTTGGACGAGGTGTCGTAAGTACCAGCGTATCAGCGTATCAGCGTATCAGTAATGGCTGATTGCCCGGCTTGGGCGCCGGCACGGTGCCGGCGGGGGCGGCAGCGGGGGAAATCGTCGAGCGGTGGCGTTCATACTGAAACAACACGTTGGGCACATAGGCGCGGGTTTCGGCGTAATTCGGAATTTTCATCCCGGCTTGCTGCACCGCGCCTTCGCCGGCGTTGTAGGCGGCGAGCACCAAATCAATGTTGTTGGGAAACAAGCGCTGCAAAAAGCGCAGGTAGCGCGCGCCGCCTTGCAGATTTTCCAGCGGATCCCAGATATCGCGCACGCCGTATTGCTGCGCGGTGGCGGGCATTAACTGCATCAGACCGATGGCGCCGGCGGGCGACTTGGCCTGCGCGTTGTAGCCCGACTCGACAGTGATAATCGCGTGCAGCAGCGACACGTCAAGGTTGTATTCCTTGGCTACCCACGCGATCAGCGGCGCGAATTGCGCGCGCAGCACCGGGTTTACCATCATCGCGACGCCTGTCGGCAGCGTAACCGGCGGCGTGTAATCGAATGCCTCCGGCTTGGGGCGCGGCGCTTCTTTCTTGAACAGGAAATAGCGCTCATCGACTTTATGATCGCTAAGATGGGCGACGCCTTTATCATCGACGTAACCCCAGATATCCGCCGCGCACGGGCTGCTGACCGCGCTGAACGCGAGCAGGATCAAGGGAGCAAAAAACGGCGCGATCAAACGGGTCATCGCGAATCCGGGAATGGAATCAGATGAACCATTTTATACCAACAGATGCGGCAGGGGAGTGGAGTAAAATATCCGCCATGATTTTGAAGATTATTATTCGCTTGATTTTTCGCCTAACGGGTATTTTTAGCGTCGTTATCGCGTTCCTTTTTTGCAGCGGGCCGGCCCGCGCGGCGCTGGAGTGCGGGCAATTGGCGGCGGTGGCGCAGACGGCGGTGAAACTGCGCGATCAGGGCGAATCGCTGAACGCCGTGTTGAGTGAAATGGAGCGCGGCGAACTGCAAAAAGTGCTGGATGCAAAAGAGCTGAATTTATTGCGCCAGATCGTGCGGCTGAGTTATACCAGCGAAGCCTCGGTGCATGAGATTTTTGAATCCTGTCAGGAGGGCGCGTTCGGCGCGGTCAAACCCAGTCCCAAACCCAAAACGTAATCACGTAATCACGTAGTCACGTAATCCAAAACACAATCGTCATCAGGAGCTTCATCATGCAGGACTATGCATTCATCAGGCGCGCGTTGTCAGGTTCCATGGCTGTAGTGTTGTCTGTAGTGTGGTTATTGGCCGCGACCGCAGCGCACGCGCAAATCAAAGAGGCCGACCGCACCGGCGGCCCGTATGTGGCCACGCCGCAAGTGGTGGTGGATCAGATGCTGCGATTTAGTCGCGTGACCGCCAGTGATTTTGTCATCGATCTGGGGTCGGGCGATGGCGTAATCGTGCTGAACGCCGCGCGCCAGCACAAGGCGAGCGGCATGGGGCTGGAGATTGATCCCGAACTGGTGAAACTCTCCAATGCCTCGGCGAAAAAATTAGGCATTGAAGACCGCGCCACTTTCCATGTGCAGGATGTGTTCAAGGCCGACCTGTCGCGCGCCACCGTGGTTACGCTCTACCTGCTGCCCGCCATGATGATGAATCTGCGTAACAAAATTTACAACGAGCTGCGCCCCGGCGCGCGCGTGGTATCGCACGATTATCATTTCGGCGATTGGCAACCGGATGACCGCATCACCTTTGACGTGCCCGAAAAAGAGCCGATCAACGGCGTGCCCAGCGCCACGCTTTACCTGTGGACGATCCCGGCGAAGGTGACAGGGCGCTGGCAAATCAAAGTCGATGGCGCCGAGGCGCCGCGCGAGATTGAACTCACGCAAAATTTTCATACGGTGACGGGCACCCTGCTCAACACGCGCGGCATGGGCTTGTCGGACGCCGGCGTCAAAGGCGAAGACATCAGCTTCTCGATCTGGAACGGATCGGCGCGGCACCATTATCGCGGCACGGTCAAAGGCAACGCCATGAGCGGCATGGTCAACCTGGACGGCAAAGAGGCGAAGTGGCAGGCAGTGCGGGCGGCGCAAAAATAGGTAATAAAAACTTTCATTGGATTTCCTTTTTTTACCAAGTGAAGTGGTAAGTGTGGCTCGATTAAAATTGAATGTATTAGATTAACAATATCCGGTACGGATTTTCAATCGTGTGGTTACCATTTACTTTAACCTCGGATTCAACACATCCCGCAACTGATCCCCAACAAGATTGATCGCGACAATAGTCACCAGCAGCGCCAACCCTGGAAAGAAACTGATCCAGTATTTGCCCGACAACAAGTGCGTGAAACCGTTGGAAATCAACAGGCCCAACGACGGCGAGGTGATCGGCATGCCCAGCCCTAAAAACGACAGCGTCGCCTCCAGCGCGATGGCGTGCGCCACCTGCACCGTAGCGACGACGATCAGCGGCGGCAGCACGTTGGGCATGATGTGCCGCAGCACGATGCGCGCGGGCGAGTAACCCAGGCACACGGCGGCATCGACGTATTCCTTGCGTTTTTCGACCAGCGCCGCGCCGCGCACGGTGCGCGCGTAGTAGGCCCATTGCACGGTGATGAGCGCGACGACGATTTTATCCACGCCCTGACCGAGTATCGCGAGCAGAATCAGCGCAATCAAAATCGCTGGAAACGACAACTGCAAATCCACCACGCGCATGAGGATGGCGTCGGTCCAGCCGCCGGCGTAAGCGGCGACGAGGCCGACGACGATGCCGATGGCCAGCGCCACCACGGTGGAGAACACGCCGACGCCGAGGCTGATACGCAGGCCGTGAAAGATCGCCGAGAGCATGTCGCGGCCTTGATCGTCGGTGCCGAGCACGAAGGTCCAGCCCGCGCCACTCTTGCTGCCGGGCGCGAGCTTGCTGTCCATGATGTCGAGTTGCGCGAGATCGTAGGGATTTTGCGGCGAGATCAGCGGCGCGCAGATCGCGGCGGCGAGTATCAGTATGAGAATCACTAACGCTGCGACCGCGACGCGGCTGCGCGCGTAGCCGGAAGCAAATTCGCGCAGGGGTGAGGCGGGTGCCAACGCGGCGGCGCTGGCGTGCGTACTCATGCGCGCGCCCCCGACACCCGCACGCGAGGATCCAGCGCGGTGTACAAAATATCAACCACTAAGTTGATGATTATAAATAGAAAAACAATAATCATCAGATACGCCACGATCACCGGCCGATCCAGCACATTGATCGAATCAATCAGCAGCTTGCCCATGCCCGGCCACGCGAAAACCGTTTCGGTGATGATGGCAAAGGCGATCAGCGAGCCGAACTCCAGCCCCAGCACGGTGACGATCGGTATCAGAATATTTTTCAGCACATGCACCGACACCACGCGCCGTTCCGGCACGCCTTTGGCGCGCGCGAAGCGCACGTAGTCCTGCACCATCGCCTCGCGCGTGCCCGCGCGCGTGAGCCGTATCAGCAGCGAGAGCTTGAACAACGCAAGATTGGTGGCGGGCATCAGCAGATGTTTCAGGCCGTCCCACGTGAAGATGCTCAATTGCAACCCCAGCACCTCGATGGTTTCGCCGCGCCCGGTCGACGGCAGCCAGCCCAGCCACACCGAAAAAATCATGATCAGCATCAGCCCCACCCAAAACGTTGGCAGCGAAAAACCGAGAATCGATCCGGCCATGATGGATTTCGCGGCGAACGAATCAGGCTTTAAACCCGCCCACAAACCCAGCGGCAGGCCGATCACGATGGCGATCACCATGGCGGTCAGCGCGAGTTCCACTGTCGCGGGCATGCGCTGCAAAATCAATTGCACGGCGGGCACGTTGGAGGCGAACGACCTGCCAAGGTCGCCGGAAAACGCCGCGGTGATAAAACTCCAGTACTGCACCCACACCGGTTTGTCCAGTCCCAGCGCGGCGGTGACGCGCGCGATTTCCGCCTGATCCGCCTGCGGGTTGATGAGAATGTCCACCGGGTTGCCGATGGCGTAGACGCCGACAAACACCAGCGCCGACATCACCAGCAGCGCGAGCAGGCTTTGGGCCAGACGGCGGAGGATGAAGGTGAGCATTTTTTTATTCGGGGCGATTGTGCGTTAGCATTCGATTTCGAGAGTGTAATCGCAAAGGAGCAGGGTATGAACTCAAAGGTTGTTGTTGCAATGGTTACAATGGTCTGCGCTGGTTTGTGCGTGAACGCCGCAGCGCAATCGCAGTATCCCACCAAACCCATACGCCTTGTCGTGCCGTACCCGCCCGGCGGCCCCACCGATTTTGTCGGACGTGCGGTGTCGGCCAAGCTGACTGAATCGCTGGGCCAAACCGTGGTGGTGGACAACCGCCCCGGCGCGGGCACGGTGATCGGCAGTGAATTGATCGCGCGTGCGGCGCCCGACGGCTACAACCTGCTGTTCGGCACCGGCGGCGGCACGTTTTTAACGCCCTTGATATTGCCCAAGGTGCCTTACGATCCGCAAAAGGATTTCGCGCCGGTGGCGATGCTGGTGATGAGTCCGCAGGTGCTGGTGGTGCATCCCGCCATCGGCGCGAATTCGGTCAAGGAGCTGATCGCCGTGGCCAAGGCCAAGCCGGGACAATTGAACTTTTCTTCGGTGGGCACCGGCACATCACCGCATCTGGGCGGTGAGTTGTTCAAGGCGCTGGCGGGCGTGGACATCGTGCATGTGCCGTACAAAGGCACGGCGCCGGGCATGACGGATTTGATTGCCGGGCGCGTGCAACTCGCGTTCAGCAGCATTCCCACGGTGCTGACGCATGTGCAGGCCGGCCGGCTGAAAATGCTCGGCACCGGCGGGCTTAGGCGCTCGGCCGCGCTGGCGGATATCCCGCCGATCGCGGATACGCTGCCCGGTTTTGAGCTGGTGACGTGGTATGCGGTGTTCGCGCCGACGGGCACGCCGACGGCCATCATCAATCGGCTGAACTTTGAAATCGGCAAAGTGCTGAAAGACCCCGACACGCAAAAGCGTTTCGGCGATCAGGGATTGGAGCCGGTAGTGATGACGCCGCAGGAGTTAAAGCGCTATACCGAAAATGATGTGGGCCGCTGGATGCGGCTGATTAAGGCGGCGAATATCAAAGGTTCGTGAGGCGTGAAGCGTGAAGCGTGAAGCGTGAGGCGTGAGGCGTGAGGCGTTCGGAGTCCCCCGGTGTTGCGCTCGACACCGAACGCCCAACGCTCAACGAGGTTTAAACAAATGCGCGAACGAAAATTCGTCCGTGCGCGGCGTGTAAGTGATATCACTACGCATTGCCCAACTGACGATCTGGTGATGTAGCGGTATCACCGGGACATCGGTCATGGCGTAAGCAATAGCTTCGCGCGCGAGCGCCTCGCGCGCCTTGGCATCTACCGAGGCGAGCGACTGACCGATTAACTGATCGAGCTTCGCGTTGGACGAGCGCCCCCAGTTCCACGCGCCCCATGCGCGTTCGGTGTTGGGCGTGGCGAGCAGTGAGCGCAGGGCGAGGTCGCCCGCGAAAGAGCCCCAGCCGAGCAGGGCGAAACTGGTTTCTTCTTTGCGTACTTTTCCCAGGAATGCGTTCAGCGGCAGGGCTTCGACCTTGGTCTGGATGCCGATGCGGGTCAACATCTGCGCCACCGCTTGCAGCACTTGCTCGTCGTTGATGTAGCGGTTGTTCGGGCCGGAGAGCGTAACGGTGAAGCCGTTGGGATAGCCCGCTTCGGCGAGCAATTTTTTCGCGCCGTCGGGATTGTAGGTTTCGGGTTTGAGTTGCGGATTGTGGCCGAACACGCCGGGCGACACGATGTTGGCGGCGGGCACTGCGAGTTTTTCCATCACGCGCTCGGCGATGGCCGGGCGGTTGATCGCCATTGATATCGCGCGGCGCACGCGGACATCCATGAATGGATTTTTCGCCAGCGGTTTGCCGGCGCTGTCGGTGATAAGCGGCGACTGTTGGCGATATTGGTCGAGATGCAAAAAGATGGTGCGCCACGAGACCGTCTGTTCAATGCGTAACTTGTTGTTTTTAAATAACTTTTCTCTATCGGCGGAAGGGACGTGTTCGATTACGTCAACGTCGCCGGAGAGCAGCGCGGCGCTGCGCACCGGGTCAGTGGGCATGATGCGCAGCGTTACCTTATCCCACGCGGGGCGTGCGCCCCAGTAGTTGTCGTTACGCACATACTCAACACGATCACCGCGCGCGAAGCGCACGAATTTGTACGGGCCGGTGCCGATGGTGGCGCGCCCCGATTCAAAATCTTCCGGTGCGGCGTTGGCGGCGAGTTTTTTGGAAACGATCATGATCGAATTCAAATCTTCGGGCAGCGCGCCGTAGGGTGTGGCGGTTCTTAGCCGAATGGTTTGTTTATCGACAATCTCTTTACCCACGATGGAACGCACGTAGGCGGCGAATCCGCCGGGACTGCCCTTGATATTGAGCGGGCGCTCCAATGAAAAAATCACGTCTTCGGCGGTGAGGTCGGAGCCGTCGTGAAACTTCACGCCCGGCCGCAACTTGAATTCCCAAGTGGTGGCATCCACCGCGCGCCATGACATGGCGAGGCCGGGAATCAACCGCGCTTTTTCATCCACATGCGTGAGCGCATCGAACACGTGGTAACCCACGGTGAGATTGGGTTGCGAGGCGAGAAAATGCGGGTCCATCGTCGTCACGTCGGCGGAGAGGCCGATACGCAAATCGGCGGCGTGCGCCGGCACACCGCACAATGCCAGCATCACGGAAAACACCAGTCTCAGCACAATAGCCTGCTCCTCACGCCTAACGCTTCACGCCTCACGGGGTTACCTGAACTCATGCGCCAGCGTGCGCTCATCCGTGCGCGGCGCATACGTAATGCCTTTGCGCATCGCCCACAGATTGTGCTGGTGGTAGAGCGGAATAATGCCCAGATCGTTGACCACGATTTCGGTGGCCTGTTGCAGCATGCGTTCGCGTTTGGTGTCGTCCACGATCGCCAGTGCCTGCGTGAGCGTGTCGTCCATTTTCGGGTTGGAGTAGCGCCCGCGGTTGGCCGTGCCCATGCCTTTTTCGGGGTTGAAGGTCGCGAGCAACGCCTTTAACGGCGATGACACTTCGGCGGTATCCGCCGCCCAGCCGAGCAGCATGAAGCTGAATTCGAGTTTGCTCGCGCGGGTGAAATACACGCTCGAGGGCATGGCCTCCACGCGCGTGGCTATCCCTGCGCGCGCGAGCAGTTGCGCGATGGCCTGTGCGATCTGTTCGTCGTTGACGTAGCGGTCGTTCGGTGCATGCAGCGTCATGGCAAAGCCGTCGGGGTAGCCCGCCTCGGCCAGCAGTTTTTTTGCGCCTTCGATATCATACGGTTCGGGTTTTAACGCGGTGGTGTAGCCGAACATGCCATTGGGCATCAGCTGCCCGGTGGTAACGGCCGCGCCTTCCATCACGCGCTCCACCAGCGCCTGGCGGTTGATGGCTTTGGAAATCGCGCGACGCACGCGCACGTCTTTCAGCGGGTTTTTGTCGAGCGGCTTGCCATCCTTGGCGGTGACGTGCGGGGAGCGGTCGCGGCTGCTGTCGAGGTGGATGTACATCAGCCGGTGCGACACCGTGCGATGCAGCGTGAGATCGCTGCTTTTACTGATACGCGCGATATCGGCGGTGGGCACGTTCTCAATCGCGCGCACGTCGCCCGCCAGCAGTGCCGCCACGCGCGTGGGGTCGGCGGTGATGATGCGCAGCGTCGCCTTGTCCCACGCGGCTTTCGGGCCCCAGTAGGCGTCGTTGCGCGCGAGCTCGATGCGGTCGCCCTTGGCGTAGCGCACGAACTTGAACGGGCCGGTGCCGATGGCGGCCTTGCCGCTGTTGAAATCCTCGGTGGCCGCTCCCTTGCCAATGCGCGCGGACACGATGAAAATCGTGCTCATGTCGTTGGGCATCAACGGGTAGGGCGTGGCGGTCTTGAAGCGCAGGGTGTACGGATCAACGATGATTTTTTCGATGATTTGCTTGCTGTACGTGGTGAACGACGACGGGCTGTTCGGCACGTTGGGCACGCGATCCAGCGAAAACACCACGTCCTGCGCGGTGAAGTCGCCGCCGTCGTGAAACTTCACGCCTTTGCGTAATTTGAATTCCCAGGTGAGATCATCCACCGCGCGCCACGATTCCGCCAGCGCGGGCTTGAGACGCGAGCGCGGATCCTTGGTGACCAGCGTCTCGAAGATATGCTCCGCGACATTATTGTTGGGCGTGAGGTTATGGTAATGCGGATCAATGGAGGTGACATCGGCGCTCAGCGCAATGCTGATCTCGGCGGCGCTTGCCGGCGAGATGACCGGGATGCTTACCGGGGCGCCAAAGGCAAACGCAAGCAGGGCGGCAGACAACAGGTGTTTCATCGAAGGTCTCCAGGAAAACAAGTGTGCGGAGCATACCGGAATTAATCTGGATTGACAGTGCGCGGAGGCGCTTCTATCCTACCGCTTTAATGCTTGGAGCGCCGCATGACCGCCTCGGTAGCCGCCGTTGAGATGATCCGCAAGCTGGTCGGCTTTCCGACAGTGAGCCGTGAATCCAATCTCGATCTGATCGACTTCGTGCGCGAGTATTTGAAGCCGTACGATGCCGACGTGCGCCTCACGTTTGACGACGACAAGCGCAAGGCCAATCTGTTTGCCACGCTGGGTCCGAAGTCCGGCGGCGGCATTGTGCTGTCGGGACACACCGACGTGGTGCCGGTGCAGGGGCAGGCGTGGGATACCGATCCCTTCACGCTGCTGGAACGAGACGGCAAACTGTATGGCCGCGGCACCTCCGACATGAAGAGTTTTATCGCGGTGGTGCTGGCGCTGCTGCCGGAATTCACCCAGCGCGGTTTGAAGTCGCCGCTGCATCTGGCGTTTTCGTACGACGAAGAAGTCGGCTGCCTGGGCGTGGGGCGCATGATTCACGATCTCGCGGCGGCGGGCATCAAGCCGCGATCGTGCATCGTCGGCGAACCGACGCTGATGAAACCGGTGATCGCGCACAAGGGCAAAAAAAGTTATCGCGCCACGGTGCGCGGGCTGGCGGCGCACTCCGGCTATGCGCCCAGCGGCGTGAATGCGGTGGAAGCGGCGGCGGAGGCGGTGGCGTACTTGAAACGCATGGCGCGGCGGCACCGCGACAACGGGCCATACGATCGCGGCTTCGACGTGGCGCACACGACGGTGCATACGGGCGTGCTGCACGGCGGCACGGCATTGAACATCGTGCCGCATCTATGCTCTTTTGATTTTGAGTTTCGCCATTTGCCGGGCGATGACCCGGAAAAACTGTTTGCCGAATTCAAATCATACGTCGCGCAAACGCTCGAACCCGAAATGCAGGCGGTGTTCAAGGATGCGGGCTTCGATATCCAGTTGATGTCGCAGATACCCGCGCTTGATAACAGCGCGGAAACCGAAGTGGTGGCGCTGGCGCAGGCGCTGTCGGGCAACACGGAAACCGGCAAGGTGTCGTACGGCACCGAGGGTTCGCAGTTTCAGCAGGCGGGCATCCCCACGGTGATTTGCGGCCCCGGCTCCATTGAGCAGGCGCACAAGCCGAATGAATTCGTAACGCTGGAACAGATCGCGCACAGCGAGGCGTTTATGCGCGGGCTGATGGCAAAGGTGTGTGAAAAATGAAAAAATGTTTAAAAACATATAGTTATGTTGTTTTTGGGCTGCTGATAACGCATACCGCGTGGGCTGCTTACCCGGAGCGCCCGATACGCCTGATTATTTCGTCGGCCGCCGGCGGCTCGCCCGATGTGGTGACGCGCATTCTCGCCATCGAACTGGTCAAGCAGATGGGCCAGCAGATCGTGATCGACAACCGGCCCGGCGCCGCGCAGACCATCGGCACCGAGATGGTGGTGCGCGCCACGCCTGATGGTTACACGCTGGGCTACGCCAATGTGGTGACGCTGGCGATCAACAAGACGTTGCTGTCGAAGCAGCCGTACGACCCCGACAAAGACTTGATGTTGATCGGGCAATTTTTGTCCACGCATAACGTGCTGGCGGTAAATCCCGCGCTGCCGGTGAAAAGCGTGCGTGAGTTGATTGATCACGCAAAAAAGAATCCCGGCAAGCTATTGAACGCCTCGGCGGGCAACGGCACCACCGGCCACCTCGGCGGCGAGTTGTTCAAAATCATGACCGGCACGCAGATCGTGCATGTGCCGTACAAGGGCAGCCCGCAGGGCTTGCAGGATGTCATGGCCGGGCAAGTGCAACTGATGTTCGACAACCTTACCTCCAGTTCGCCGCATGTGAAATCCGGCAAGCTGCGCGGCCTGGGTGTCAGCGGCCCGCGCCGCTCGCCGGTGTTTCCCGACATGCCGACCATTGCCGAAGCGGGCGTTCCCGGTTACGTGACGACGGCGTGGGGCGGGCTGGTCGCGCCGGCGGGCACGCCGCGCGAGATTGTTTCAAAGCTCAACGCCGAAACCAATCGCGCGCTGCAATCGCCGCAGTTGAAGGAGCGCTTTGCCGCGATCGATGCGGAACCGGTGGGCGGCTCGGTCGCCGAGTTTGCCGCGTTTGTGAAGTCGGAGTCGGAAAAGTGGGGTGATGTGGTGCGTAAATCGGGTGCGAAGCTGGATTGAGCCATGCCCCATAATCACTACGACCTGCTCATTCGTAACGCCACCATCATCGACGGCACGCGCGCACCGCGCTTTCAAGGCGATATTGGTGTGCGCGATGGCCTGATTGCCGATGTCGGGCAATTAAAAAATGCTGGCGCTGATCGCGAGATAGACGCTAGTGGTCATATCGCCGCGCCGGGTTTCATCGACGTCCACACCCACGACGACCGCCTGCTGTTTTCCGACCCCGCGATGACGCCCAAGGTGAGTCAGGGCGTGACCACGGTGATCGCGGGCAATTGCGGCATCAGCCTCGCGCATTCGCCGGGGCCGCGCACGGGCGTTATCACGCCACCGCTGGATTTACTGGATAGCGAAGGCGGGTGGTTTCGCTTTCCGTCGTTCGGCGCGTATCGCGAGGAGCTTGCCGCGACACCCGCCGCGATCAACGCCGCGTGTCTGGTGGGCCACACCACGTTTCGTGTCGCGGTGATGGATAAACTTGAGCGCGCCGCGACCAAAAGTGAAATAGCGGCTATGCGTGAAATGGCGCGTGAATCGATGGCGTCCGGCGCCATCGGTGTGTCCACCGGCACCGCCTATCCGCCTGCGGCCAGCGCGCCGACCGAAGAAATTATTGAAGTGTGCCGCCCGCTGACCGAATTCGGCGGGTTGTATGTAACGCATATGCGCAACGAAGACGATCAGGTGATCGAATCCATCGAGGAAACCTGCCTCATCGGCCGCAGCCTGAACGTGCCGGTGGTGATTTCGCATCACAAGACGGTGGGCATCCGTAATCACGGACGCTCGGCGGAAACACTGGCGCTGATCGAACAGCGCATGCGCGAGCAGCCGGTGTGCCTGGATTGTTATCCGTACATCGCATCAAGCACCGTGTTGCGCGACGATCGGTTGGCGCAATCGACGCGCATCATCATTACGTGGTCGAAACCGCATCCGGAGTTTTCGGGCGTCGATCTGGATGAGGTGGCGCGACGGCTGGGCGTGAGTCAGGCCGAGGCGGTGGAGAAATTAAAACCCGCCGGTGCGATTTATTTCATGCTCGACGAAAAAGACGTACAGCGCATATTGGCGTTCGACGAAACCATGATCGGCTCGGATGGCCTGCCGCACGACGCCAAGCCGCATCCGCGCCTGTGGGGCACGTTTCCGCGCGTGCTGGGGCATTATTGCCGCGAGCTGAAACTGTTTTCGCTGGAAACCGCGGTTTACAAAATGACCGGCTTGCCGGCGAAGAAATTCGGCTTGAGCAGGCGCGGCGTGCTGCAACAGGGCGCGCACGCGGATATCACGCTATTTGATGCGGCAAGCGTGATCGACGCAGCGGATTTTAAAAATTCAACCGAACCGGCGAAGGGCATCGCCACGGTGATCGTCAATGGCGTGCCGGTGTGGGCGGATGGCAAAGCCACGGGCGCGCGGCCGGGGCGACTCTTGCTGCGTGGACAATAACGCCCGTCACCCCACCTCATCGCAGTTTCCGTAGTTTCCGTAGGATGGGTGAAGCCCATCACAACCCAATGTCGCAAATCGTGAGTGTCATTGTGATGGGACAGGCTGCGCCGCACCACCCTGCGGATGGCGCGGATGTTATTCCGGCTTCGCCCCCGAAGCCTTAACCACCGGCGCCCAACGTTCTATTTCGGCTTGCAGAAAATTCGCGAAAAATTCGGGCGATGCCGCCACCGGGTCGGCGCCGAGCTGTGCGAGGCGCTTGTTGAACTCGGGGTTACGCACGATGGTGTTCACCGCGTTGTTCAGCTTCATCACGATGTCGCGCGGCGTCGCGGCGGGGGCGAGCAGACCGTACCAGGTGGAGGTTTCAAACTTCGGCACGCCCGCTTCATCCATCGTCGGCAGATTCGGCAGCAACGCCGAGCGCTTGGCGCTGGTGATGGCGAGCGCGCGCAAGCGGCCGCTTTGCACATACGTCAACGCGGCGGGTATATTGGATAGCGAGAACTCCACCTCGCCCGACAGCAGCGCCACCATCGAAGGCGCCGTGCCGCGATAGGGGATATGCACAATGCCGATGCCCGTCATCACCTTCAGCATTTCGCCGGACAGATGCTGCGTGCTGCCGCTGCCGGAAGACGAGTAATTGAGTTTACCGGGATATTGTTTGGCGAAGGCGATGAATTCCTTCACCGTTTTCGGCGGCAGCGACGGATGCGTGAGCAGCAGATTCGGGCTGATCGCGAACAGCGCCGCCGGCGCGAAATCTTTCACCGGGTGGTAGTTGAGCTTCGGATACAGGCTGATGTTAATGCCGAGTGCGGCGGAACTCATGAACAAGGTGTAGCCGTCGGCAGGGGATTTCGCGATGAACTCTGCGGCGATGTTCTGCGCCGCGCCCGCGCGATTCTCCGTGATGACCTGCTGACCGAAGGCTTTGGACAGCTCCTGCGCCATGATGCGCCCCATGATGTCGCTGCCGCCGCCGGGCGCGTAACCGACGATGGCGCGCACGGGTTTGGAGGGGTAGCTTGAGGCGGGTTCGGCGGCGTGGGCGGCGGCGCACGTGAATAATAATGATAACGTAAGTATTTGTTTCATAATGAAAATTTAAGAAACGGATAGAGGTTGATGATAGCGCGGAGTGAATCTGCGTTCATCCGCGTAAATCTGTGTCAAAGATTTTAGGGGTTTAGTGATGCAAAATTTTCGACAAAAAGTGCTGCGCGCGCTCGGAGCGCGGCTTGCCGAA
>JANPOH010000547.1:0-1826 GCA_031427895.1 Betaproteobacteria bacterium
GGATCGTCAATAACTTGATCCGCAGCACCGACAGGACCAATGTGAAGTCGATTTGGTTGTTGGGGAGCGTGACCATCCCAGCGCTTACGAATTTCTCCGAACACTGAATGCTCACCGCGATATTTCTGTAAGACACTTCGAAGCCGAGGATTGAGGCCTATAGGATAGGGGTCGGGCTGAAACTCGCGAATCCCGTCAGCGAGAACAACTTTTCCAGAATTGTAGTCAACGCTTGGATCGGCTACTAGTACGTCAACACGTTGAAGAAGAAACATAGTGTTTTCCCATTTTTCGATCTGCGTCTTGTCGAGTGAAGGTCCAGTCGATGGTACGCCGCTGGTGATTCCGATGCTTCTGCCAAGCGGCGACTTCACGGATCAAGGTGGGCTCATCGGGCAGACGCCGATCGAGGCACTGTCGGCTCAGCGCTGCGATCTCAATTTCAGCCATGTTGAGCCAACTGGCATGTTTCGGGGTGTAATGGAATTGGACCCGGCGCAGAAGCTGCGTGGCACGACGGATTCCCATGATTTCGTCGAACACCCGGCGAAAGTGAGTGTTGAGGTTGTCCAAGACCAAATGAATCCGGCGCGCTTTGGGATATACCTTGTCCAGCAGGTGCCGGATGAACGCCACGAAATCCCGCTTGGTGCGGCGCGCCGTCACCACCACGATGCGCCGTCCGGCGCGGGGTTCGACCGCCACGAACAAGTTGCGGGTGCCTTCGCGCACGTACTCGTAGTCCTCGCGCAACGGCGTGCCGGGAACCATCGGCAGTGGTGCGCGGCTGTGTTTGAGCAGTTGCTTGCTCTTTTCGTCCACGCATACCAACGGCTCATCCTTCGGCAAAGGCCGTGCATACAGATCGAGCAGCGCATACATGCGGTGCCGGTACTCGGGGGTCAACTTTCCCACACACCACATTACGCGGCGCCAAGGTTTGAGGCAGTTTTTTTTAGCAGCCGGCGAATCGTCTCGCGGCTGATTTTTTTCATCTGTGGCCGTTTCCGCGCAGCCTCTTCGAGACGCAACAAGGTCCAGCGCTTGGCACCGGTTGGCGGTGCTGAGCACGCCAGCGCTGTTACTTCGGCTTCCACCTCGGTGTGGTACGACCGGGGTTTGCCAGGGCGAGGCAAATCGGTCAGCGCCAGTTCCAGTCCGCCATCCAGATATGCCGCGCGGGTGCGCCAGATCATCTTGCGCCCAACCCCAAGAACTTGCATGATCGAAGCCTCTGACGCTTTCCGGTCCAGCGCGGCCAGAACATGCGCGCGATTGACTTCTCGCACTTGCCGCGCCCCCTTTGAGCATACCTCTCCAATTTGCACCCGGTCTTCGTCCGTCAACACAAGCTCGGTCTGCCGCATGGCGTCTCCTTCCAGCATCAGTGGTGGAAAACGTCATTTTAATAATGTTTCTTTATTTACGTGCTAGTGTACTAGCCTTACACGCTGCGCGTAATGCCGCCATCGACACGCAGGTTTTGCCCGGTGATGTAAGCGCCGCCTTCCGACACTAAAAACGCCACGGTCGCGGCAATTTCAGCAACTTTTCCGTAGCGCTTGAGCGGAATCTTCACGCGCCGCTCTTCCTTCTCCGGCAGGCTGTCGATGTAGCCGGGCAGCACGTTGTTCATGCGGATGTCGTCCGCCGCGTAACGGTCGGCGTAGAGCTTGGTGAAACTACCGAGCGCAGCGCGCAGGCTGCCCGAGATCGGGAACAGCAGGTCCGGCTCATAGGCGGCGAAGGTGGAGATGTTGACGATGGTGCCGCCGCCTTGCGCAATCATCTGCGGCGTGACCAGCCGCGCCATGCGCACGACATTG
>JANPOH010000548.1:0-2430 GCA_031427895.1 Betaproteobacteria bacterium
GATCGGCTGGGCTTGGGTTACGACGCGCTGAACGCGATCAACCCGCGCATCATTTATTGCGCGATCACCGGCTACGGACAAACCGGGCCACGCGCCGAAGTCGCCGCGCACGACCTCAACTACGTCGCCGAATCCGGCATGTTGTCGCTGGCGGCAGGCGAAGACGGCGCACCCATCGTGCCGCCCGCGCTGATCGCCGACATCGGCGGCGGCACCTATCCGGCGGTCATCAATATTCTGCTCGCCTTGCGCGCGCGTGATGGTAGTGGTCAGGGCTGCAAGCTCGATATCGCCATGGGCGACAACTTGTTTACGTTTTTGTATTGGGCGATGGGCAATGGCCTCGCGGCGGGCGAGTGGCCCAAACCCGGCGGTGAATTGGTCACCGGCGGCAGCCCGCGCTTTTATGTTTATCGCACGCGCGACGACAGGTTCATCGCCGCCGCGCCGCTGGAACAAAAGTTCTGGGAGAATTTTTGCGACGCGATTCAACTCGACGCCGCATGTCGTGACGACGCCAAAGATGCGGCGGCCACCAAGCGCGCGGTCGCGCAACGCCTGCGCGAAAAAACCGCCGCCGAGTGGCAAACCATTTTCGCCGGCAAGGATTTGTGCTGCTGCGTGGTGGCCACCATGCAGGAAGCGTTGAACGACGCGCACTTCAAGGCGCGCGGTTTGTTTGACCGCAAGGTATCGGCGGACGGCAAAACGCTCATCGCGCTGCCGGTGCCGGTGGCCGCTGCGTTTCGCAACACGCAGACCGAGGCGGGCTATCCGGCGCTCGGAAGCGATAACAAAATACTCAACAAAAACAAATAGTTACATACATATAACCATGCAAGCATTGATCGTCAACGAACACGGCCCCGTCGAAAAACTTTCGCTCGGCGACTTCCCCGACCCCACGCCCGGTAAGGGCGAAGTGCTGATCGACGTGCATGCGGCGAGTGTGAATTTTCCCGACCTGCTGGTGATCGGCGGCACGTATCAGAATCTGCCGCCGCGTCCGTTTGTGCCCGGCAAGGATCTTGCCGGCGTGGTGGCGGCGGTGGGCGAGGGCGTTACGCGCGTGAAGCCGGGTGATCGCGTGCTGGCGCAAATCGAACACGGCGCGTTTGCCGAGCGCGCGGTGGTGCGCGAGGGGCTGTGTTTTGTGATGCCCGCGAAGATGCCGTTCGCCGATGGCGCGGCGATGGGGCTGGTGTATCTCACCGCGCACAATGCGATGGTGGAGCGCGCGCAGATGAAACCCGGCGAAACCGTACTGGTCACGGGTGCGGCGGGCGGCGTGGGGCTGGCGTGCGTGCAACTCGCCAAGGCGTTGGGCGCGACGGTGATCGCGGCGGTCAGCTCCGCTGAAAAAGCCCAGGTCGCGCGCGATAGCGGCGCGGATCATATCGTGCGCACCGACGTGGCGGATTTGCGCGAGTCATTTCGCAAGCAGGTGCATGATACGTTGGGCGCCGTGGGAAAGCGCGGCGTTGATCTGGTGCTGGAAAACGTCGGCGGCGATGTGTTCGATGCCAGCCTGCGCGTGATGGCGTGGTGCGGACGGCTGGTGATTATCGGCTTCGCCGGCGGGCGTATCCCGGAGGTGAAAGCGGGCTACCTGCTGGTGAAAAACATTTCGCTGATTGGCTTGCAAAGCAGCGATTACCGCGAGCGAGCGCCGGAGGTGGTGCGAGGCGCGTATGAACAGTTGTTTGCCCTGTATAAGCAGGGCAAGCTGAAGCCGCACGTGATGGCGGCGTATCCAATGCGGGAATATCTGACGGCGCTGAATACGGTGAAGGATCGCAAAGTGCTGGGCAAAGTGGTTATTACCATGCGGGTTTGACAGTATTTGCGGTGACGTTTATAAATCAAAACGCTTTTAAATCCTTTCAGGAGATAATCATGTACGGATGGCGCGGACGCATCGGCTTGCTGGTTCCCTCGATCAACACCACCATGGAAACCGAGTTCTGGAAAATCGCGCCGCCCGGCGTGTCGGTGCATACCGCGCGCATCACCGGCGGACGTCATGGCACGCCGGAAACCCTGCGCGGCATGGAAGACGCCAGCAAAGCTGCCGCGGTCGACGTGGGCATGATCGAGCCCGATGTCGTGGTCTACGGCTGCACCAGCGGCAGCTTTTTCGAAGGCCCGACGTGGAACAAAAAAATCTGCGAACAACTGACCGCCATCACCAAGGCGCCGACGGTAACCACCGCCGGCGGCATGGCGGCGTGTTTGCAAGCCGGTGGATTCAAAAAGGTCGATATCGTCACGCCGTATGTCGAAGTTACCAACGAACGGCTCAAACACTTTCTCAAAGCGCACGGCATCGACGTGGTGAAGCTCGGCACCTTTGACATGCTCGATATGTTCGATCACGCCAAAATTACGCCGGACGAAATTTATCGCAAGGTGAAAGAACTCACCTCGCCC
>JANPOH010000549.1:0-7389 GCA_031427895.1 Betaproteobacteria bacterium
ATGCGGTGAAGTCACAGATATGGATCGCGGTTTCGGTTTATGTCCTAGTCGCCATCGTCAAGAAACGGCTCAATCTGGACGCTTCGCTCTACACTTTATTACAGATATTGTCGCTCACCCTGTTCGAGAAATTGCCCTTGCAGCAGGCGTTTATGGCAAAGGAATACAGCGCAACCGTGGGAACATCTTCCAAGCAATTGAATCTATTGGGGTTTTAACCGGACAGTAGTGATAAATGATATGAAATGTGTATCAATCCCGCACGCAATCGACGTAATAACGCAACACACCGTTACTGCCGCCATTCTCTTTGCCGTTCTCTTTCACCAGTCCGTGAATATCGGTTTCAAAGCCGGGGAATTTGCTGTTGAACTCGCGTGCGAATTTCAGAAAGCGCACGATGGTGGGGTTGAAGCGTTCGCCCGGAATCAATAGCGGAATGCCCGGCGGATACGGCGTCACCAGCGCGCTGGTGACGCGGCCTTCGAGCTTGTCGATTTCCACGCGTTCGATTTCACGATGCGCCATGCGTGACCACGCCTCCGCCGGCACCATCGCCGGCTGCATATCCGACAAATACATTTCGGTGGTGAGACGCGCCACGTCGTTGGCTTTGTAGACTTCGTGGATCTGATCGCACAGGTCACGCAAACCGGTTTTTTCATATTGCGGGTGCTTGGCGACAAACTCCGGCAGCACCCGCCACAGCGGCTTGTTGCCGGCGTAGTCGTCTTTAAACTGCTGCAACTCGGTGACCATGGTATTCCAGCGGCCCTTGGTGATGCCGATGGTGAACATGATAAAAAACGAATACAACCCGGTTTTTTCGACGATGATGCCGTTTTCGGCGAGATACTTGGTCAGCACCGCCGCCGGGATGCCGGTCTTGGCGAATTTACCGGTCACGTCCAGCCCCGGCGTAATGACCGTGGATTTGATCGGGTCCAGCATATTAAAGCCCGGTGCGAGATTGCCGAAGCCGTGCCAACGCTCATTCGAGCGCAGCACCCAGTCGTCGCGATTGCCGATGCCTTCGTCGGCCAGCCGCTCCGGCCCCCACACCTTGAACCACCAGTCTTTGCCGAACTCGGCATCAATTTTGCGCATCGCGCGACGGAAATCCAGCGCTTCGAGTATCGATTCTTCAACCAGCGCGGCGCCGCCCGGCGGCTCCATCATCGCCGCCGCAACGTCGCACGAAGAGATGATCGCGTATAGCGGCGAAGTGGAGGTGTGCATCAAATACGCCTCGTTGAAGGTGTGCTTGTCGAGTTTGCGCTTTTGAGAATCCTGCACCAGGATTTGCGACGCCTGCGACAGCCCCGCCAGCAGCTTGTGCGTCGATTGCGTGGAGAACACCATCGATTCCATGCACAGCGGACGGTCGCGCCCGATGGCGTGCATGCCCTTGTAAAACTCGTGAAACGTGGCGTGCGGCAGCCACGCTTCGTCAAAGTGCAGCGTATCGACATGGCCGTCGAGCAGTTCTTTCAGCGTATCCACGTTATACACAATCCCGTCGTAGGTGCTTTGCGTGAGCGTAAGCACGCGCGGCTTGGTCTTGGCCTTGCTGGCGAACGGATGCGCCTTGATTTTTTTCTCGATGTTTTCCCATTTGAATTCTTCCAGCGGAATCGGCCCGATGATGCCGAAGTGATTGCGCGTGGGCATCAAGAACACCGGAATCGCGCCGGTCATGGTGATGGCGTGCAAAATCGACACGTGACAGTTGCGATCCACGATCACCACGTCACCCGGCGCCACGGTCGAATGCCACACGATTTTGTTCGAGGTGGAGGTGCCGTTGGTGACAAAAAACAAATGGTCGCAATTGAATATGCGCGCCGCGTTGCGCTCGGAGGCCGCCACCGGGCCGGAGTGATCGAGCAACTGGCCGAGTTCATCCACCGCGTTGCACACATCGGCGCGCAGCATGTTCTCGCCGAAAAACTGATGATGGAACATATGCCCCACCGGACTTTTCAGAAACGCCACGCCGCCCGAATGCCCAGGGCAATGCCACGAATACGAGCCGTCCTGCGCGTAATGCGTCAGCGCCCTGAAAAACGGCGGCGCGAGACCGTCGAGGTACGATTTGGTTTCGCGCACGATGTAGCGCGCGACAAACTCCGGCGTGTCCTCGAACATGTGAATAAAACCGTGCAGCTCGCGCAGCACGTCGTTCGGAATATGGCGCGAGGTTTTGGTTTCGCCATAGAGAAAAATCGGTATGTCGGCGTTGCGGAAGCGGATTTCCTCGACAAAGCCGCGCAGCCCGGCGATGGTGGCGGCGGCGCCTTCGGCGGAAAACTCCTCGTCGTCCATCGATAAAATAAACGCCGACGCGCGGCTTTGCTGCTGCGCGAACGACGACAAATCGCCGTAGCTGGTGACGCCCAGCACTTCGAGCCCCTCTCCCTCGATGGCCTTGGCGAGCGCGCGGATGCCGAGGCCGCTGACGTTTTCGGAGCGGAAGTCCTCATCGATGATGATGACGGGGAAGCGGAATTTCATGCGGGCGTGCTCCGTCTAAAAGGATTACAGCGAGATGGGTCCTGCGGCGTACGCGCAACGCGCCTTGACTTCAGAGAACATGCACGTGGGCGCCGTACGGCCCCAGTTGTTCGTCGTTGGTCAACAGCACGGCCGGTTCGGTTTGCGCCTGCGCGACCAGCAGGCGGTCAAACGGATCCTTGTGCAGGTCCGGCAGCGAGAGCACATGAGCCGCATGAGCGGATGAGATGGCTAATTCGGTAAATCCCGCCCCGGCAAACGCGCGCAACAGGCTCGGCAAATCTACTTGAAAATCGGCCCGGCGAAAACCGCTTTTGATGGCAATTTCCCAAACACTGGCGGCACTGTAGAGCACCTCATTTTCCGGATCGGTGAGTAGCTCACGCGCCTTGGCTGGGAGCTTTCTGCTCGCCGCGACTGACCACAGTAACAGATGTGTATCGACCAGTAATTGCATCAGGAACCGCCGGAGAACGCATCAAGCACGGCTTGCGGCAACGGCGCGTTGAAGTCTTCCGGGATGCGAAAACGGCCATCCAGCGCGCCCAGTTTACGCGGCCCGCGGCGTGACGCCAGCGGCACCAGGCGCGCCACCGGACGGCCCGCGCGCGCAATGACAATTTCTTCCCCCGCCTCGACGCGTTCAATCAGGCTCGATAGCCGGGTCTTCGCATCGTGTATGTTGACCTTTTCCATGGACTGCCCTGGTGATCCGCGATCTGTATTGCGACTCTTCTCAAGTCAAGGTTAGCTAATTCTAGTCCACTTGAAATCCCGCCGTCAATACCGTCCGCTCAGGTGTTCTGTACCACGATCTTTGGAAACATCGACGACAGATCCTGCTGCTTGTCGGCGATTTTCACCGCCACGCGACGCGCGATCTGCTTGTAAATTTGCGCCGCGCGCCCGTCGGGATCGCTCACCACGGTGGGGGTGCCGGAATCAGCCTGCTCGCGAATTTTGATATCCAGCGGTAGCGAGCCGAGCAATTCCAGATCGTAATCCTTGCCCATTTTCGCCCCGCCGCCTTCGCCGAAGATGCGCTCTTCGTGGCCGCAGTTCGAGCACACGTGCATCGACATGTTTTCCACGATGCCCAGAATCGGAATACTCACTTTCTCGAACATCTTGAAGCCCTTGCGCGCATCAATCAGCGCAATATCCTGCGGCGTGGTGACGATAATCGCACCCGTCACCGGCACGCGCTGCGCCAGCGTCAACTGAATGTCGCCCGTGCCCGGCGGCAGATCGACAATCAGATAATCGATATCGCGCCACTTGGTTTCGTTCAGCAGTTGTTCCAGCGCCTGCGTCACCATCGGGCCGCGCCACACCATCGGCGTTTCAACGTCGATCATGAATCCTATCGACATCGCCTGAATGCCGTGGCCCTCCATCGGCTCCAGCGATTTATTGTCCTTGCTGGTGGGTTTGCCCTTGATGCCCAGCATCATCGGCTGCGACGGACCGTAAATATCCGCGTCGAGCATGCCCACCGTGGCGCCCTCGGCGGCCAGCGCCAGCGCGAGATTCACCGCCGTGGTGCTTTTGCCGACGCCGCCCTTGCCCGACGCCACCGCGATGATGTTCTTCACCCCTGGCACCAGCTTCACGCCGCGCTGCACCGCATGTTTGACGATGTTCATGGTGACGTTCGCAGTGACGTTTTCCACGCCCGGCAGCGTTTTCAGCTTGGCGATGATTTCATCGCGTATCGGCGCAAGCTGGCTTTTCGCCGGATAACCCAGTTGCACATCGAGCGACACATTGTTGCCGTCCACCTTGATGTTGCGCGCGGATTTGCTGGTGATGTAGTCCTTGTGCGTGTTGGGATCGACGAGCGTTTGCAATGCGTCTTTGACTTGCTGTTCGGTGATGGCCATGGGGTGTTTTCCGGTTTGCGGTGGGCGGTAATAAGAACTGTAGTGAGGGCGGAATTGTAATGAGATTTTCCTCTAAGGTGTGATTAACCAAAGGTGTGATTAACCATGAGAGAAAGAGGGCCGATTTTGTTACAATTCAAGTCTTTAGCAGCGAATTCGCAACACGCCCATACCTCATGACTCAACGCCGCATCTTCGTCACCACCGCCTTGCCCTACGCTAACGGCGCGTTCCATATCGGGCACATCATGGAGTACATCCAGGCCGATATCTGGGTGCGTTTCCAGCGCATGCAGGCAGATAAGGATGGGTTGCCCCATGAAGTACATTTCGTCGGTGCCGACGACGCACATGGCGCGCCCATCATGATCGCGGCGGAAAAAGCCGGCAAGACGCCGCAGCAGTTTGTCGGCGAAATTGCCGCTGGCCGCAAGCAGTATCTTGATGGATTTCATATCCAGTTCGACAACTGGCACTCCACCGACTCGCCCGAAAATACCGAGCTGTCGCAGGACATCTACCGGCGGCTGACAAAAGCGGGGCTGATTTACAAAAAGCCCGTCGAGCAGCACTTCGATCCGGTCAAGGGAATGTTTCTCGCCGACCGTTATATCAAGGGCGAATGCCCGAAGTGCCACGCCAAAGATCAATACGGCGACGCCTGCGAGGCGTGCAGCTCGGTGTATGCGCCGACGGAATTGATAAATCCCTATTCAACACTCTCCGGCGCAACGCCCGTATTGAAAACGTCTGACCATTATTTTTTCAAACTGTCGGATGAAAAATGCGTGACTTATTTGCGCAAATGGCTGGACGAGCCGGGTCGTCTACAACCGCAAGTCGCCAACAAGGCGCGCGAATGGCTGGAAGGTGACGGCGATCAAAAGCTCGGCGACTGGGATATTTCGCGCGACGCGCCCTACTTCGGCATTCCGATACCCGATGCGCCGGGCAAATATTTTTACGTGTGGCTGGATGCGCCGATAGGGTATCTCGCGAGTTTCAAAAACTACTGCACGCGCGCGGGCATCGACTTCGAAAAATTTCTGGCTGATCCGGCCACCGAGCAGATTCATTTCATCGGCAAGGACATCATTTATTTCCACACCCTGTTCTGGCCGGCGATGCTCAAATTCGCCGGCGCGCCCTACAAAGCGCCGAATCACGTTTACGTGCATGGCTTCATCCAGCTCGGCGGCGAAAAAATGTCCAAGTCGCGCGGCACGGGGCTGAGTCCGCTGCGTTATCTTGAACTCGGCATGAATCCGGAGTGGCTGCGTTATTACATCGCGGCAAAACTGAATGGATCGGTGGAGGATATTGACTTTAATCCCGATGATTTTTTGGCGCGGGTGAATAGTGATTTGATTGGCAAGTATGTGAATATTGCTAGTCGGTGTGCGGGGTTTATATCCAAGTATTTCAACGGAGAAGTAGCTAATATGGGCATGGCAGACGGTGACAGCGTATTTGGTGACGCTTCAAGAGTCAGGTCTGCCGCCAGCGAAATTTCCACGTATTATGAAAATCGAGAATTTGGTAAGGCCATTAGATTAATTATGGGACTTGCCGATGGCGTAAATGGCTTTGTCGCTCAAGAACAACCATGGAAACTTGCGAAAGACCCATCTGAAAACGCGCAAACACGATTGCATTTCGTTTGCAGCGAGGCTCTGGAAGCATTCCGGATTTTGAGTATTTACCTTAAACCGATACTCCCCAAGCTGGCAATTCATGTAGAGCGGTTATTAAACGTCTCAGCCCTCTCTTGGCATGACGTAAGCGCCGCATTGGCACAAGGCCATCGAATTAACAATTACGAACACCTCATGGCCCGTGTTGAAGAAAAACAACTCGACGCGTTGTTCGATATCACAAAGGATTCAGCTCCAGTGACGACTTCCACACCCCCATCCCAACCTTCCTCCGTCAAGGGGGAAGGAGCAGTCAGCGCCGCTGATGCGGCACCGATTACGATTGACGACTTCGCCAAGGTCGATCTACGCATCGCCAAAATCGTCAACGCCGAACATGTCGAAGGCGCAGACAAGCTGTTGAAGCTCACACTCGACGTAGGCGCGCTCGGCACGCGCCAGGTGTTCGCAGGTATCAAGTCCGCTTACGACCCCGCCACGCTGATCGGCAAGCACACCGTCGTCGTCGCCAATCTCGCGTCGCGTAAGATGAAGTTCGGTCTGTCGGAAGGCATGGTGCTGGCCGCCAGTGGCGATGCGCCGGGATTGTTTCTGTTATCGCCCGACAGCGGTGCTACGCCAGGCATGAAAGTAAAATAACGTAACCATTTGTTTTTATTGATATTTTTATAAAATCCATGAAGCGGCGCGGCTTACCGCGTTTTGAAACGCAGCACGGTGATTACGCGGCCGCGCACGAAAAACGGCACACGCAAAGTGCTGAACCAGCCAGGCTTCGGCATAGAGCTCGACGAAAAAATGGTCACAAAATACCGCGTGGGCTGATCCGCGGCGGCACGGCAAGATGGACAACAAACACCTCATCATCACCGGTCGCGTGCAGGGCGTGGGGTTTCGCAATTACGTGGCGCACAAGGCGCGGCAATTTCATTGCACCGGCTGGGTACGCAACCGTCTCGACGGCAGCGTGGAAGCGATGATTCAGGGCGCGCCGGAGAACGTCGCCGCCATGATCGTGCGCGCGCATCGCGGCCCGCCCAAATCCGCCGTCGCCTCGGTGAGGGTAAGCGAGGGCTCGGGCAACTATACGGAATTTGTTACGCGGCCTACCGAATAATACTCATTCCATTTCTTTGGATAAAAAAATATGTCATTCTATCATCCTTGTGATTACGGCACATTATTTCACTATTGAAAGGGTGCGATTCAAACTGATGTCTGAAGTTGCTCAAGCGGCCTGCTTCAAATCGTCGGCCCAATACGCATACCACTGCCGGTTTGCTCGATTCAGTCGTAAGGCAAGCATGTGTTCGGCGTTGGTCGCACACCACCAGGCT
>JANPOH010000550.1:0-8918 GCA_031427895.1 Betaproteobacteria bacterium
AGCAGGTTGGCCTTGTTCACCTGATACGGCAGTTCGTCGATGATGATGGCGACGCGCCCGCCCTTTTCGGTTTCTTCAAAGTGCGTGCGCGCGCGCATGATGACGCGGCCGCGGCCCGTGCGGTAGCCTGCCTTCACCCCCACGACGCCATAGATGATGCCGCGCGTGGGAAAAATCCGGCGCCTTGACGATCTCGATCAGCGCTTCAATATCGGTATCCGGGTTTTGCAGCAGCAACTGGCAGGCATCAAGCACATCGGACAGGTTGTGCGGCGGAATATTGGTCGCCATGCCCACCGCGATACCCGACGAGCCGTTCACCAGCAGGTTGGGCACGCGCGCCGGCAGCGTGACCGGCTCGTTTTCCTTGCCATCGTAGTTGGGCACGAAATCGACGGTTTCCATGTCGATGTCGGCGAGCAGCTCGGAGGTGATTTTCTCGAGACGGCACTCGGTGTAACGATAGGCCGCCGCGGAGTCGCCATCGACCGAGCCGAAGTTGCCCTGCCCGTCGATCAGCGGGTAGCGCATGGAGAAATCCTGCGCCATACGCACCAGCGCCTCGTAGGTCGCCGAGTCGCCATGCGGATGGTATTTACCCAGCACGTCACCCACCACGCGAGCGCACTTCACGTAGGAACGATTCCACGTGGTATTCGATTCATGCATGGCGAACAAAATACGGCGATGCACCGGCTTCAGACCGTCGCGCACATCGGGAAGCGCACGTCCGACGATCACGCTCATGGCGTAATCGAGGTACGAACGGCGCATTTCTTCTTCTAGGCTTACTGGAAGGGTTTCTTTAGCGAATTGATCCATTGATGGGGCTTTAATGTGAAAAGCGCCTGCCCGCGCAGGCGCTTTCGCGCCGCTTTCTTTCGGTCAGACCGCTAAATCTTAAGATTTTAACACGCCATGCAATTGCTGAATGCGCGCATATACCACCGAGTGGACGACCGCAGCCGCAGCCAAGGCCGCCCCGGCGCCCGCGTCCGTGAAGCAGAAATTTTCGCTCTCGGCAGGCGCACTTTTCGACTTCGACCAAACCACCACCTGGACAAAACCACCGATAAGCGCGGTGGCATAAATATAAGCGGGATGCGACTGGATGCATTTACCGCCGCATTTAAAGACGACGCCCGGCACGACGCCATTGCAGCCACCGGCCATACGCCCCGTCCCGGCACGTCGGCCTGCAATCGGATCGCCGCGTGGACATCGTGGCCGGCGGCGGCAAAACCCTCCCGATTTCATCCGCTTCGACGGCCAAACCGGCGGTAAGTCAGCTTTTGATAGCAGGGCGATTTGGCATAGACGCCACACCTGCTGCCGGGGTGTTCCATTTTCGTGACAAAACCTTGTGCTTTTAGTTCAAAAACCGTGGTATCATTTCGACAACGGTTCGCCATGCCTACGTGAATATGATATTTATTGGCGCTGGTGGCTGATCGCAAGGTTTTTTTAGTAGCTTTTTTCGTGGACTTTCGTGGTTATTATTAACTTAATTGTGGCATTTAATTGTAGTAGTTAGGGAGACGGTTTTAGGTTGTCGAAGTGTCTCGGCGCCCTAATTTCTCATCGTAAAACAGGAGGATCAAAAACATGCACTCTGCAACGAAAATTACATTAGCAGGCGCCACCTTGGTAGCCATCGCCGGCTGTTCGGGTATGGGTGGTCGCAGCCCGGATGCCCCCAAACAGGGGTATTTGCTCGACACGAACAACAATGTGGTGCATACGCAGTACAACTGCGTACGCACCACCGAATGGACCCCGGCGCGCGCCATTGTCGAAGGTTGCGATGGCTATGTGAAGCCGAAACCAGTGGTGGTGCCGCCGCCTGTCGTCAAGCCGCCAGCAGTTGTCAAGCCGCCTGTTGAGAAACCGAAGCCCCCGGCCAAGAAACCCGAGCCGATCAACATCACCGAAAAAATCGAGTTGCAGAACATTCCGTTCGACAAGGCAGTACTGACGGATGACAACAAGAAGGAACTGAACTCCTTCTTGGATGATCTGCGCAAGGCCAACAAGGCGCGCACGGCAGTCGCCTTCGGCGCCGTGGTCGTAACCGGTCACACCGATCGCCTCGGCACGCTGCCCTACAACATGAAGCTCTCCGAGCAACGTGCGGTAGTCGCGAAAGATCATCTGGTCAACGTCGAGAAAGTGGATCCGAAACTGATCTTCTGGGAAGGCAAAGGCCCGAAACAGCCGATCCCCGTGACCAAGTTCTGCGACAACAAGATGGCGCGTAAGCAGTTGATCGAATGCTTGGGCCCGAACCGCCGCGTTACGGTTGAAGTGGTCGGCACCGCATTGCCGCAACCGAAGCCGGAAGCCAAGCCGGAAGCCAAGCCGGAAGCCAAACCGGAAGCCAAACCGAAGCCCTAAGCAATATCGCTTCGACTTAGCTTCAAATTAGCGAATTAAAGCCCTGCCTCGGCAGGGCTTTTTTTTGCCCGCGATTCGTGTTCGTGTCGTGTTCGTAAATCGTAATTTCTGGCCGAAGTTCCGTTCGCCGCACTACACTATCACCATGTCAACAAGCGCAGACACCCTGATTGCAGCGCGCTGGATCGTACCCGTGGCGCCGCGAACCGCCGTGCTGGAACAGCACGCCATCGTGATCGCACAAGGCGCGATTATTGATTTGTTGCCGATTCCCCATGCGACTGCCCGCCACCCCGCGGCGTGCGTGGTCTCATTGCCCAACCACGTCCTCATACCCGGCCTTATCAATCTGCACACCCATGCCGCGATGACCCTGATGCGCGGGCTGGCGGACGACCTGCCCTTGATGCCGTGGCTGCGCGAGCATATCTGGCCGGCGGAATCCCGCGTCGTGGGCGCCGAATTCGTGCGCGACGGCACCCTGCTCGCCTGCGCCGAAATGCTGCGCGGCGGCGTGACCTGCTTTAACGACATGTATTTTTTTCCGGAAGCCGCCGCACAAGCGGCGCTGCAGGCACGCATGCGCGCCGCCATCGGCATGATCGCGATTGAGTTTCCGTCCGCCTACGCCACCGACGCCGCGGATTACCTGAGCAAGGGCATTGCGGCGCGCGATGCGATGCGCGACGAAAGCCTGCTGTCCTTTTGTCTTGCACCGCATGCGCCGTATACCGTCAGCAACGCCACCTTTGAGCGCATCGCCATCTACGCCGCTGAACTCGATGTGCCGATACACACGCACCTGCATGAAACCACCGATGAAATCCGCGACAGCCTCGCCAACCATGGCATGCGTCCGCTGCAACGCCTGAAAAACCTCGGCCTGTTGGGCCCGAATCTGATCGCCGTGCATGGCGTGCATCTGACGCAGGATGAAATCGCGCTGCTGGCGGAACACGGCTGCCATGTCGCGCATTGCCCCGCGTCCAATCTCAAACTCGCCAGCGGGCTGGCGCCGATCCATGCGTTAGCGCAAGCGGGGGTGAATGTCGGTCTGGGCACCGACAGCGCCGCCAGCAATAATCGGCTCGACATGTTCGCAGAGCTGCGGCTGGCCGCGCTGCTGGGCAAGCTCGGCGCCAACGATGCGGCGGCGATTCCCGCGCGGCAGGCGCTGGAAATGGCCACCCTCAACGCGGCGCGCGCGCTGGGGCTGGATGCAAAAATCGGCTCGCTCGAAATCGGCAAACGCGCCGACATCACCGCCATCGACTTCAGCGCGCCGGAGTTGTCCCCCTGCTATGATCCGTTGTCGCACATCGTCTACGCCGCCGGTCGTGACCACGTAAGCCATGTGTGGGTGGATGGCGAACTGCTGCTCGAAGCGGGCACGCTGGTCAACATCGACACCGCCGAAATCATCGCGCGCGCCGGCTACTGGCGCGACAAAATAAAACCTGCCCGCTCATGAACAAACACTCCCTCAACGCCGACCCCCTGGAGCTGGAGAAATTCAGCGAGCTCGCCCACCGCTGGTGGGATCCGAAGAGTGAATTCAAGCCGCTGCATGACATCAATCCGCTGCGCCTGAACTACATCGATGGAATCGTAAAACTTGAACAAAAACAAGTACTTGACGTAGGATGTGGCGGCGGCATTCTGGCCGAGAGCATGGCCGCGCGCGGTGCGCGGGTGACCGGTATCGATCTTGCTGACAAGCCGCTAAAAGTGGCCGAACTGCATCTGATCGAATCCGGCCTGCATGTCGACTACCGGAAAATTTCCGCCGAAGACCTCGCCGCCGAGCGGCCCGCCTCGTTTGACGCCGTGACCTGCATGGAACTGCTGGAGCATGTGCCCGACCCCGCCGCCACCGTCGCCGCCTGCGCGGCGCTGGTCAAGCCTGGCGGCCAGGTATTTTTTTCAACCATCAACCGCAATCCGAAATCGTATTTGTTCGCGGTGATCGGCGCGGAATATATTCTGCGGCTGCTGCCGCGCGGCACGCACGATTACGCGCGCTTTATCAAGCCGTCGGAACTCGCCGCCATGTGCCGCCGCGCGGGCCTCGCCTTGGGCGGCATCACCGGCATGACCTACAACCCGTTCACGCAACGCTATGCGCTGGGCGCGGACGCCAGCGTCAACTACATTCTGCACACCACCCAATGATCCGCGCCGTATTGTTCGACCTCGACGGCACCTTTGCCGACACTGCGCCCGACCTGGGCCATGCGCTAAACCAGATGCGTATCGCACGCGGCCTGCAACCCGTGCCGGACGCGACAACCCGCCCCTACACCTCATCGGGCGCGCGCGGGCTGCTCGGCGCGGGATTCGGCATCACCCCCGATCACGCCGACTACCCGGCGATGCGCGACGAATTCCTGAATCTGTACGAGGCCAGCCTGTGCCGCGAAACGCGCCTGTTTGACGGCATGGCCGAATTGATAGACGTACTGGAAGCGCGCGCGCTGGTCTGGGGCATCGTCACCAACAAAGCCGAACGCTTTGCACTGCCGCTAATGAAACTGCTGGGCTACGGCACGCGCGCCGCCTGCATCATCGGCGGCGACACCACCGGCAAGATGAAACCGCATCCAGAGCCGCTCTACGCGGCGGCACGCGCCATCAATATCCGTCCCGCAGCCTGTGTCTACGTCGGCGACGACGAGCGCGATATCCAAGCCGGGCGCGCGGCGGGCATGAAAACCATCGCAGTGCGTTACGGCTACCTCAACGGCAGCGATCCCGCCGCGTGGGGCGCCGCCGCGGTTATCGATGCGCCGCTGGAAGTTCTGGAGCACATGGCGCGCTGATCGCCGAAGCGGCAAAAACAGCCTGCGCAGTGCATGCGCTCCGCTTACTTCTTCTTCGGGCTCCGTAGCTTGCCGTTATGCAGGTCCGGCTCAAAACTGGTCCAGGCGTAATCGAACCTGCCGGTCATGTGCAGGCTCAGCGCGGACGAGACCAATGCACCGGCAAAAGTAATTTGCAGCGCCTCCGTGGAGGACGACGCATCGGACGGAAATTGCGCATCCTCGTGCGTCGCGTCCTTCACCGACACTTCCGCAACACCGCTGGGCACGAACAGAAAAAAATATTCACGGTTGTTCGTTCGCGTGATCTGCTCGTCCGCGCCTAGAATCATGATTGGCGTACGAACTTTGCGCAGAAACTGCGGCAGATCCCTGCCGATGGCGGCGGGATCCAGCAGCACGCCGCCCATTGCAGGCGCGCCATCCGCCAGTGCGATGGCCACGGCCGCGGCGCCATAGGAGTGTCCGGCCAGAATGATCTTCGCGGTGTCGATACGGCGATCGACCGTTACATCGCCGCGATGTAGCGCATGCACAACGCGCGCGAGGATGCGCGCGTTGGCGACCCACGGCCCGGTATTGGGCAACTGCAAACTGAGCGCGTGCATGCCCCACGAGGCCACGTGCATGGCCTGATAGGCATGCTGCTCCTTGGTGGCGTCCAGCCCGTGCAACAAGATGACCAGCGGCGCCCGCTCCGGGTGCGATGCCAGGTACACATCGGCGCTGTATCGCTCCGCATCCGACAGGCGAATTTCGTGGTTGGTTTGCGTCGCCACGTCAAACGGTCCCAACAGCCGGAAGGTATCCAGGCTGGCCTGACGCTTGAGCAGTTGGCCCTGCAGATCGCCCAGGGTATGCGCCCTGATCGGGGTTTTATCGATGCGCGGCAGTCTGGCGCAGCCGGCGATAATCGCAAGGAAAATCAGCAGAAGTACGGTGCGGATATGAGGATTTCGCATTTCGGCTATTATACCGGGACACAAAAATCGATTGTCCGGATCAATGCGGGTGTAGGGCGTGGCGATCGACTGGAAACGAGGAGGCAGCATGAAAAATGCCGGAATAGGCATCACCATTTTTCTTGGCTTGCATATGGCATGGGGCGGCGCGGCGCATGCGCAGAGCGTCGGCTCGCCGAATTCCCGCGAGCAATCTTCCCGGCAGGAAGGCATCTACCAGAGCAGGGGCGATGCAGTGCCCAAAGGATACGTCATCGACAGAGACCTCGCGGCTTACGCCTTCGCGCTGCCACCGGAATTCGACCGCGCGCTGGCAACGCTGCGCGCCAATGGCCGCTGGCTGGATATCGGCGCCGGCGAAGGCCGCGCCATCCTGGATTACTACGGCGCCACATCCGATGAAAGCCGCAATAAGGCGCAGAGCGTCGCCATATCCATCGAAGATCGCCGCACGAAGGCGTGGCATCAAACCGCCGCGCGGCTTGAAACCAACCAGATCCGTTATTTCCACGGCAAGTCGCTCAGTGACTATACGATGGACGAACTGGGCAAGTTTCAGATCATCACTGACCTGCTCGGCGGATTTTCATATACCCGCAACCTCTCCCGGTTCATGGAAAAGACGCTGGGTTTTTTGCAGGTGAACGGCAGCTTCTACAGCATCCTGCAGGACGTGCATGCCGAAAGCGGGCAGAATCAACCGCACTACGCAGGCGCACCCTACCTCACCGAAATCTTCAACGCCGGCGGCGAGAAAATAAAAATCTGCGCATGGCTGAAAAGCATTTCCTGCGTGCAAGTCACCTGCGAGCTCAAGCCGCGCTGGACGCCGCCGGTCGAGGTCTATGGCGTGCATAAGGTGTGCGACAACGTCATCGTACCAGCGCTTGCACCGCTGCACTTCGCCGCGGGCACGCCGCCGGAGCGGCGCTTTCAACTCGCCAGCCCGCCGCCGCCAACACGGCCGCCGCAGTAGCCTGTCACAAAAAAACTATAAGTATTTGTTTTTTAAAGACTTTTTTATATGCCTCTGCGAAGCCTCGCCGCACACTTGCAATGCGGCCCCGCGCCCCGATATGCAATAATGTCCATGTAGTGAAAGACACCAGAATCCGGGGGCGACCTGGCTTCGACGTGGGTTACAAAGCAGCACAGGGCATGCCAAGGTCCAGTTACCTTGTAAATCCGCTGGAAACTTTTTACACGCAAACGACGAGCGTTATTCTCTAGCCGCCTAATACCGGCTAGACGCTGCACTGATCTGCTGATGGGTCAGGCCGGATATGCGGGCGCAAGCCTGCCGTTCCGGTGCAGTGTCATTTACATCAGCCTCTCTACGCGGTATGGCCGCTTTGCCGCGTGGATCCGTCGAAGCGGCTGGCCGAGCGTCAGCCTGCCGGTTGGCGGACGCAAGGCGAGACCCAAATAACCAGGCTAAGCATGTAGTCCTGACTGTAGAGGGCTTGCGGACGCGGGTTCGATTCCCGCCGCCTCCACCATTACAGCAGCACCACTAGTACAACCAGCACGTAATCATTTAACGTAACTATCTGTTTTTAAAAGAAATAACTAAAAAACCCCTTCCAAACCCACGCGCGGCAGCGACCTCTTCATGAGTACCCAAGGCACCGCCGGCACGGACGCATCAGCGTGACTCTCGACTACGCCACGCTCGATGCGCTGCGTACGCATCATCCGGCCTGGCGCTTGCTGCGCTCGGATCATGCGCCGCTGATCGCGAGTTTTCTGCACCGCGTGTTCGTCGCGCCCAATGTGCGGGTGATGACCGCGGCCGATCTGGCCGAAGCCCTCGAAGACGAGTTGTTTGCGTTGCGCGAACGCCTGGGGCCGGAATCCTTTCCGAAGCCCGCGCTGGAATACCTCAACGACTGGACCGGTGCTGACAAGGGCTGGTTACGCAAGTTCTACCGTCAAGGCTCCGACGAGCCGCAATTTGATCTGACACCGGCCACCGAGAAAGCCATCGTCTGGCTGGGCACGCTATCGGCGCGCAGTTTCGTCGGTACCGAATCGCGTTTGCTCACACTGTTTGAACTGCTCAAACAAATGAGCGAGGGCAGCGAGCCAGACCCCGCCAAGCGCCTCGCCGATCTGCACAGACGACGCGACGAGACCGACGCCGAGATTGCGCGTGTGCTGTCAGGCGTGGCGCCGCTGCTCGACGATACCGCGCTTAAAGAACGTTTCCAGCAGTTCATGCAATTGGCGCGTGAATTGCTGACGGATTTTCGCGAGGTCGAGCATAACTTCCGGCTGCTCGACCGGCGCGTGCGCGAGCGCATCGCGTTGTGGGGCGGGGGCAAAGGCGAATTGCTGGCCGACATCATGGGCGAGCGCGATGCGATCGCCGATTCGGATCAAGGCCGCAGCTTTCGCGCCTTCTGGGATTTTCTGATGTCCAGCAGCCGCCAGGAGGAACTCACCACCCGGCTGGCGCAGGTGCTGCAACTGCCCGCTGTAAGCGCACTCAAGCCGGACTTGCGCATCCGGCGCGTGCATTACGACTGGATGGAAGCCGGCGAACACACGCAGCGAACCGTCGCCCATCTATCACAGCAGTTGCGCCGCTTTCTCGACGACAAAGCGTGGCTGGAAAACCGGCGCATCATGGATATCCTGCGTGGTATTGAGACTAAAGCCCTGGCGCTGCGCGATGCCAAACTCGGCGGCGATGCGATGCACATTGCCGACGCTGCCGCAGCCATCGAATTGCCGATGGAAC
>JANPOH010000551.1:0-3828 GCA_031427895.1 Betaproteobacteria bacterium
CTTGCCGCCGGCATCCAGCGTGGCGCTAAAGCGTATCTGCTCCCCCGTCAGTACGGCGTTTTCAATTTTGGCGCTGCGCCCGGCCAGCGTCAGCGTGCCGGTGAGCTTCTGGAACACCTGCCCCAGTTGCAGTTCAAAATAGCGCTCGACACTGCCGCCGTCCTGCCACACCCATTTACCGGCCACGCGCGACGGCACCACCCAGAACATTACTTTGCTTTTTTGATCGCGCCCCACGGGCTTGCCCGGCGCATCCATCACGATTTCGACATCCGGCGGCCACTCGCCGAAACCGTAATCATGCGACACCAGGCGCGTGCCGGGCTTTAACGCGAGAATGCGCGGGCGCACCATCAGGTTCACTTCGGGCAACAGGTAAATGGTGAGCACATCCGCCTGCGTGATATCGGTTTCGTGCAGATCACGCTCGTAGAACACCGCGCGGTTCGCCACGCCCATTTTCGCCGCATTGCGGTTGCTCAACGTCACCAGACTCTTGTTCAAGTCAACGCCGAAGCCGCGCGCACCGTATTTTTTGGCGGCGGTGATGATGAGCCGCCCGTCGCCGGAACCCAGATCAATCAGGTAATCCTTGGCCGTCACCTTGGCCATTTCCAGCATCCTGTCGACCACCACCTGCGGCGTCTGCACATAGGGCGTGTCGCCGTAATCCTGCGCCGCCGCCCATGTGGGCAATGTGGGCAGCGCGGCGCACAGCACAAAAGCGAGAATTCCAGTCAGTCTGTTTTGCATCAGTTCACCTGCCCTTCGGTTCGTTGCGCGCGTGCGGCATTCCACTCGTATTGGCCTTGGGTGCGGCTGCCCGACAGCGACGCCGAGCCGGTCACGCTGTCACCCTCGACCCTGCCTTTGAAATCGTGCTTCACCGGCCCCGCGCCCAAATCGACCGTGAAGGAAAAACCAATGTCCTCGCCCAGCAGTTTGACGTTCTGCAGGGGCGCGGTTCTGCCGTTCACACTGACACTGCCGGCGGCCGCTTGAAAGGTTTGCGTGAGCGTCACATGGTAGGCCAGCGGCTTGGCGCCCTTGCCGCCGGCGGCAAGCTCCCAGCGCCAATTGCCCGCCACCTTCGCCGGCACCACCCAGAAGTAGACATCGCTTTGCCCGCCGGAACCGCCGAATTTCTCTTTCACATCCAGCTTGGCGAAGGTATCGGGCTTCCAGTCGTCCATCGAAAAATCATGCGACACAATGCGCGTGCCGGGTTTCAGATCGAGCAGCTTTGGGCGCAATTCCATGTTCACCCGCGGCAGCAAATACATGGTGATGACCGTCGCCTGCGCCAAATCAGTCTGGAACAGATCGCGCTGGTAAAACGCGACTTTATCGGCCACGCCGGCCTTTTGCGCGTTGGCCAGCGCCTCGGACACGCGCACGGGGTTGATATCAACACCGAAGCCGCGCGCACCGTGTTTGCGCGCCGCCGTCACCACGATGCGCCCATCGCCGGAACCCAGATCAATCAGGTAATCACTGGCGTTGACTTTGGCCATTTGCAGCATGCGGTCAACCACTTCCTGCGGCGTGGGCACGTAGGGCACGCGCGGCTCCTGCGCCTGCGCGGACGCCGCAACGGCACCGAGGATACAAAGCGTGCATAGCGTACCGAGGCGCCGCACGACCGCGATCAATCCCGGCACGGTGTGGCCCAAGGAATGATTGAATCGAAACAAGATAGGAACTCCTTCGAGCGTAAACACAGACTACGACAACCATCGTCCCACGCCGTTCCCGCACTTGCGCGGTACGTCACGCAGGCACGGCAGCTATGGTAGATTCGCGATCACCGATTATACCCGACACCCCCGTCTGCCCATGCTGCTGCAAACCGTGATTTTTATCTCCGGCGGCGCGATCCTCGCGCTGGAGTTGTTGACCTCGCGCGTAATGACGCCCTACTTCGGCGTCAGCCTCTATATCTGGACCGGCATTCTGTCGATCACATTGATTGCGCTGTCAGTGGGCTATTGGGCCGGCGGCCGACTTGCCAATTCGCGCAATGTCACGGCTGACACGCTGGCCGGGTGGTTTGCGCTGATGCCGGCCGTGGCCGCCATCGGCATTGTCGCGGCCTGCCTGATCTACCCCTTTGTATTCGTGCCGCTGGCGGGCATGAGCCTGGTGGGCGGCGCATTCATCGCCTGCCTGCTTCTGCTCGCCATTCCGCTGGTTGCGGCCTCGGCGATGAACCCGCTGCTGGTGGCGATCCATATGCTGCGACGGCGCGAAGGAAATGACGGCAACAAAGGCGTCAACGGCGGCGGCGGCGGCGGCAACAGCAGCGGCGACGGCGGCGCGGGACAAGTGTTTTTTATCAGCACGCTGGGTTCCGTCGCTGGCGTGCTGGTCACCGCGTTCGGCCTGATTCCGTTTGTCAGCAACTATGATTCGGTGTTGATCGTGGCCGCCGTGCTGGCATTGCTGAGTCTCGCCATCGTGGCCGCGCCGCCGCCCGCGCTCAAGAAACGCGGCGCCATCGGCGGCGCCGGGCTGTTTGCCCTGATCGCGGCGGTCCTGCTGCTGTGGAAAGCGGATGCCTACACCGGGCGCCAAGGCCCCATCAGCCACCTCGACAAGCAATGGCATGTGGAGGCCGTGTACCGCTCACTGTTCGGCACGGTGAAAATCCTCAAGCACGAACCGGATGCGGACGGCAGTTACTGGCGCATTTATTTTCAGGACGGCCTGACGCAAAACGCGGTTGAGTCCAGCGGCCGCTCGCGCTCTTTTTACAACTACGCGCTCGACGCGCTGGCCGCCGCCTACACCCCCAATGCGCGCAGCGCGCTGGTGCTCGGCCTCGGCGCGGGCATGACGCCCGCGCGGCTGGCGGCACGCGGCATGCAGACCGACATTGTGGAAATCGATCCCGCATCATTGCAGGCGGCGCGGCGTTTTTTCGGCCTCGATGAAAAGAAAACACCCGTGCATCTTGCCGATGCGCGCACCTTTATCCACGCCTGCCCGCGCCCCTACGACGTCGCGGTGGTCGATCTGTTTCATGGCGACGGCACGCCCGACTATCTGATTACGCAGGATTTTTTCCGCGACCTGCGGCGCTGCATCGGCGACAAAGGCATCGCCGTGTTCAACACCTTTGCCGACCTGGAAAACCCGGTGAGCTACGCACACTTGCTCGCCACGCTGCGCTCGGCGTTGCCGCATCTGGCGATCTACCGCCCCGCCTCAATCGGCGCCTCGCACACCAACAGCTTTATCGTCGCCAGCGCCACCGCACTGCCCGCGATGGTGAAAGTCACCATGGACAACATGCCCGCCCGTCACGAAAACACCTTGTGGGACATGCTCGCCGCGCCGATGGCGCTGACGCCGGAATTATTCGCCGGCGGAAAAATCATCACCGACGCGCACAACCGCGCGGCGCTGGATCTCGCCTACGCGCAACAGGTCTACCGGCAGACCGTGGTAGGCAACACGCCGCCGGCGTTTTTGCTCAACTGACAACAACACACCTGGCAGTGGCAGGGTGGCGGCACGCGCAGCCGAACTTAAAATTCCAACGTTGACGATGCACTCACCCGGCCCGCCGGCAACCCGGCGGCGCGCCTTAATCGGCAAAAGCGCGCGTGCGACGCTGGCCGATTATGCGGAGGTGGCCAGTCTGGTCGAGCGCACCGGGGCGCCGCGCGCGTGGGGAATGCTACTTAGTGCTTGACAGAAAACCCCCTGTTTTTCAGAAATCCGCGTACTGATTTTCAGGTTACGCGCTTTGAGGTTCATGTTATCAAGCGCGTAGGATACATTTTCCCACGCCTGCGGCGCAAAACCATGCGCTTGGGCAATTGG
>JANPOH010000552.1:0-24495 GCA_031427895.1 Betaproteobacteria bacterium
TATACGCTTTAGGCTATAAGATTTCCATAATTGAACCATCGGGAAATCTTTTGGATGTTTCTAGCGCTGAAGAAATCATAAATTATTGGGGATCGCTAGGCCAAGAAACACTGCACTTGGACTTGTTTGCGCAACCAGTGAATTTGTCTTAGTTTGATTGGAGTGACTATGAAAGTATTGAAAAATATATATAGGGGACAAATATATATAGGGGACAGGCCACGTTTTCTCCAGATGTCCATGATGAAATCTACTCCTTTGCTTGATTTTCAGCACGTTTCGGTCGTCCCGCCTTGCCGAGCGTGACCCGCCGTTTCAGCATCTTCGCGATCTGTTCCTCGAAGCGCTTGTTGCCGAGCGCCACGTTGCCGTTGGTCGCCGTGCGTATCTTTGTAATCACTTCGGGATCAAGGTGTGCTTTGAAAAGCGCACGGTAGTTTTCCCGCCGTTCGCCCTCCGCGTGAAAGCAAACCGCGCGGTTGTTGCCGCGCTGGATGATGTGCCACGGCACACCGGCAACGCTTACAACGCTTAGACGGGCGCGGCGGGGCATGTTGCGGCGTTCATCTTTTCGGTTATTTGCGTCATTTTGGTCATCTTATCATGAAATAAACGTGGTCTGTCCCCTATTGTCCTCGCGCGGCTTCTCTGCGAAACCTCTGCGCCTCCGCGCCTCCGCGGTGAGGCATTTGCGTTGTCGTCCGACAGGGCATCAATGAACATCACCTTCATGACTAATGCGGGCTTGAGTCCTAAGTCGGCAGCGGCGCTTGATAACCCCTTTAGTCTTGTCCGCCGAGATCGCGACCGTCACCCCGGCTTAAACCGCCGGTAGCGCCGGATCAGCGCGTTGGTTGAGCTGTCGTGGCTTAACGCCGGCTCGGCGGCGCCTTGCAGTTCGGGGGTGATGCGCTGCGACAGCGCTTTGCCCAGATCGACGCCCCATTGATCGAAGGCGTTGATGTTCCAGACGATGCTCTGCGTGTAGACGGTGTGCTCGTACAGCGCGATGAGTGCGCCCAACGCGCGCGGCGTCAAGCGCTCGGCGAGCAGGGTGTTGCTGGGGCGATTGCCGTCGAACACTCTGTGCGGCGCCAGCCATGCGGGCGTGCCTTCGGCGATCACCTCGGCTTCGGTTTTGCCGAAGGCCAGCGCTTCGCTCTGCGCGAACAGATTTGCAATCAGCAGCTCGTGATGATGGTCCAGCGGCCCCGGCGGTGTGAGCGGCCGGCAAAAGCCGATGAAGTCGCAGGGTATCCGCGTCGTGCCCTGATGCAGCAGTTGATAAAACGAGTGCTGGCCGTTGGTGCCGGGCTCGCCCCAGCACACCGGCGCGGTTTGATAGTTCACGCGCTTGCCGTCGCGGGTGACGCTTTTGCCGTTGCTCTCCATCGTGAGTTGTTGCAGATACGCGGGGAAGCATTTGAGATAATGCTCGTAGGGCAGCACCGCCACCGCGGGCGCGCCGAGAAAATCGCGGTTCCACACGCTCAACAGGGCCATCAACACCGGCAGATTTTGTTCAAGCGGCGCGCTCGCAAAGTGCTGATCCATGGCGTGCATGCCCGCCAGCATGGCCTGAAAATGTTCGGCGCCGACAGCGATCAGGGTGGACAAGCCGATGGCCGATGCCAGCGAGTAGCGCCCGCCCACCCAGTCCCAGAACTCAAAGCGGTTCGCCGGATCGATGCCGAACGCGGCCACGCCCGCGCTGCCGGCCGACACCGCGACAAAGTGGCGGCGCAGCGCCTGCTCATCCGGCATGCGGTGCAAACACCAGGCGCGGGCGGTGCGGGCGTTGGTCATGGTTTCGAGGGTAGTGAAGGTTTTCGAGCAAACTATGAAGAGGGTTTCCTCGGCGTCCAGATCACGGGTGGTTTCGGCAAAATCGGCGCCGTCCACGTTGGAGATAAAGTGAAAACTCAGCTCGCGCTGGCTATAGTGGCGCAGCGCTTCGGCGGCCATCACCGGCCCCAGATCGGAGCCGCCGATGCCGATGTTGATGACGTTGCGGATGCGCTTGCCGGTGTGGCCGCGCCACTGGCCGTCGCGCACGGCATCGGCAAAGGCGGTCATGCGCTTTTGCACGGCATGCACGGCGGGCGACACGTTGACGCCATCGACCCACACCGCTTGCGTCGCGGGCGCGCGCAGCGCCGTGTGCAGCGCAGCGCGCTGTTGCGTGGGGTTGACCGGGTCGCCGCGAAACATCGCCGCGATGGCCTCGCGCACGCCGCAATCCGTTGCCAGCCGCAGCAGCCGCCGCAGCGTTTCGTCATTGATGCACTGCTTCGAGTAATCGAGATAAATACCGGCGGCTTCGGTGGTGTAGCGTTCGCCGCGCCGCGGATCGGCGGCGAACAACTGCCGCAGATGCGTGTCGCGAATCGCGGCGCAATGCACGCTCAGGGCTTGCCACGCGGGCTGCTCGGTCAACAACGGGATGGAAGGGGTGTCGGGTTGCGTCATGGCATCATGGCGGTGCGGTGCGGCGGCGGCCGGCCCGCCGTTTACTGCGCCAGCACCCGCGCCAGTTCCAGCAAGGGCAGATTGATGCCTTTGGTCTTGCCCGCGATATCGGCCAGCGGCGTGGCGATAATCTCGTCGCCGCGCACGCCCACCAGAACGCCCGCCGCGTCGCGCGCGAGCTGGTCTATCGCCGCCGCCCCCAGGCGCGTGGCGAGGATGCGATCCGCCGCAGTGGGCGCGCCGCCGCGTACCACGTGGCCCAGCGTGGTCACACGCAGACCAAAACCCACCTCGGCGCGGTGCTCGGCGACATAACGCTCGATCGCCCGCGCGCCGTGTTTGGCGCCCTCGGCCACCACCACCAGCGCATGCGTTTTGCCGCGTTGATACGCCGCGCGAAGACGCTCAACCACCTCCTCGGGCGTGACTTCGCACTCTGGTATGGCGATCACTTCGGCGCCGCCCGCGATGCCCGCCATCAACGCGATGTAACCGCAGTTGCGGCCCATGGTTTCAACCAGAAAGGCGCGTTGGTGCGACGAGCCGGTGGTGCGTAGCCGATCGATCGCCTCGACCGTGATGTTCACTGCGGTATCGACGCCGATGGTGATGTCGCTGCCCGCCAGATCGTTATCCACGGTCGAAGCGACGCCCACGACAGGGAAGCCCTCGTCGGCGAGCACGCTGGCGCCGGTTTGCGAACCATTGCCGCCGATCACCACCAGCGCATCGATGCCGTGCCGCTGTAAATTCGCCAGCGCCCTGATGCGGCCCGCCGCCGTGGCGAATTCGGGCGCGCGCGCGCTGCCGAGCACGGTGCCGCCGCGCTGGATGATGCCGCCCACGTCACGCGCATGCAGCGGCTCGATGAGGTTGTTCATCAAGCCCGCGTAGCCATTGCGCACGCCGTGCATTTCCCAGCCGCGCGCCAGCGCCGCGCGGGTGGCTGCGCGCACGGCCGCGTTCATGCCGGGGGCGTCGCCGCCGCTGGTGAGGATGGCGACGCGCTTTATGGCTTGTAAAGGTTGTGTCGGTTGCATGGGGGAGAGTTTAAGGCAATTCGGGATTGAAGATTCCCTACGACGTTTCCGGTTGTGCGCGGCACGCGGTAAATCTACAATGCGTGCTCGTGTGAAACCCGCAACCTTGGAAAGCCAATGCACGCAGCAACAACGGCCCTGGCCGCGGCATTTGCGTCGTTAGCGTCGGTTGCGTCGGTAGCGTCGGTAGCGCTGGCCGGCGTCGCGCACGCGCAGGCGTACCCCGCCAAACCCATTCGCTATATTATCCCGTTCCCGCCGGGCGGCGGGCAGGATCTGGTCGGGCGCGCGCTGGCGCCGCGTCTGGCCGACGGCCTCGGCCAGCAGGTGTTTATCGATAACCGTCCCGGCGGCGGCGCCATCCTCGGCGCGGAGTTGGCCGCGCGTTCCGCGCCCGACGGCTACACGATATTCATGGGATCGAACACCTCACTGTCAATCAACCCCGTGCTGCACGCGAAGCTGTCGTACGATCCGCTGCGCGATTTTGCGCCGATCACGCGCATTGCCATCGCCGCCAACATGCTGGTGGTGCATCCCTCGCTGCCGGTGCGCTCGGTAAAGGAGTTCGCGGCGTTCGCCCGCGCGCGGCCCGATCAATTGAACTACGGTTCGTCCGGCACGGGCACGCCGGCGCATCTGGCGGGGGTGTTGTTTAACGATGTCGCGGGGGTGAAACTGGTGCATGTGCCATACAAAGGCAGTGCGGCCGCGCTCACCGCCATCGTCAGCGGCGAAATGCAGTTGATGTTCGGCACGTTGACTTCCAGCTTGCCGTTTGTGCGCAGCCAGCGGCTGCGCGCGCTCGCCGTCAGCAGCGCCAAACGTTCGCCGGTGATGCCGGAGCTGCCCACCGTGGCGGAGACCTTTCCCGGCTACGAAGCGATTACCTGGTATGGCGCGATGGCGCCCGCGGGCACGCCGCCCGCAGTGCTCAATCGCCTGCACGGCGAATTCACCAAGGTGCTTAACAACGCCGATTTCAAAAGCTGGCTGTTGAATCAGGGCGCCGAAGCCGCGCCCTCCACGCCCGACGAATTGACCGCGCAGATCAAGCGCGAGCTTGCGATGTACGCGCCGATCATTAAAAAATCCGGCATGAAAGTTGATTGAGGGGTTTTAAAAAATGTCATTAAAATCAAATAGTTACGTACTAACCGCAGCGCTGTTGGCCGCCGCTTCCAGCGTCGCCGCGGCGCAATCGTATCCCTCGCGTGCGATCCGGCTGGTGGTGCCCTCCGCGCCTGGCGGCGGCACCGACATCCTCGCGCGCGTGCTGGCCGCCAAGTTGACGGAGTATCTCGGCCAAACCGTGGTGGTGGATAACCGCGCGGGCGCGGGCACCACCATCGGCATCGACAACGTGGCGAAAAGCGCGCCTGACGGGCACACGCTGCTGGTGAGCCCATCGACGCTGGCGCTGAACGTGTGGATGTACACGAAGCTGCCGTACGATGCGATGCGCGATCTGGCACCGCTGACGCAGATCGCCGCGGTGCCCAATGCGCTGGTGGTGCATCCGTCGGTGCCCGCGCGCAGCGTGGCAGATTTGATCGCGCTGGCGAAAAAACAACCCGGCGAAATCAACGTCGGCTCGGCGGGCATCGGCACCAGCCCGCATCTGTCGCTGGAGCTTTTTAAACATCTCGCCAAAGTGAATCTGGTGCATGTGCCGTACAAAGGCTCGGGCGCGGCGGTGGTCGCGCACTTGTCGGGAGAAATCTCCGCGCAGATTCCGTCGCTGCCGACCGCGATGAGTTATATCAAAACCCAGCGCCTGCGCGCACTGGGCGTCACCACGGTGAAGCGCTCGCCGTTCCTGCCCGACGTGCCCGCCATCGGCGAAACCGTGCCGGGCTACGAAGCCACGCAGTGGTTCGGGTTTCTCGCACCCGCAGGCACGCCGCAGGCGATTCAGGATCGTTTGTCGCAAGAGGCGACACGCGCGCTGCGCGCGCCCGATGTCGCCAAACACATGGCAAACGAGGGCGCGGAAATCGTCGCCGGCACCCCCGCGCAGTTTGCGGCTTATATCAAAGCCGAAACCGAAAAATGGGGACGGGTGATTAAAGCCGCGGGGATTAAACCGCAGTAAATCCCGCACTAAGGTCAAGGGCAAAACCAATTACCGCGGAACACACGGAACACGCGGGAAAAACAGAAATCGCGCTTTGTTGCTTCCGATTGTTCCGCGTGTTCTGCGTGTTCCGTGGTGAAAATTATTTTGCCGTGCCTTTGACCTTGGTGTTCATCCGTGGTTAAAAAAGGCGTTGTGGTGGCCTTTTCTTGATCTTTCCGTATTTCATTACACCGTTCGGGCTGAGCCTTTCGACCTGCGGGCGAATATTTTACTCAGGGCGAACGGACTTGGTTTGTCACGAATTATGGAAACATCAATAATCAGCCGCGCGCTCGCGCAATTTCGCCAGCGCCAGATCGAGCGCTGCCTTGGTATGCCGCTGCGCGGCTTCGGCATTGCCCTGTTTTTCGTACCACTGCGCGGCCGCCAGATGCGCGGGGTATGTGGCCTCGATGGCGATGCTGGCATCGACGTAATTGCGCGCCTTGCCCCACAGCCCCTGTTGCGCGCACAAGCGCCCCAGCGTGAGCAGCAGCGCCGCGTCTTGCGGATGCGCGCTCAACCAGCGCTCGGCGCGTTCGATTCGCCGTAGCGTATCCTCGCCGCCACACGCGCCGTACAGCGCCGCCAGTTCGCTGTCCCACGTTTGCTCCAGACTGCGCTCGATAATATCGGCGGCGCGTGCGCCGGCCTCGTTCACGTCGAGCGCCACATAACCTTCGGCGGCGGCGCGCGCCACCACCGTGTCGCGGCGCAGCGCGTCCGGCGCTTTGCGCCACGCCTCGTCAAGCGCGGCAATGTCGCCGGCGCGGCGCTTGAGATGTTCCGCCAGCGCGTGCCGGCGCAGGCGCGCGGCGTGTTCGGCATCAAAGACGCTGCGCCGTTCGAGCTGATCGATCACGGCGAGCGATTTTTCCCACGCCCCGGTCAGTTGCAACGCTTTCAATTCGAGCCGTAACCCGGCGGTGTGTTTTTGCGGCTGTGTGTGCAGCACCGCCAGCGCGTCGGCGGCGCGGCGTTCATCGAGCAGGCATTCGGCCTCGGTGATGACTTTCATCATGTCGCCGGACGGCAAAACCGCGCCGCCCCGCGCAAGGTATGCGTCGCGCCGCACATACGCGCGCAACTGGTGCGCGGCGCGCGCGGCGAGCATCGCGGCCAGCGCCGGCTGTTCGCCCGGCTCCATGGCGGCGACCGCGGCTTTTTCGGCGCGCGCGTAGCGACCGGAAAAAAATTCATGCAGCGCCTCGTTCAAGGCCGTTTGCGCCGTGCGTTGGCGGCGTGCTTCACGATACTCGCGCACCTGCCGCGGCATGCCGACCATCGCCGCGATCAGACGCACCGACACATAAGCCAGCACAAACGCCGCCGCCAGCAGCACCAACGCCATCACCAGCGACAGCTCGACGCGATACGGCGGCCACACGACTTGCAGATAGCCCGCGCTCGACCGGATCGCCGCCGTCACCAGCCCGACGGCCAGCGCAATCGCCGCAATGGTCCACAGCAGGAATTTCATGCGGCCTGCGCTCCCGCGTAAGCGCAATACAAAATATTGTTTAAAAACATATAGTTATGTATTGCTACTGTTTGACACGCGCGCGCGTCTGCGACACCGCGCGCATGGCATCCAGGGTGGCGGCGATGTCCGGCAATTCGATTTGGATGTCGACGCTTTGCAGGCCGGCAAGCGAGGCCGCGGCGGCCGCCACCGATTTGTCGCGTGCATCAAAATATTGCGCCAGCCAGCCGCGCGCCGCTTTCAGATCGTTGCGAAAGGTGGCCTGGTCGCGCGTGAGCAGCGCCATGCGCGCGGTGAGCAAGCGCAGCTTGAGATTCTCGCGCAGAAAAAAAGTCTGCGCGGGCGAGAGCAGCGGCACATCGGCGCGGTCGATGCGCTGCACACGCACCAATTGTTTTATGTCCGTCCACACTTCGCGCCAGAAGCGCGACACCGCGTTCGCGCCGCCGTCGCCGGCGGGCGCGGCGGCGACGGCGGCCACGGGCCGGGTCTCCGCCGCCAGCGGCAGCTTGTCCACCGCCGCCAGCAGGGCATCGATACGCAAGCTCAAACCCGGCGTGTCCAGCAACGGCGTGTCCTTCAAGCGGGCGATATCCTGCGCCATGGCTTTACGCAGCGCGGTGAGCTGCGGGCGGTTCATGGCCTGCAACCGCGCGTCCGTCGCCTGCAACGCGATCAGCGCGGCTTTCACATTGCCCGCCAGATGCAATTGCTGACTGGCGATGAGCAGAGTCTGTTCGATTTCGGCATACGCCCATTCGTCGCGATTGCGCGACAAATCCTGATACAGCGCTTCGAGCGCGATCTGCTGACTTTGCGATTCGGCGAGCTTCGCTTCCAGCACGCCGATTTTTACCGCCGCTTCGCGCGTCGCCTCGCGCAGTTGGTCGCCCGCGATGCGGCTGGTTCGGGTTTGCACATCGACGTCGGCCAGCCGTTTGGCCAACTCCTGACGCACGCCGTCAAACGCCAGCCGCGTGTCGTGCATCTGCCACAGCGCAATGCCCAGCGCAGCCAGCGCCAGCAGCGCAATGATGCCGAAGGCGCCCGCCAGCGACGACAGTGACGTGAGTGTCACCGGCGCGGGCGGCGCTGTAGTGACATTGGTGGCGTCGGCGGACGAGGCGGGTTTTGGCGGCAGATCAATCATGGCGGTTTTGCAGTGCAAGGCACGCCGGCAACGCGCCCACCAGCGCTTCGTCACCGGATTGCGTTTCGACCACGGACAGCATACCCAGTTCGCGCGCGGCGGCGGCGATGCGCGGGTGCGGCGTCACCAGCGGGGTCTGGCGTAACCACGCGACGCCGACCGCGCCGATGTGCGCGCAGAAATTGTGCAGCCCCTCGCTGCTGGTGACGATGACCGCGGCGATGTGTTTCTCCTCCCACGCGCGCAGCAGGGGCGCGGCATCGAACGCGGGTTTGCCGCGCCGGTAGCACGCCGCATACTCCACCAGGGCGCCGCGCGCGGCGAGCGTGTCGCCGAGCAGCTCGCGCCCGCCATCGCCGCGAAAAATCACGATACGCAACCCACGCACCTGCTGCAGGTACGACGAGGCCAGCAACGATTCGCTGTCGTACCGCCCCTGCGGCACGATCACCTCATTCACGCCAAAGCGTTGCAGCGCCGCCACCCCGCCCGGCCCGATCACCGCGCAGCGCAAGGTCGGCGGCAGCGCGCGCCGCGCGACGATGCGGGGCAGCGCTTTATTCACCGCGCTGGGGCTGATAAAAATCGCCAGATTAAATTCCGCCAGCCTGTCGATCACCGCATCAAGCGCGCACGGGTCGGGCGCATCGAGAATAACGATCGCCGGATACAGCAGCGGCTCGCCGCCCGCCTCGCGGATCAAGGCCGCCAGCCGCCGCGCTTCCTCCGCGGGACGGGTGATGACAATGCCGCGTCCGGCCAGTGTGGCGGCGGTGCTCATGGGTGTTCAAGCGCCGCGAGGATGTCGCCCGCGCCGTGCACCTTGAGTTGCGCGGCCAGCGCCGCGCCCAACGCCTCGGCTTCGTCCGCCGCGCCTTCGACTTCGGCGCTGACATGGCGCGTGCCGTCGGGCGCGCCCACGTAACCACGCAAGCGCAAACGTGCGCCGGTAATTTCGGCGTAGCCCGCCAGCGGCACATTGCAACTGCCGGCCAGCGCCCGCGACAGCGCGCGCTCGGCCGCCACGCAGGCGGCGGTGGCATCGTGATGCAGGACTTTCAGCAGCGCCAGCATATCCGCGCGGTCACTGCGGCATTCAATCGCCAGCGCGCCCTGCCCGACGGCGGGCAGCATGTCTTCCGGCGCTATCGTGGCGGCGATGCGGTGTTCCAGGCCCAGCCGTTTCAAGCCGGCGGCGGCGAGAATAATGGCGTCGTACGCGCCCTCGTCCAGTTTACGCAGGCGCGTCTGCACATTGCCGCGCAGCGGCTCGATACGCAAATGCGGAAACGCCGCGCGCAATTGGCTTTCACGGCGCAGGCTCGAGGTGCCGACACACGCGCCCGGCGGCAGCGCGGACAGCGTGGCGTACGTGCTTGAGACAAACGCATCGCGCGGATCGGCGCGATCGAGGATCGCGCCCAATGCGAACCCCGCCGGCAGATGCATCGGCACGTCTTTTAACGAATGCACCGCGATGTCGGCGCGGCCCTCGGCCAGCGCGTCTTCGAGTTCCTTGACGAACAAACCCTTGCCGCCGATTTTCGCCAGCGAAGAACCGAGCTTGCGGTCGCCCTCGGTGGTCATGCCGAGCAGGCTTATACTCAAGTGCGGATAATGTTCAGCCAGCCGTGATTCAATGTGCCGCGCCTGCCACATCGCCAGCGCGGACTCGCGCGTGGCGATCACCACGCGCGCGGGCAGAGCAGCAGGGTTATGAGGTAACATGTTGTTTTTAAATGATATTTTTAGGCATATTGGGCGGGCGATGCGGCTGCTGATTTTAGCATGTGCCTGCGCCGTCACTGCCGTGAGCGGCGCCCGCGCCGAGCCGCTGCCGCTGGCGAGCGACCTTGCGGCAACCGCCAAACTGGCGCGCGAGCAGCGCGTGCCGGTGCTGATCGCGTTCACGCTCACCACCTGCCCCTATTGCAACACCGCGCGCCGCGAGTACTGGCAGCCCATGAACGCCGGCGAAGCATGGCGCGGCAAAGTCATCATGCTCGAACTGCAACTGGACGGTGCACAGCCCTTGCGCGACTTCGCGGGCAACGCCACCACCGCGCGCGAGTTCGCGCGGCGGTTTGCGGTACGCAGCGTGCCCACCGTGATAGTGTTCGACGCCGGGGGCCAGCCGGCGTCCGCGCCGCTGGTAGGGTTGTCGTCCAGCGATTTCTATTCACTTTATCTGGAACAGGCCGTAGAGGCAGGGCTGCTGAAAATGCGCCCGCCGCACCATTGAGAATTGCCGCTCTGCACTATCGGAACCAACCACACCAGAAACAACTGGCAGACCTGTTGCCAACGCTCCGAAAGATCATCGCGCAGCACCCGTCGAGATGCCACGAGGTTCGCGGCGATCCCGCCTGCGAGCAGCGAAAGGGCATATTCCATGATGGCCCTCGGGTAACTTGCTCAACCGCGCAACAATATTCTGCGCGCTTCGGTTGCACACTCTGCACAGATGTGCGCGTCTATCCCTTCGACCAATGCCCCCATTTCCTTTTTAGAACGGCCACAAAAAGAACAATACGGCGGTTCAGGGAGCTCTGTAAGCGGTGGGTAGCCTTCCATGGCGCGCAATTGGTTCGCCAACGTCAAAAACTCTTTTTCAACCATCCGAACATCGGTATTGTCATTTTCATTCATCGGCGACCTTGCCCAGTTTATCGTTGAACTTCGGGAAACGACAACGCATTCGGCGCAATGACCGATTGCGCCCTACGATTTTCACCAAAGGCTCAAACCAGCTTCACCAACTGCTTGCCAAAATTTTTCCCATTCAGCAAGCCGATAAACGCCTGGGGCGCACTATCAAGCCCGACAGCGATGCTTTCGCGATACCGGAGCTTGCCGCCGTGCACCAGTGCGCCCAACTCTTTCAACGCGGGCCGCCATAAATCCATGTGATCGGAGCAGATGAAGCCGCGCAGCGCAATGCGATTCACCAGAAAGCTGCGCGCGTTGTGCAGCGCCAGCGCGCCGGGGTCGTTGTAGCCGGAAATTTGTCCGCACAGGGCAATGCGCGAGAAGGCGTTCATGTGGTTTAGCAGCGCATCGAGGGTAGGGCCGCCGACGTTGTCGAAATACACATCCACCCCTTTCGGGCACGCGGCGGCGAGTGCCGCATCGAGGCCGCCCGCCTTGTAATCGATGCAGACATCAAAGCCGAGGTCGTTCACCACGTAATCGCATTTGGCGCGGCCCCCGGCGATGCCCACGGCGCGGCAGCCTTTTAATTTCGCCAGTTGCCCCACCGCGCTGCCGACCGCGCCGCTGGCGGCGGACACCACCACGGTTTCACCGGCTTTGGGTTTGCCGTGTTCATTCAAACCGATCCACGCGGTAACGCCGGGCATGCCTACCGCGCCCAAGTACGCCGACAGCGGAACATATTTCGGATCGAGCTTACGCACACCGCCGCCGTTGCTCACGCCATATTCCTGCCAGCCGGTGCGCGTTTCGACAAAATCACCGGCTTTGAATTTTTCGTGGTTCGATTCGATGACCTCGCCCACGGCGGTGCCGACCATCACCGCGCCGACCTCCGCTTTGGCGGCGTAGGATTTTTCGTTGTCCATGCGCCCGCGCATGTAGGGGTCGAGCGAGAGGTAATGCGCGCGCATGACAAACTCGTTGTCGCCCGCCTTGGGGATTTCGGATTCGATGATGCGGAAGTGGCTTTCTTCGACGGCGCCTTGCGGACGCGCGGCCAGTAAAACTTGTTTGTTTTTCATGATGGGTCGCCGGTTGTGGTCAGGTGGCATTGTAGCGAGGGTTGGTGATGGGTTGCGCCCATCCTACGGCAACTACGCCAGCGACGGCGGCCACGGTAAAAATCCTGCCTTACTTCACCTCGAATTCGCCCACCTGGACCACTTCGCTTCTGCCTTTCAGCCGCAGCGTCACCGTTTGTTCCTTCGCCTCGCGCGTGCCGAAGCGGGTGGTGAGTTTGAGTTGCAGGGTGGTGGCGCCGGCGACGATCTGCTGGTTGTGGCCGTAGAAGTTGGCTTCGACTGTGTATTTTCCGGGCTTGGCGTGTTTGAGGGAAAACGTTTCCGGGCCGTAACCTCCCGTGTAATCCTGCGACATGCGTCCGCCCTGATAGCTGATGCGGTTGCCGTAGTAGGCTTTTTCGCCGTTCGGATCGCTCACCCACAGATCGATGTCGGTGTTGTCGGCGTCCCACGACAGCGCCACGCGCAAATCCACCGGCAGGTTACGCATGAGCCGCGCGTCGTAGCGGCTGGTGTCCACCGGCGTTTCCGCCGTGGCGATGACGGCGTTCAACTCATCCAGCGCCGTCAACTCGATTTCCGGGAAGCGGCCGTGCCACGGGCGGATCACCACTTCGTAGAGTTGATCCGCGGCTTTTTGCCATTGTTTGTCGGCGGCATACGCCAGCCCAAGGTCGCGATACGACTGCGGCTCGTTGGGTGCGAGTTCGAGCACGCGCGCAAGGATGGGGATCGCGAGCTTTGCGTGCCCCGCCTGCATCAAGCGGTAGCCGAGTATTCGCAGGATGTGGCGGTTTTCCAAATCCATTTCGGCCAGATTGCCGAGTACACGCACGCCCAGCGCGGTGAGGCCCTTGTCGAAAAACACATCCGCCGCATCGAGAAAAAACGCGGTGCTGTTAACGTAAGCCGCGCGCTCGTCGAGATACACGCGATACAAGTCGCCGGCGGCGGCATCGCTAAAACGTTTGAAATACGGCGCGTCGGGCGTCCAGCGCTTCAACTGGATGCTCATGCTGCCGCCGCCACGCGGCGTAGCAGCGTCGTCTTTGGCTGCCATGGCGTCGGCCACTCTGTTTTGCGCGGGGGCGGGCGCGGCTTTCATCGCCGGCCTGAGCGGGGCCGCCATGCGCTCGCGCGGGGCTTCGGTTGCCGGGGCTACGCGGCGCATGTCGTTTTCCGCGCGCTCCTGCATCACCGCGCCGCCGATTTTGGCTTTGCTTTCCGGTTGCGGGCGCGCGCTCTTGGGAAAATCTTTTTCCCACCACGCGGTTTTTTCCTTGAGTATTTGCGCGACGCGCTCCAACTGGCGGTTGCGCTCGTCGGTCGCGCGCAGATGCTGATTGCGGCGCTGGCGATCATATTCGGCACGCAGTTCGTCCGGGGGCGTGATGTCGTTACGCACATAGTCTTCCACGCGATCGAGCACGATCAGCGAGGTCTCGCGCGAGGGGAGGCCGAATTCCATGCCGAGGCGGCGGATTTGCGCGCGATGCAGGCGGTATTCGCCATCGAGTTCGGCGCTACGCAGTTGCGCCCACGTGGCGGCGGCCAAGCTGTCGGCGTTGTGCCCGGCACGCACGGGGATGTTGATGGTTTCCGGCCCGGCGCGCGACGCGGGATACGATACCGTGACGCGCAGCGTGCCGCTGTCACCTTGCATTTGCCCCGCGATCAGCCAGCGTCCGTTGTTCGCCGTGCGTGACTGTGCGGTGAGTTGCGTCACACCACTGCCGTTAAGCGCCACGATGCGCGCTTCGTGGTACAGCAGGGCGCGCGCCGCTTCGGCGGGCGGCGTGGAAACCAGATCGATAAATTTGCCGGCGCCGGCTTCGGCCAGTTGCCGCAGCCGCGCCGGATCGGCGCGCGTCGCCGCACTCACGGTATACAGCGGCACTTCCAGCTTGCCCAGCGACCGCTCGCCGAAGTTATCCAGTCCGTCGCTGAACAACAGATATTCGCCGACGTTCGGCTCTGGTGCAAACGCTCCCAATTGCGTCGCGCCGTCGTAGGCGGTGGTTTCCAGCGCGCGCTTTAATGCGCTCCAGTCGCCGTTGCTGATGCGAAAACGCTCCGCCGGCTCGGCGACATCGCGCACGCGCGTCAGGCGCACCTCGCCGTTGCCACCATTGCCACCGTTGCCCAGGCGTTTGAAATACGTATCGAGCAACGCGAACTCGCGCGCATGGTCGCGCGCGGCGCCGGAGCCGGAGGCGTCCCACACAATGCCCACCACCGGCGGCACATTACGCAGCCGGGTGTCGCTCAGACGCGCGGGCACTTCGGCCACGAAGTAATTCGTTTCATTGTGCGACTGCGTATGCACTTCGGGCCGTGCCGATACCGGCACCTGCACTTCCAGCACGCCGCGCGCGGCAAAATCCTGATGCGACACTTCCGCTTCGTAATCCACGCCACGGGTTTTGAAGGCCAAGCCCCGCGGCTGCGTGCCGGCCAGCGCGGGCGCATGCTCGGGCGCGCGCACCCGCACCCGCAGCGAAAAACCCGCGAGGTCACGTGCATAGTCGAGCGGCAAACGGTAACGCCGCAGGTTCGCCGACACCGGCAACGTCTCTGCATATCGAATCAGCACGCGCCGCGTGCCCAGCGCGGGCAGCGGATACACCCGCAGCTTGTAGTTGTTGCCGGCGGTGACTTGCAGCAACGCGGGGTCGATGCGCTGGCGGATCACATCTTCAAACACTTGCTGACCCTTGGCTTTTTCGACCGGCACGGCGTCGCGCAGCTTGCCGTCGATATCGAGCGCGAAGCCCGCAACCTGCTGGCCGTCGAGCAAGGGAAACTGCAATTCGCCTTCGAGAATGCGCCGGTTGGGATTGAAGAAAGTCATCTCCACCGCGGTGATCGCGCGGCTGCCGCTGATTTCGCTATCGATGCGGATCGCCTGCAACACCACGGGGATGTCCGCACCCTGCGCCACGGTAAGCCGCGGCGTGACGATGACGGGGCGCACATCCTGCGCCAGCGCTGGCACAACCGCACCGTGCGCCAGATTGAAAGCACAGCCGGCAACGGCCATGGTTTGCATGTTTAACAGGAAGTTTCGGCGGTTCATTTTGCTCTCCAGGTCAATCGCCATTGCTTAAACGAAGCGTTTGGTCATATGGGGTTATTCTTTGCGAACGATTACCATAACTATTTGTTTTTAAACACTATTTAATTGTTGTATCCTGGCGTGACGACGCCTACCATGATGAAAAAACATCGTTCAAAAATTCCACCAGGGAGCACTGAAAATGAAAGTATCCAAATGGGCGGGTCTCGCTGCGCTGATTGCGACGGCGGCGATCACCGTGAGCGGTTGCGCGCAACAGCCCACGCAGCCAGCGAGCGCGGGCGGCGTGCCGCAATACCAGGTGGATCCGTTCTGGCCCAAACCGTTGCGCGACAACTGGATCTGGGGGCAGGTATCCAGCGTGGCGGTGGATAGCCGCGATCATGTGTGGGTGCTGCATCGCCCAAGCACGCTGCTGGCCGACGACAAGCTGGCGCAGGAAAAACCGCCGACGGCGACTTGCTGCACCGCCGCGCCGCCGATCATGGAATTCGATGCGGCAGGTAATTTCGTGCAGGGCTGGGGTGGGCCCGGCCAGGGCTACGACTGGCCGAAAAACGAGCACGGCCTGCATGTCGATTGGCAGGGCAATGTGTGGATCGCCGGCAACGACCCCGCCGATCATCACATTCTGAAATTCACGCGCGAGGGCAAATTCCTGCTGCAAATCGGCAAGCCCGGCAAATCCGAAGGCAGCAACAGCCGCACCCAACTGGGTCGTCCGGCGTCAATTGATTCCGATGCCGCGGCCAATGAAATCATCGTCGGCGACGGCTACGGCAATCATCGCGTGATCGTGTTTGATGCCACCACCGGCGCCTACAAGCGCCACTGGGGCGCGTATGGCGGCGTGCCCGATGACGCGAAGCAGCCGCCGTATCAACCCGGCGCATTGCCCAAACAATTCGGCAACCCGCATTGCGTGCGCCAGACGCGCGACAAGCAAATTTACGTGTGCGACCGCCCGCACCAGCGCGTGCAGGTGTTCCATGCCAACGGCTCGTTCGTGCGCGAATTTGTGCTGCCGTCGCAATCGCTATCGGGGCCGGTGGCGGACATCGTGGCCTCGAACGATACGCAACAGCGGTTTCTCTTCGTCGCCGACGGCGGTAACTCGCAGATCAATATTCTGTCGCGTGAAGACGGCAAGATTATCGGCAGCATCGGCCGCCCCGGACGCATGGCCGGCGAATTCCGCAGCCTGCATAATCTCGCGATTGATTCCAGGGGCAATATCTATACGGCGGAAGCGGGCTTCGGCCGGCGCGTGCAGAAGTTCAAGCCGCGGTAGGGGCACGGCAAGGTCAACATCCGCCGCAAAGGCGCAAAGAACCGCCGCAAAGAAAACCGGGAAATTTGCCGGGGTTCTTTGCGTATTCTTTGCGCCTTTGCGGTAAAGCTTTTTCCGCGTTACGGCTGTTTTGAAATATCCCGCACGATGTGCTGCTGGCGGCGGCTGACGGCGATGCGTTCGTCGCAGCCGTTGAGCAGCACCTCCCACTGGCCGTCGCCGCCGCCGCCGTCGCTCGCACCACGTTCAAAGCCGCGTATCGACGCGCGCGCCACCAGGCAACTGCGATGCGCGCGCACGAAACGCTCGCCGAATTCCTCTTCGAGGCGGGTCAGCGATTCTTCAATCAGGTACTCGCGTTCGCGCGTGCGTACGGTCACATATTTCAGTTCCGCCTTGAGATAGATCACATCCGGCACGGGGATCAGATGCACCCGCCCGCGCTCGGTGGCCGACAGCGCGATGCGCGGCGCTTGACGCATTTGCGCCAGCGCCTCGGCTTTGGGCGCGATGGCGGCGCGTGCATTGGACAGCGCTTCGTGCAGGCGCACGGCGCGTATCGGTTTTAACAGGTAGTCGATGGCGTGTACTTCAAACGCCTTCACCGCATAGACGTCGTACGCGGTGGTGAAAATAATCACCGGCGGGTCATCGAGCTTGCGAAAATGCTGCGCGGTCTCGATGCCGTCCATGCCCTGCATGCGGATATCCAGCAGCACCACGTCGGCGCGCAGCGTAACCGCCATTTCCAGCGCCTGCGGGCCGCTGGCGGCCTCGCCCGCGATGTGCAGCGGCAACGTTTCCGCGCAATCGGCCAGCAGATCGCGCAGGCGGCTGCGCGCGGGCGTTTCGTCATCGACGATGAGCACGCGCAAGGGCGTCGGCATCACGGCTTCTCCTTCCGGTAAGGCATGATGATATGCACCTGATAGACGTCGCCGGTGATGCGCGAGGTAAGCGACGCCTCGGCATCGAAGTGCAGTTGCAGGCGCTCGCGAATATTGCCCAGCGCCATTTTGTTGCCGCCATGATGGCCGCCGTCAACCGAATACGGGTTACGCAGCACCGCATGCACTTCTTCGCGCGTGGCATAGATATCGATGCTGACCACGCCCGGTTCGGTCAGCGGCTCGATGCCATGGTATACGGCGTTCTCCAGCAAGGGCTGCAACACCAGCGGCGGAATCATCGCATCGGCGGGCATTTTGTCGATGTGCCACTCGAGTTTAAGCCGCTCGCCCAGGCGCAATTGCTCCAGCCCGAGATACTGGCGGCACAGTTGAACCTCGCGCGCGAGCGGCGCGAGCTCGCGGTTTTCGGCCATCAGCACGCGGAACAGTTCGGCCATGTCCTCCAGCGCGGTTTCGGCGCGCTTGGGCTCCTGCCGGATCAGCGACAGCACGGCGTTGATGCTGTTAAACAAAAAATGCGGGCGGATGCGCGCCTGTAACGCCTGCAAACGCGCCTCGGCGATGGCCGGCGACAGCGCGCGTCCGCGCAGATCGAAGTAACTCAGCAATAGCGCCGTGACCAGGCCCACCAGCAGCCAATAACGCTCGACCGGCGTCACGCTCGACGGCAGGTGCCGCAGCGCGCCGGCGTGCAATAGCGTGGTAATCAGCAGCGCCAATGCGATCACGGCAAGCGCGCCGCCCGCATACGGCAGCCGCGCCAGCACGCCGCTGCAAACATACAACACCACCAGCATCAGGATCAGCAGCGGCTCGACCATCCCCGCGTTTTCCAGGATTTGCGCGCCCAGCCCCGTCAGCGACCGGGTTTGGATCACCGCGGCCACCAGCGCGATTGCATTCACGATGATGAGTATCCGCAGCAGGATGCCGAGGTTGCGAAAGTCAGGCAGTGTGCGGCGATACCCTTGCGATGCATACCGTGCGCCGCCGGATGCGCCACCCAATGCGCCGCCCGAGGCGCCTTTGGGATGCGCGTTTTGCTTTATACTTCGAACCATCATGGAATCATACTATTTGCGTCATACCCGTGCAGAATAAAATCGCCCCTGTTGAAACCAAGCCGTGGTCGGGCCGCTTTGCCGAGCCCGTGAGCGACCTCGTCAAACGTTTTACCGCGTCGGTGGGGTTCGATCATCGGCTGGCGGAGTTCGACATTGAAGGCTCGATTGCTCACGCACGCATGCTGTGCGCCACGGGCATCATCGGCGCCGCGGATTTGGCCGACATCGAGCGCGGCCTCGCGCAAATCCTGAGTGAAATCCGCGCGGGTACGTTCAACTGGTCGCTCGATCTCGAAGACGTGCATCTGAACATCGAACGGCGGCTGACCGATCTGGTGGGCGACGCCGGCAAGCGGCTGCACACCGCGCGCTCGCGCAACGATCAGGTCGCCACCGATATCCGGCTGTATATCCGCGCGGCCATCGACCACATCCACGGCCAGATACGCGCGCTGCAAACGGCGCTGCTCAATCTGGCCGATCAGCATACCGACACCGTGATGCCGGGCTTTACCCACCTGCAGGTCGCGCAGCCGGTGACATTCGGCCATCACCTGATGGCCTATTACGAAATGCTGGTGCGCGACGCGCAGCGCTTCACCGATTGCCGCAAGCGTCTGAACCGGCTGCCGCTGGGCGCGGCGGCGCTGGCGGGCACCTCGTATCCCATCGACCGCCAAATGGTCGCCAAGGCACTGGAATTCGACGGCGTGTGCGGCAACTCGCTCGACGCCGTGTCCGACCGCGATTTCGCGATTGAATTCTGCGCCTGCGCCGCGCTGCTGATGACGCATCTTTCGCGCCTGTGCGAAGAACTCATTCTGTGGATGAACCCGCGCTTCGGCTTTATCGACATCGCCGATCGCTTCTGCACCGGCTCGTCGATCATGCCGCAGAAAAAAAACCCCGATGTGGCCGAACTGATTCGCGGCAAGACCGGTCGCGTGAACGGCCATCTGGTCGCCCTGCTCACCCTGATGAAAGGCCAGCCGCTGGCCTACAACAAAGACAATCAGGAAGACAAAGAGCCGCTGTTCGACACCATCGACACGATAAGCAACAGCCTCGCCGTATTCACCGAAATGATCCCCGGCATCAGCGTCAACAAAGACGCCATGCGCGCGGCGGCAGCGCAAGGCTTCGCCACCGCCACCGACCTCGCGGATTACCTGGTACGCAAGGGCATGCCGTTTCGCGAAGCCCATGAGGTGGTGGCCAAAGCCGTGCTGTTTTGCGAAACCCGCCGCTGCGATCTGGCGGATTTGAAATTGCCTGAGTTGCAGCAGTTTTCAAGCCTGATCGGCAACGAGGTGTACGCCTCGCTCACGCTGGAAGGCGCGCTGACCGCGCGTTCGCACATCGGCGGCACCGCGCCCGCGCGGGTGAAATCGGCGATTGCAAAGGCGCGCAAGGCGTTGAAGTAGCAATTCCCATTGCCTTAAATGTTGTTTTAAATCAAACAGTTATGGTATAGCAGAGCATTACCTTTCGCGCTCCGCTTCGGGTGCGACCTTCCGCACCGGCGGCAGCAGGTATTCAATCACCGAGCGCGCGGTAGGCAGCCTCCTGAAGCGGCTTCGCCGACACGCCCGACTCGTTTGATTTCTACTGCGCGTGCGCGCAGATGTGACGCACCGCGCCGTCGAGCATGCCGCATTTCTGGCGCGGATACGCTGTCAGCTTACCTATGGGGTCAATGGATGAATCGTCCGAGCTAATCGAGCTTTACACCCGACTGGCGGAACAGCTTGCCTATCCTTTCGTAATCCGCCTTCATGCGCTGGGCAAACTCTTCCGGCGACTTGAGCGCGGCGTCGTAGGTCACGCCGCTAAGCTTGGCGGCAATACCGGGATCGCGCAGTGCGTTCCCGACCTCGGCGTTCAACTGATCGATGATTGTTTTTGGCGTCCCCGCGGGCGCAAAGAGGCTGACCCAGGTGACGGATTCGAATCCCGGGATGGTTTCCGCGATCGCCGGTACGCCCGGCAACTGCGTCACGCGCTCCAGGGTCGTTACTCCCAGCGGACGCGCGCGATTTGACTTGATGTATTCGATGATGTCGCCGATCCCCGCGGCCATGGCGTGGGTTTCCCCTGACATCAGCCCTACCACGGCGGGGCCGCCTCCCTTGAACGGCACTTGGGTGATCCGGATGCCCGCTATGGATTCCAGTAGCACCGTGTTCAGGTGGATGAAGCTGCCGAACCCGGCGTGACCAAAGAGAATTTCTTTCGGCCGTTGTTTCGCCAGCGCGATGAACTCCTTCACCGACCGCGGCGGCAGCGAGGGATGCACGGTCAACACGCCTGCCAGCCTGCCGAGTGACGCTATGCCAACGAAATCACCGAGCGCGTCGTACGGCAGCTTCTTGTAGAGGTGCGGATTGGAGACGTGCGAGGCAACGGATTGTATGAGCAGGGTATAGCCGTCCGGTCTGCTTTGCGCCACGATAGCCGAGCCGATCGTGCCCCCCGCGCCCGCGCGGTTGTCGATCACGAACGATTGGCCCATCTGCTCGGAGAGTTTGGGCAAGACGAGGCGCGCCACGATGTCGTTTGCCCCGCCCGGAGGAAATGGGACGATAACCCGCACGGGCTTGGCGGGATATGCTTGCGACCAGGCAACACTGGCGGCCCACAGCATGCCGGTGATGATAGCGGCGAACACACGAATTGCTCTCATGCTATTTCTCCCCCTGGCAATGCTGGTGTGGTGTTGTTATGGTCTGTTTATGTCTGTTATGGATAGACGCATTTTGAACTGCGCGTCCATTATATAAGCATCGCGCTGATCGCCGCCCGGACGAACACGTCGCGCGCCTGACCTTCGTACGCTCGCTAAACCACGCATCCACCCCCAAAATTACGCGCTTCAAAATTACGCGTTTTTACTACCCCGTTAACGCCCACTTCACTGGGCTCGGCGACCACGGTTGTCCAGCTCATGCGCGGCCATCCATTTGGGCGCAATAGTCGAGGCGCGCTTGCCCGTTGTTCATTCGGCACAGGCGCCAGGGCGCTCCACCGCGCCACCGCCCGGCTCGGCCTTGGCCTGCGCGTTGAGAAGCGGCATCAGGCTGGGCGCCAACACTTTGAGCAGTTGCACCGGCAGCGCGCTGGTGAACTCGTAGGCCGCCGCGCCCGCACCGGGCACATAGGCAATGAGGGTGCCGAAAAAGCGTTCGTCGATGTGAAACACGAAGGTCGCCGAACGGTTGACCACGCGTGAGGCAATCAGTCGGCCGCCCGCGCCGTAGCTGTCAAAGCGCTGGTCGCCGGTGCCGGTCTTGCCGCCGACGGCCATGACGCTCCCGTCGGGTAGGGTGAATGCGGTGTTGACGCGACGGGCCGTTCCGCTTGATACCACCAGCCGCATCGCGTCGCGCACCGCCTGCGCGACCTCGGGGGCCAGCACCTGCGTCGGCGGGTCGGGCCGGTAGTGCAAGCGGGTCTCGTAGGGTGTGGCCTCGGCAAAGTGAAGCGCCTGGATGCGCGCGGCCGGTTTGCGTACGCCGTCATTGACGAGAATTCCCATCATCTCGGCCAGCGCCGCCGGTCGGTCGGCCGACGCGCCCAACGCGGTCGCGTAAGACGGCACCAGCGACTCGAAGGGGTAGCCCATGCTGGCCCACTGGCGCTGGATTTCCAGGAAACCCTCGGCCTCCAGCAAGCCCAGAATGCGCTGGTCCTGTGCCTTCTTGCGATGCGTGGCAAACAGCCATGCATAGACCGCCTGACGTTCGGCGGCGCTGGCCTGCATCACCTGTTTCTGGCTGGCATCGGGGTGGCGGCGCAGGTAGCCGACCAGCCACAGCTCCAGCGGATGCACGCCAGCGAGGTAGCCCCGGTCGGCCAGCGACATCTGCGTGGAGTCGAACTGCGCGTAGAGCTTGCCAAGCCGGGCTGCGGTCGGCTCCAGCGCATCGGGCAGGTGGTCGTTGATGAAGCCTGTGAAGGCGTCGATTGGCGCGTCCGGCTCGATACTGCGAAAAATCGCCGCCAGGCGCGACGCGGTCAGCTTGCGGTTGAGCAGCAGCAGGTCTTTGGCCTCCTGTGCGGTCTTGCGCTGGTACTTGACCAGAAACCGGCGCATGAAGACCTGGCCTTCGCGGTCGGCAAAGCGCGCCAGATAGTCGGCACGGCGCGGATCGGCGGCGTCCTGCAGCAGCCGGGCCGACGAGCCGGGAGTCAAAAACATATAGTGATTCACCACATCACGCATCAGCCGGATGAACACCAGGTTGACCGAGTTCTTCAGCCCGTCGCGCACCGACAGCACGCGGGAGTCGTCGTCGCGGGTGAAATTGTCAAAGCGGTGCAGACCGCCACCTGTGAAAAAAGCCTCGCCCGGGCTGGCCGAATAGCGCCGCTCCAGCGCGGCATCAAGCATTGCTGCGAGGCTTTTGTCGGCCTTGCTCGCCAGGTAGTCGGCAGCCCAGCGCGTCAGCACGTCCTTGCGGTCCACGTCCAGCGCCTTGAGTTGGGCCGGCTCCAGCGGTGCAAGTCGCTCGTACAGCTTGGCCATGATGTCGAGGTAAGTGACCAGCGTGCGCAGCTTGGCGGTCGAACCGAGGTCAAGCTTGGTGCCTTCATTGATGTTGAGCGGCTGGTCAAAGTTGTCGGTCTGCACGCGCAGGTAGTTGGCGTCGGCGGCGCGTTCGTAGAGCGTGAAGCTGTAGATCACCTTGGCCGGGTCGCCACGCACCAGCAGCTGTTTGGCCGCCAGCCCGGCTGCTTTGGCCTTGCCCGGGTCGCGTAGCTCGCGCAGCAGGGTGGTGACGGCGCTCTGGGCCGATACGTCGAGCGTGCTGTCCACCTTCAGGTCGAGCCGGTCGAGCTCATACAAACTTAGAAACCCCTGCTCGCTTGCGCCGCCCAATTGCCCGCCCATGAGCCCGCCCAAGTGGGTGCGCACGGCATTGGCGGCCTTCTGCGTGACGAAAGAGGGGGGCGCGTTGAGCGTACGGCCGATGGGCCGGTCCAGCGAGGCTTTGAGCGCCTCATCGCGCAGCGCCGGCGTAATGGCCCCGGCGTCCGCCAGCAGACGCAGATGGCTGTCGGTCAGATCGGCCAACTCAGCCTGACGGTCATCGAAATACCACGATGGACGGCGCTGCGAGATCAGCAGGCTCAGCGCCTGCTTGTAGAGCAGCGCCTGCTCGCTGAAGTCGCCGTTTTTTGCACGCTCGCTGTGCATGCTGCGGTTGAATGCGTTGAAGTCGCGGCCATACCAGGCCCACAGGCCGTCACCCAGCCCATGCACCTCACCAAAACCGGCTTTGGCCGACAGCGGCATGGAGTTGATGTAGGCCAGCACGATCTGGCGCCGGGCCTCGGTTGTGTCCTCGCCCGGCTGGTAGGCGCGCAGCGAGGCCGACACCATCTGCTGGAGCTTTTCACTGATCGACGCGGTGCGGCCTTCCGACGAATGGCGGTACTTTTCAATTTGCGTGGCGAGCGTGCTGCCGCCCGGCGAGCGACCCTCACCCATCACGGTGGTTTTGGCAGCGCTCCAGACCGCATTGGCAAGCCGGCTCCACTCAACCGCCGGGTTGCGCCGGGGCTGCTGCGGGTCGAGCAGCTCCCGGTTTTCGATGAACAGCAGGCTGTCGATCAGGATGCGCGGCACGTCTTCAAAGCGCGCGTACACCCGCTTGGGGTAGCGCTCCTGGAATAGCACGGCCCGGCGGCAGTCGAGGATGGTGAGGCCAGCCTGGGATTTTTCGGCGTAGGGCGCAAAGTAACCGGCATCGACGATGTCGGTCATGCCCTTTGAGATGCGCGCCTGGCTGACGATTTCAAAGTCGCGCGTGCCAAGCTGCTTGAGCCGGGCGGGCAGGCTCGAATAGCCGAGGCGGTCGTCGTAGGGCGCGCTTTGCGGAAAACGGATCGCCGGACTCGGTCCGGCACCCAGCGCGTAGGTCGCCTTGCTGGCCATGCCGGCAAAAAACCGTGCCTGGTAATGCGAGCTGCGTAGCTCCTGCCCCAGAAACAGACCACACACAATCAACACGGCGAGTAGCGCCAGCGCCACGACCGGCTTGAAGCCGCCCCAGAAATTGGGGTATAGGAATTTCGGCTGTTCCGCAGAATTTGTGGGTGATCGAAGGGTTTAGCCGAGGTTTTTGAGGAAGAATTCTTTTCCTCTTTTGACG
>JANPOH010000553.1:0-3792 GCA_031427895.1 Betaproteobacteria bacterium
GTGAACTCGCGGCGCGCATGCCCGCCGAGATGATCGAGCAGCGCAAGCTGTTGGAAAAAGCGCTGTAAGGGTTTTCGCCGCAAACAAAAAGCCGCAGTCATTCGCTGCGGCTTTTTTGTTTTCTGTTATTATAAAATAGTCAATAAAAACAAATAGTTATATCCATATTGTCATGGCCGGTATCCATCCGTCAGCGTCTTCAGGAACGCCACGATGTCGTCAATCTCCTCGTCATTCAGTTGCGCGCGCTGGCCGGGGCGGCGCTGATAGGGCGGCGTCTCGACATCGACGTTGCCGTGGTATTGCGCGGGCAGGTCATTGAATTTTTTGCCGTCGGGAAACCATTTTTTCGGATCGGTATCGCGGGTTGCGTAAAACGCCACGGCGTCGCGCAGATTGTCGAACACGCCGTTGTGCATATAAGGCCCGGTGAGCGCAACATTACGCAAGGTCGGTGTTTTGAACAGGCCGCATGTTGTCGGGTCCTTGTCTTTCGTGTTCTTCGCGTCTTTCGCCGGCGGTGTTTCACGGAACGGGCCGCACAGGCCGAGATCGTTGTAGGCGGCATCGGCGGCGTTCCTGGGTATACGCAGGCTGCGCGGCACGCCCAGCGCGTGGTAAGTAAAGTCCGTGAACAGCGATTTTTTCGGATCGCGCGAGGCTTCGTCAACCACGTGGCAAGAGGCGCAATTGCCTTTTTGCCGAATGGTGAATAACCCCAGTCCGCGTTGCTCCTGCTCGGTGAATTTGGTCTCTCCGCGCATCACCGCGTCAAACTTGGAACTGAACGGCTGAAAGGCCGATGTGCGCTGAAACGCGGCCAGCGCCTCGGCCACGGCGTCCAGCGCGGCATCGGGGTTGTCGAAGATACGCCCGCCCCAAGCCTTGCGAAACGCGGCGGCGTAATAGCCGCTTGCTATCTTGGCGATCAGCATCGCCGAATCGCGATTGTTCATTTCCACCGGGTTAAAAAATGGGGCTTTGGCCTGCGCTTCCAGCGTGTCGGCGCGGCCATCCCAAAACAGACCGCCGACGGGTACATGTTTGCCGTCTTTTTCGACGTGCCCGAACTTCGGTACACTTGCCAGGTACATCAACGTGGGCGAATCGCGAAACCCAAACGTACCCGGACGGCTGCCCAGCGCCACGCCGATGGTGGTGTTGTTATTGCCGGTAAACGCGCGCGCCGGGTCGTGACACGAGGCGCAGGATAGCCCGGTGGGTTCCGACAGGCGCGTGTCGAAAAACAGATGCATGCCCACATACGCTTTCGGCGTCATCCCTTTTTGATGGAACTGCATCAGCCGGTGCATCGAGGGCTTGTCCTGCGCGGCGGGGCTGGAGACGGCCAACAGCAGCACGGCGGCGGCACCCAAGGCTGCCCGCGCCAGTGGCAAGACTCGATGAATCCCAATGCGCATGGTGGGAAGTTATACTACGTTTCGTTTCACGTGCAAGCGGTAAGTGACCAGGGGGTGGCGATGCGAATTTCACGAATGCGTGGCAAGTTGATCGGCGTGCTATTGACGCTACTGCTGGCAGCGGCGGCACCGGTGTTCGCGCAGACGGACGCGGCGCGGGCCGCTTACGAAAAAGAAGATTACACGGCGGCGTATCGGCTCTATAAGCCCGAGGCCGACAAGGGCGTGGCCGAGGCGCAATATCGCGTCGGGCTGATGCATAAATTCGGTTGGGGCACGGAGCGCGATCACGCGGTCGCCGCACGCTGGTTCACCAGCGCCGCCGGGCAATCGCACCCGCAAGCGCAATTCGAGTTGGGCATTTATTACAAAGACGGACGCGGCGTCGCACGCGACATGGCGAAATCCGCCGAATGGTTTTTGCAAGCGTCGGAGCAGGGCGTGGGCATCGCGCAACTGAATCTCGGACGTTATTATCTGGTGGGCACGGGCGTCGCCAAGGATCCGGTGGCGGCTTACTACTGGCTCACCGCCGCGGCGCAAAACGGCTACATGGACGGCATGTCGCTGCGCGCGCCGGCGGCGGAAGAAATGACGCCGGAGCAGATCAAGGAAACCAGTGCGCGCGCTAAACAGGCGCCAAGACGCGTAGAGTAAATTTCCATAAGTATTTGTTTTTAAACATTATTTATTAAATAACCCCGGGAGAATATCGATGAAACGTTTGTTGCTGTCAGCCCTGATGATGGTGGCCGGTGCCGGCTTGGCTGCCGTGTTGCATGCCGCACCGTTTGCCTATGTGTCGAATGAGAAATCCGGCAACATCACGGTGATCGACGTGGCCACCGATACGGTCGTCGCCACCTTTCCGGCCGGCAAGCGCCCGCGCGGCATGACGGCATCACGTGACGGCAAGCAGCTCTACGTCAGCGATCAGCCCGCGAACGCGCTGCAAATCGTGGATCTCGCCTCGCGCAAAATCACTGGCAAGGTCGATCTCGGTGAGTCGCCCGAAGGCGTGTACCGCTCGCCGGACGGCAAGCTGCTGGCTATAGCAGTGGAAGAAGACAACTCCGTGCATTTCGTCAACACCGCCACCGGCAAGCGCGAATTTCAGGTGAAGACCGAAGGCGAAAACCCGGAGCACGCAGTGTTCAGCCGCGACGGCAAGTGGGTGTATGTGAGCGCGGAGGAATCCGAAGTGGTGGATGTGATCAATGTCGCCACGCGCAAAGTGCATACCACGATCAAGGTGGGCAAACGTCCGCGCGGCATCGGCTTTACGCCGGATGGAAAGCTCGCGTATGTGGCGTGCGAACTGGCGAATCGTGTGTACGTGATTGATGTGTCAAGCCACAAGGTTGTCGCGGTGATCCCGGCGGGCGTGCGCTCTAACGGCATCCGCATACATCCCAGTGGCAAAACGGTATTTGTGTCGAATGGCGCCGACGGCACATTGAGCGTGATCGATGTTGCCAGCAACAAGGTCACCAAAACCATCAAGGTGGGCGAGCGCCCGTGGAACATGGCGATCAGCCCTGACGGCAAGAAACTCTACGTCGCGAACGGACGATCCAATACCGTGTCCGTGGTTGATACGGACAAGCTGGAAAAAACCGCCGACATCAAGGTCGGTGATATGCCGTGGGGCGTGTATATCGCGGAGTCGGACTAGCCGCTAACCTTGTAGCCGTACCGGCTTGCCGGTTTCGATGGAGGTGGTGATCGCCTCGAACGCGCCGATGGTGTTGACGATTTCATCGGGCGTGATCGGGTAGGGCGCCTTGCCGGATACCGCATCGGCGAAGTGGTCGATCTCTACCAGCAGCGAATCCACCTTGGCGAATTCGCGGCGTTCGGTTTTGCCGCCCGAGAGGCGTGTGATGCATTCGGTTTCGCCCAGCGCCTCGGCGGAGCCTTTGTCGCCGAACACCTGCACGCGCCAGTAAAACGGCGACGGGCGCACCGCACCCAGAAAGCCGCTGACGCCGTTGGCGAATTTGAACAGCACTGATATCGTATCCAGTGGATTGTGCCCGGTTTGTGTGGCGACAAACTGCGCGTTGACTTCCGCGGTGGGGCCGGCAAGGTTGGTAAAGGCGTCAAGAATATGGATGCCGGTGCCGGTCATGCCCGCGCCCGGTGTTTCGCTCGGCAGATCGCGCCACGGCGCGAAAAAATTGCTGGAGTTCTCATTGCTGTAGTGGCCCTCGATGTGCAGCACGCGGCCCAGCACGCCGCTGGCGACCACGCGCCGCAGTTCCACCATCGACGGCCAAAAACGTTTGTTTTGCCCCACGCCCACCGGCACGCCGGCTTTTTTGCAGGCATCGACCATCGCCAGCGCGTCGTTGAATTTCAGCGCGAAGGG
>JANPOH010000554.1:0-7280 GCA_031427895.1 Betaproteobacteria bacterium
CTGCCGCCAAGGCCAACGGCGCGCGCCTGGTCGGCCCCAACTCGCCGGGCATTATTTCGCCGGGCAAGGCCAAGATGGGCTTCATGCCGTCGTTTTGCTTTATGCGCGGGCCGATGGGCGTAATCTCGCGCAGCGGCTCGCAGTCGTACGAAGGCAGCAAGCGCCTCACCACAGCGGGCATCGGGCAAACCACCCTTATCGGCATCGGCGGCGATCCGATCAAAGGCACCACCGCTGCCGAAGCGCTGGCGCTGTTTCATGCCGACCCGGAAACCAGGGCAGTGATGTATCTGGGCGAAATCGGCGGCATCGAAGAAGCCGCCGTGGCGGAATACGCCGCGCGCAAGGATGCCAAACCCGTGGCCGCCCTGATCGTCGGCAAAACCGCGCCGCCGGGTAAAAAAATGGGCCACGCCGCCGCGCTCGTCGGCAGCAAAGCCGACAGCCACGCCGCAAAGATTAAAATGCTGGCAAAGCATGGCGTGTATGTGTGCGCGGGGCTGCCCGATCTGGTGAAGCAGGCGCAGGCCGCGCTGGCTGCGGGATAAGAACAAAGCCTTTAAACCACAGATAAACACAGATGAACACAGATAAAACCAATTAAAAACAAATACAAATACTTGTTTTTGACGCTATCTGTGTTTATCTGTGTTCATCTGTGGTTAATCCGTTTTCGCTTTTAATCGTTTGAAGGAATCACCATGAACAAACCCACCGAACTGAAAATCACCGAAGAAGCCCCCGAAGGCCTGATCAACGAAGCGTCGATGTCCGCCGCGCGCGAACTCATCGGCTGCAAGCTGCGGCCGGAGCAATACCTGCGCGACGCCAGCATGGACGCGATCACCATATTCTCCAACGGCATCGGCGATCTGAATCCGCTGTATCGCGATCAGGAATACGCGCGCTGGACGCGCTTTGGCGGGCTGATCGCGCACCCCTGCTTTCCGTGGACGCACCACTGGCCCCGGTCGTTCCTACTGGGGCCTGCCCGGCGTGCATGGCTTTGGTGTCGCGATTGACTGCGAATACATGCGCAACGTGCGCCCCGGCGACCGCATCAGCATCTGGAACCGGGTGATCGACGTGCAGGAGAAGCAATCCAAATTCTCCGGCAAGATGGCGATGCAGTATCTGGAATCAACCTACATTAACCAGCGCGACGAAATTCTGTGCCGCGCGCTGGGCCTCACCGCGCGCCACGAACGCAAAGCCTCGCGCGACAAAGGAAAAGACAAAGAAATCAAAACCCACGTCTCCACCCTGCAGGAGCGCGACCGCATCGACGAAATGGTAATGACCGAAATCGACCGCATTCAAGGGCAGAAAACACGCCACTGGGAAGACGTCAAGGTTGGTGACAGCATCGACGAAATCGCGCGCGGCCCGCTGTCGGCCTCGGACACCATGGCCTTCGTGATTGCCTCCGGGCGCGGCTCCGCCCACGGTGTGCTGCTGCGCCATGCCGCCAAGCATCCTAACCACTACATCCGCAACAAAAAAACCGGCGGCGGCGTGGAATACACCGGCATCGGCCACCATCGCGAGGATTTCGCCAAGGATGTGGGCGTGCCCGGCATGTACGACTACCTGCCACAGCGCGCGTGCTGGTTCGCCACCGCCATCACCAACTGGATGGGCGACGACGCGGTGTTAAAGCGCCTGCGCATGGAGGCGCGCTTGTTCAACTGCCAGGGCGACACCACGTTTATCAGCGGCAAAGTGGTGAAGAAATACATGAAGGACAAATGCGCGCTGGTGGATATCGACATGAAAGGCATCAACCAGCGCGGCGACTTGTCGTCGCCCGGCTTCGCCACGGTAATGCTGGCATCGAAAGACCCGACGACCAAGGTGCCGCTCAATGGCGCGGTGTGCGATCTGGAATTGCCGATGGTGCGGTAAATCAAAAACCAAATGAACCACGGATGAACACAGATAAACACAGATGAAAAACGCTCGCCGTTATCTGTGTTTATCTGTGTTCATCTGTGGTTAAAAAGCAGTTGTCCTTTTGTCTGGAGAACGCCATGCCCAACACGATGTTCCTCATCCTCGACATGATTAACGACCTGACTCACGAGGACGGCCCCAACGGCAAGAAAGGCTACGGCCCGATTCTGGAACGACGCAAGGTGATCGACAACACCGCGCTGGCGATTGCCAAGGCGCGTGCGGCGAACGTCAAAATCGGCTATGTGCGCGTGGGCTTTTCGCCTGACTATCGTGAAGTCGCTGCCAACAGCAATCTCTTCATGGGCGTGAAGAAAGCCGGGCTCTTCAAGCTCGGCACCTGGGGCACCGAAGTGCATCCCAAGCTCGCGCCCAAGCCCGACGACTTCGACATCATCAAGCATCGCGTCAGCCCGTTTTACGCCACCACGCTGGAACCCATCCTCGGTGCGAATCAAATCACCCGGTTGGTGCTGTGTGGCGTATCCACCACCGGCGCGGTGCTCTCCGCCGCCAAGGACGGCCACGACCGCGATTACGACATCACCATCCTCGACGATTGCAGCGCGGCGCTGACCGACGAGCAGCACAAGGCCACGCTGGAAATGGTGTCGCGCTTTGCCACGATCACCACCGCGTCCGAGATTACGTTCCCATGACACGCACTGTCGCAGTTACCGTCTGCCTGTTGTTCGCCGCGCCAGCCTTTGCACAAATCGACAACTACCCCGCGCGCCCGCTGCGCTTGATCGTGCCGCTGCCGCCCGGCGGCGGCGCGGACCTGGTGGCGCGCCTGATCGCCGAGCGTCTGTCGAAAAATCTGCATCAACAAGTGCTGGTGGATAACCGCGCCGGCGGCGGCACGGTGATCGGCGCGGACCTTGCGGCAAAATCCGCGCCCGACGGCTACACCTTGCTGCTCGGCACCGCCACCACGCATGCCATCAATTCCAGTCTGATGAAAAAACTACCCTACGATCCGGTGCGTGATTTCGCGCCGATATCGCTGGTGGCCGTGCTGCCGCAGATCATCGTGGCGCATCCGTCGCTGCCCGCCAACACGCTGCCGGAACTGATCGCGCTCGCAAAAAACCGTCCGGGTGAAATTTTCTTCGCGTCCACCGGCAACGGCAGCGCCAACCATCTGGGCGCGGAGATGCTGAAAAGCGTCGCCAAGCTCAACATGGTGCATGTGCCGTACAAGGGCGCGGGGCCGTCGGTGACTGACTTGCTGGCGGGCCAGACGCAATTCATGTTCAGCACCATACCGCCGGTGCTGCCGCATGTGAAAGCCGAGCGCCTGAAGGCGCTGGCGGTCGCACACGCCAAACGCTCCGCGCTGCTGCCGCAATTGCCCACCACGGCGGAAGGCGGCGCGCCCGGTGTTGAAGCCAGTTCATGGAACGGCATACTCACGCGCGCGGGCACCGCGCCCGCCATCATCACGCGGCTGCACACCGAGCTGTCGGCGATCATGAATCAAGCGGAACTGCGTGAACGCCTCGCCGCCGCCGGCGTCGAACCCATGATCAGCACGCCCGACGAATTCGCCAGATACATTGCCTCCGAAACCGCGCGTTACGCCAAAGTGATTGCGTTCTCCGGTGCACGCATTGATTGAATAATTACGTAACTATTTGTTTTTAAACAATAATTTATATACCCTATGGCCTATCAAACCCTGCAATTCGAGAAATCCGCCGATGGTCTGTTGCAAGTCATGCTGCACCGGCCCGACACCCGTAACGCGCTCAACACGCAAATGGGCATTGAGCTGCGCGAGATTTTTGCGCCGCTGGCGTTTCATCCGAGCGATGTGCGCTGCGTGCTGATTACCGGCTCCGGCGACAAGGCGTTTTGCGCGGGCGGCGATCTCAAAGAACGCAACGGCATGACCGACGAGCAATGGCGCGTGCAGCATGCCATTTTCGAGGAGGCCTACTACGCCATCATGAATTGCACCGTGCCGGTGATCGCCGCGGTCAACGGCGCGGCCTTCGGCGGCGGCTGCGAACTGGCACTCGCCTGCGATTTTATTTACGCATCGAACACCGTGCGTTTTGCACTACCCGAAACCACGCTGGGCATATTGCCCGGCTGCGGCGGCACGCAGAACCTGCCGCGCGCGGTGTGTGCGCGCCGCGCCAAGGAATTGATCCTCACCGGCCGTGCCTTCACGGCGGACGAAGCGCACGAATGGGGCATGGTCAACCGCGTGTGTGAGCCGGCGGCGCTGCTGCCCGCCGCGCTGGAAACCGCGCGCGCGATGTGCGCCAGCGCGCCGGTATCGCTGCGGCAGGCCAAGACCGCGATTCGCCGCGGACTGGATGTCGATTTACGCACCGGTCTTGCAATTGAAATCGAAGCCTACAACCGCACCGTGGTCACGGAAGACCGGCTGGAAGGCGTGCGCGCTTTCGGCGAGAAAAGGAAGCCTGTGTTCAAAGGACGGTAGCAGAAAAAACCATTTTCACCGCAGAACACGCAGAACACACGGAAGAACCCCGGAACTTTTCCGCGTGTTCCGCGTATGCTGCGGTTAAATCTGTCGTTGCCCTTACGCAAGGAACCATCGATGACCCAAGTCAAAATCACCGAAGTCGGCACCCGCGACGGCCTGCAAAGCGTCGCGGTGTTCGTGCCCACCGACATCAAAAAGCAATGGATCAGCGACGAGTACGCCGCCGGCGTGCGCGAAATGGAAGTGTGTTCCTTCGTGCCGGTGAAGCTGCTGCCGCAATTCGCCGACGCCGCCGAGGTGGTGGCGCACGCGCTGACGCTACCGGGACTCACCGTCGCGGTGCTGGTGCCCAACATCAAGGGCGCAGAACGCGCGCTGGAACTCGGCGTACACAAAATCAACTACGTGCTCTCGGTGAGCGAAAGCCACAACCGCGCCAACGTGCGCCGCTCCACCGACGAATCGGCGACGGACTTCGCGCGCGTGGTTGACCTGGTGCGGCATCACCCCGGCCCCAAACCCATCGTGGTGGGCGGCCTGTCCACCGCGCTCGGCTGCACCATCGAGGGCACGGTATCGCAGGACGCGGTGCGCCGCCTCGCCACGCGGCTGGCGCAAGCCGGCGCGCAGGAAATCATCCTCGCCGACACCGTGGGCTACGCGAACCCCGCCTCCGTCAAGAAGCTATTCACTGCGGTAAAGCAAGACTTGGGCGACATGCCGCTCACCGCGCATTTTCACGACACGCGCGGGCTGGGGCTCGCCAACGTGCATGCCGCGCTCGACGCTGGCGCGCGCTCGTTCGACGCTTCGCTCGGCGGCCTCGGCGGCTGCCCTTATGCGCCGGGCGCCAGCGGCAACATCGCCACCGAAGATCTGGCGTTCATGCTGGAGGCCATGGGCATCGATACCGGCGTGGACATGCAAAAACTGCTCGCTGTACGCGCCACCGTTTGCGCTGCCCTGAATGAATTGGGCGATCAACCCTTTCACGGCGCCATTGCGAAAGCGGGCCTGCCCAAGGGGTTTGCGGGCGCACACGCACTATCGTGAGCATGCAGGGGTAAGCGCCGCCCGCTACCATGACCCACTATATGCAGATTACCCGTCGCGGGCTGCTGATCGCAATCGTGCTGTTCGTGCTCGCGGGCTATTGTCTGTACCACGCGACCACTTGGTGCGTGGGGCTGGGCTTCCATACCCAAACCTGCGGTACCGCCTTCAAATTTCTTGCCTACGCGCTGCCGTTTTTCGGCATCACCGGCTTTTTTTTGCTGTTGCTGCATCAGGAACATCAGCGCTGGAAAAAACATCGGGCGGAAATGGATGCGGCGCATCAGGCCTTTCAGAAAAACTTTGATTACGCCCAGCAACTGGTCCACGCTATCAAGCACGCAAAGACCGCCGAAGAAAAAGCGCAATTAGCAGCCGAAGGGCGCGCCTGGGCCGCGAAACAGCGCGCGACCAGCGAAGCGCCGCCATCGAAGTAATCCCCGGCGGCGCCTTTCAAAGCCGCTCGCGCGCCGCATCCACGATGCGCTGGATCAAATCCGCATAGGGTACATCCACAAAACAACGCTCGCGCCCGAAGGTATGCCGCCCCAGATCGGGATTCGGGTTCGCCTCGATAAACACCAGCCGGTTATCCGGCGTCAGGCGGTAATCAATGCGCGCATAGTCGCGCAGCTTGAGCGCGTGAAAAATGCGCCGGCTGGCATCGTTGATCTCGCGTAATACATGGTCGAGCAGCCGCGCCTTGCGATAGCTCACCTTCCAGCGGCGCTTGTAGGCGTCGTCGTGTTTTAAGCGCCCGGTGGCAAAGCGCGGCGCGCCGCGCCCCGGTCGGCCCACCACCAGTTCCAGCGGATGCAGCACCGCCGGCGTGTTGCCGAGCAGTGCGACAAAAAGGTCGCGCCCCTCGACGTATTCCTCGCACAACGCCGGGCCGCGGTTAAGCGCCCTGGTCACGCGCAGGCGTTCGCGCAACTGCGTGGCATTGCGTACCAGCGCGGCGGCGCCGATCGCGTCCGAGCCGTCGCCGGCACGCAGCTTGACGAACAGCGGATACGGCAGCGCTCCCACCTTGGTATCGCCGCGGATGTGGTATTGGCGGGGCACTGCGATGCCCAATGCGGCAACCCGCTGCTTCGCACGCACTTTGTCGCGTGCGAGCTTCAGTCCATCCGCGCCGCTGCCGGTGTAAGGCAGGCGCAGGGTATCCAGCCAATGCGTGATTTCATGGTCGCGACCGCGGTCGCCGTCGATCCACTCGGTGAGGTTAAACACCATGCGAGGCCGCAACGCGCGCAATTCGCCGGTCGTCGTTCCGGCAACCGGATCAAACGGGGCCACGCGCACGCGGCGATGCCGCGCGTTGAGCGCGTGCAGCACTTGCGCTTCCACGCTGCCGCGGTCGGGCACAAAGCGACCGCTTGCATCGCGCGCACCGGTCTCGATATCCACCAGCAGCACCACGTCACAAGGCGCCGCCGAACGACGGGTTTGAGGCCTCATAACAGTCAACTCACCGCAGTCCTGAAATTGCCAAACCACCATAACATGTTGTTTTTATTTAATTATTTTTTAACAGGCCGGCAGCCTATCCTCACTCGCCGGCAAGCGCCGCAAATAATCGATCAGCTTCCTTGCCGCCGCCTCGTCCACCGCGATGATGCAGGGCATTTTGCCGGTGTCAAACAGGCGGATGCGCTGGTTGAACTGGCTTCAGCTATTTTGGACAGCAGAGACTTTTTATGCAAACCGGTCTTCGCCGTGCAGCAACGCGGTTTTCACCCGCGCGGCCAGCATCGGCTGCTGACGCAGGCGCACTCCCGTCAACTGAAACACCGCATTCGATATTGCCGAC
>JANPOH010000555.1:0-5444 GCA_031427895.1 Betaproteobacteria bacterium
CAACACTTTGCGCAAATACGCCGCGGCGCTAGGTAAGAGACTGGAAGTGCGGCTGACGTAAACCAAGGCGGATCCCGGTGAGCACGGTGCGCGAAGGCAAAGGGTCAGTTCTTGACATTGCATCAAGCGATGCTTAAATTCATTCATGACCCGTCCGCTGTGGCTGGAATTTCCCCGGCGCCCTCATCATCTGACGCGCATGCGGCGACGCGCTATTGAGTCGGCGGCTCGGCAACCACCAGATCGTCGTCTGAAGCGGAAGCCTGTAAGTAAATAAAGGGTCAGTTTAGCTCTTGCAATAGTCCCGGTGTGGGACTATTCTGTGGGTATGCGAATTATTGCGCTCTCGACCCTCAAGGCGTTCTGGGAAAATAACCGCGCATATCGGGATGCCAAGGAGCCGGGGCTGGCTTGGTATCGCCAAGCGCTTAAGGCGGACTGGGCCTCGCCAGTTGAGGTGAAGGCGACTTTCCGCAGCGCCAGCATTCTTCGCGATGGGCGTGTGGTTTTCAATATTGCCGGCAACAAATACCGGCTGGTGGTGTGGATTAACTATCCGTACCGTGTTGTGTACGTACGATTCATCGGCACGCACGCCCAATATGATGAGATTGACGCTCAGACTATTTGAAGGAAGGGGTTGACAGCGATGGATATTAAACCGATCAAGACCAAGGCAGACTATCGTGCGACCCTGAAAGAGGTCGAATCCCTGATGGGCGCTAAGACGAATACCGCCGATGGCGAACGCCTTGACGTTCTGGTCACACTGATTGAAGCCTATGAAAGGAAGCACTTCCCGCTGGAACTCCCTGATCCTGTGGAAGCTATCAAATTTCAGATGGACCAGAAGGGCATAACCCCCAAGGATTTGGTACCGATGATCGGCCGCCTGAATCGAGTGTACGAAATCCTTAACCATAAACGTCCGTTGACCCTGAAGATGATCTGGAAGTTGCACCGTGGCCTGGATATTCCAGCAGAAAGTCTGATTAGGCAGCCGGAGGAACTTCGCGCGGCATAAAAAACCAAACCTTACATCATGAAAAAATTGGGGTCAGAGAGCGCCAGCACAAACTGGCAAGTAGTAGTTGGTGCAAGTCCAATACGAGGAAGGAATGGCGAATCACCTTGGCCCCGAGTCATGCGTAATCTCATCGCGAGGTGGGATGCGAAGCGTTGACAGGGGAAACCGGCAGGCCAGCCATCAAGCCACGCAATCATAATTCCGGGACGCTGACGCTGTTCTGACAAGCGGAAAGCCACATGAGACATGACGACAATCGCAAGCCATGAATCAGTCCTGCGCCGCCTCCGACCCTGAGCATGCCGGGAAGCTACCTGAACAGGAGCTGGGAGGTCTCATCGGCGCCCGACGGAACATCGGTGGGCGGGGCGGAGAAGGGAAACCGTAATCCCGTCATCTACGCCGGCGCGCTGTTGAACCTGTTGCGGACCAATAACCAGATCGTGGTGTAAACAAGCCGCCGCGGTTTTAACCTCAACACCCGGCGCGCACCGACTTTGCGCGTATCCGCGCTGATGGGCGTTCAACAATGCTTGACAACGGTGACTGCATTCGATACGCTGTGTTCAGCGATGTTAAATAGGTAAGGTGCAACCATGGAAGTCGCGCTACGGAAGTATGGCAACAGCACGGTGGTGGTATTGCCCCCGGCTGTGCTGAAGGACTTGGGCATCAAGGCCGGCCAGTCGATGACTTTGCAGACGACAGTTGACCGCACTATCACGCTGTCGCCGAAGCGCAAATTCTCGCTCGCCAATCTGCTGGCGCAGTGCGACCTGAAGGCCGCGCCCCCGGCTGATTTGGCACTGTGGGACGCCGCGCGGCCGGTTGGCCAAGAGGTCTGGTAATGGCGGTATTTGATCGTGGCGACATCGTGCGAGTGAGCCTTGATCCGGTGGTTGGGCATGAGATGCGCGGCGAGTCACGCCCGGCACTCGTGCTGACAACCAAGGACTTCAATCGGTTGGGCGACGTGTTGGTGGCGCCGATCACGCAGGGCGGTGACTATGCTCGCTACGCGGGTTTCGCTGTATCGCTGACCGGTACGGGCTGCAAGACTCAGGGGGTCGCCTTGGTTAACAAAATTCGGATGCTCGACTTGAATGCGCGTCAGGCAAAAAGGGTGGAGCGCGTGCCGCAGGAGGTTATCGACGACGCTATTGGACGGTTGATGGCCATGTTGACATAAAATTGTAAAATTGGGGTCAGAGAGCGCCAGCACAAACTGGCAAGTAGTAGTTGGTGCAAGTCCAATACGAGGAAGAAATGGCGAATCACCTTGGCCCCGAGTCATGCGATAAAATAGGGTCAGACACGATTTAACACATAACCATTTGTTTTAAATCACATTTTCCGGATTCACGTAAGGCGCTGTCCCCGTTGCGCCGAAGGGCTGGTAAACGCAACTGCGATGGTTGTATCGGCCTGCTGAACACCGTCAGCGTGCGCCGCCCCGGCGTAGAGAAATCATGCGGCGCGGCGGCCAAGACCCTCTGCCACCAATGCGAGTACCAGCGTGTTCAGGCTGACGCCTTCGGCCCTGGCCCGCTGCGCCAATTTGGCGTGAACGGATTTTGGCAGGCGCGTAACAAATTTGCCGGACATTTCCGGCACTGTGTCGGGATGAAAAAACGGTTCTGGGATTTCCTTGCCGGCATCGGCGCGCGCAGCCACCCATGCCTTGAACGCATCCTTGCCGTTGGCGACAGCCTCGGCTTCAGTCGCTCCATCCGACATGCAGCCGGGAAGGTCAGGAAAGGTAATCAGGAATCCGCCGCCGTCTTCATTGGAAAGTTGGCTGATGATGTGAGAATAAGCCTCAAAGGGGAAAGGCGGTGTAACAGCTTTAATTTTTTTGACGGTTGCGGTGGTCATTTCTTTAACTCCTTCACGGCATCCACCAGCAACAAAAACTGACGGGTTTAATGGGGCGACGCGCAGGCACGGTGACATCATTTGCAACATTCCGGAAACTGAACACGTAATGGCTGCCGCCGCTGCTCCGGCATTCGATGCCGAATTGTTTGGAGACAACCAGCAAGTCGTCGATGCGCCAGCCCGCGCGGATTGTTGCGCATGGAATCGAGTGCTTTGGCACGTTCGCTCGTGGAGGGACGGTACCATATTCGATACTAAGCATCTTCCGTCGAATGCCGTAGGGGCAAGACTCGAAATAACGAATAACTATTTGTTTTAACACAAATTTTCTGGATTCACGAAAGGCATGGTCCCCGTTGCGCCGAAGCGCGTAGTGCGTAGGGGTGAGCACGGCGAACCTCCACCGTGGCGTGGCGACGCAACGTCCGACGCCGGTGCGCTGTTGAGCCTGTTGCCGACCAACAACCAGATCGTGGTGTAAGCAAGCAGACGCGGCTTTAACCTCAATACCCGGCGCGGGCTTCGGCTTGCGCCGGGTTTTTTTCGTCCATCGCGGGTATTGGCGGGTATTGAAGGAATAGGCGGCGCTCCCGTCCCCGCGCCACCGGGGTGTGGATTGCGCTGGGCTGAACTACCGCCATGGCGGGCGCCCATGTTTGCATGCCGGGTGTTGTCGCGCGACGCCGCGAACTTCACGCGGTGGTTTTCGACAAACAGGCGCATCACTTCGCCGCGTATCGCGACGTTCACGTTCTGCGGCAGGCCGCCAGCCAACATCAGGTCGCGCTGGGAAGTCAGGCTGCGAGCTTGACGGCGCTTGGTTTTATCGCACGCTCAATCTCTTTGCCAACTGCCTGGCGTGCTCTCTTGACATCGTAGCTCGCCTGCAAGCTCATCCAGAACTCGGGCGTCGTCCCGAAAAAGCGTGCGAGCCGCAAGGCAGTGTCCGCGGTGACAGTCCGCTGTCCATTCAATATCCCGGTGATCCGGTTGGCCGGCACGCCAAGCGTCTTGGCAAAGGTGTTTGCCGATAATTGCAGCGCCGCAAGCTCATCCTTGAGAATCTCGCCGGGATGGATCGGCCGCATTTTGTTCGTCATCGCTTTCTTTCCTCTCTCGAAATACTGCTTTCAGTGGTAGTCCGTGATTTCGACGTTGTAAGCGTCAGGGAGCGCCAGCACAAACTGGCAAGTAGTAGTTGGCGCAAGTCCAATACGAGGAAGAAATGGCGCATCACCTTGGCCCCGAGTCATGCGCATTTCATCGCGAGGTGAGAGGCGAAGCGTTGACAGGGGAAACCGTAATCCCGCCATCCACGCCGATGAGAAGTCGGATACCCCCATAGTACCGAAGAACTCGCCGAACAACGGGTGCCGCCCGGCGGAGGTGATGGAGGGAAGGGGGATAGCCGCGGGGAAGGCCGGAGGGAAGCCCGCATGCCGGACACAGAGCCGGGTAAGTGCGTCGAAGGGACTCGAAGGCATACGCGAACGCGCCAAGCCTTATCGGCACGAGAAGAAATCGCGTCACTATCTGAGGCAGGAGCCGTATGCAGCAATTCTGCCAGTACGGATCTGTGCGGGGGGCGGCGAGTAATCGTCGCCCCTACCGCGACCACGATATAACGCACGACATCGGCCTGCACTATAACCGCAAGAAGATATCGAAGATCATTACCTCTGCACGAAGTCTTCTGAACTGATGCCGGCCTGCTTAAGAATTGCCCGAAGCGTGCCCTCTGGCATATCGCCGGGGTGATTGGGAATAGTGGTCGAGCGGTTAGTTGTAGGGTTGAACCAGATCTCGTGGGAACCGCGAGCTTGGCGGTCGAATTGAAAACCGAGCTCCTTTAACCGCTTCACGATCTGCCGATATTTGTGGCCGGCGAGCCTTCCCACCGGATATCCCCTCTTTTTGTTTGCGCCTGAGCTAAGTGCTGACGATCAGCGGATAGTCGAAACGCTGCTTAACGGGCGCGAGTCTGACCTTGACGAGGCGCTTAGTTCCCGCGCGCTCGGCTTGGGCTTCCAAGAGCTTCTTCGCTACATCACGTGCAATTTCGAGCGTTTCCTGAATCGTGCGCCCTTGGGCGACCAGCCCCGGCACATCGTTGCTCGTAGCGAGGTAGACGCCCTCCGGCAACTTCTCGATGTGCAGGTTCACGATTTGTTCCATGACGATTATCCTTGAGTTTTGAGTTGCTGCGCGGATTGCTGAGGAAAGTCAATTATCCGCCGCTTCCGTCTTCCCAGCAACGCATCGCCAGAACGCCAGTATTTTGTTAGACAGGCAGACGCTCAAGTGCCTTGACAATCGCCGCGCCCGAGGTGCGCGGTAGTTTAGGCATGCGCTGGAATGCTGAATATGGTTACCAATGGATGCCCTGTTGTTTGACGGCACGTACAGGAAAATTGGGGTCAGGGAGCGCCAGCACAAACTGGCAAGTAGTAGTTGGTGCTCATGGACCGCATTCCACACGTTGGTCGGGTTGAGGCCACGGATAGTGCTGTGGTCAAGACCGGCAACGTCGCGGGCCTTC
>JANPOH010000556.1:0-18740 GCA_031427895.1 Betaproteobacteria bacterium
CACGGAAAATTCAAAATGACTTCCGCGTGTTCAGTGTGTTCCGCGGTTAAATGGTGTTTTAACGGCGCGTTGATGAAATGCGGAATGTGACCGGAGTAGTAGTCATGAAAGTATTGTGTGTGGCCGTGGTATTGAGCGCAGCCTTTTCCGTGGTGCAAGCGCAAACGTATCCGGTCAAACCGGTGCGCCTCATCGTGCCGTTCGCAGCAGGCGGCGGCACCGATCTTGTCGCGCGCACCCTGGCGCAGCGCCTGACCGAATCGCTGGGCCACACCTTCGTGGTTGAAAATCGCGGCGGTGCAGGCGGCGTGATCGGCGCCGAGGTGGTGGCGAAATCCGCGCCCGACGGCTACACGCTGATGATGGGCAGCCCCGGGCCGCTCACCATTAATCCGAATATGAACGCGAAAATGCCTTATGACTCGCTGCGCGATTTTGCGCCGGTGTCGCTGGCGACCATCAGCCCGTTCGTATTGACGGTGCATCCGTCGCTGCCGGTGAAAAATCTAAAGGACTTTATCGCCTTTGCGCGCACACAGCCGGGGCGGCTGAATTACGGCACCTCGGGCAACGGCTCTGTGGCGCATTTGTCTACCGAGTATCTGAAAGTGCTGGCGAAAATCGACCTCGTGCATGTGCCGTACAAAGGCAGCAGCCTTGCGCTGACCGACACGCTGGCGGGGCAACTGCAAGTGCTGTTCGACAACCTGCCGGTGGTGCAGCCGCATGTGCGTACGGGCAGACTGCGGCTGATGGGCGTGGGCACGCAGCAACGCTCGGCGCTGATATCCGGCGCACCGACCATCGCCGAATCCGGCTTGCCGGGCTTTGAAGCCAGCACCGCGTTCGGCCTGCTCGCGCCCGCGCGCACACCGGCGGAGATCGTCAATCGCTTGAGCCAGGAAAGCCAGCGCATAGTGCAAAGTGCGGAGGTGAAAGACCGCCTCGCCGCGCAGGGCCTCGAAGCCGTGGGCAGCACGCCGCAGCAGTACGATGCGCATATCCGCGCGGAGCTGGCGAAGTACGCGCGCATCGTCAAATCCGCCGGCATCAAAATCGAGTAGCGCGGGCGCGTGCTCAAAAATCCCGTCCTTGGTTTGATGTTCCTGCTGGCGGGTAATATCACCGCCGCCGCGGAATACGAATACGACGGGCGCAATCCTCCGCGCTTTGTTGCGGCGCACGTGAACGACAGCCGACCGCAGGTGGCGCTGGTGCTGGGCAGCGGTGGGCGTCGCGGCTTCGCGCATGCGGGCGTGTTGCGCGTACTGGAGTCCGAAGGCATCAAGCCCGATTTGATCGTGGGCGTGAGCATCGGTTCTATCATCGGCGCGCTGTACGCAAGCGGCTTGTCCGCCGCCGAGGTCGAACAACTGGCGTTGACGCTCGATCTGTCGGAACTGCGCGATCTGTCGTGGTTGTATTGGGGGCAGGTGCGCGGGCAGAAGTTGCAGGATTTTGTAAATACCCGCGTGCGGCAGCGGCCACTGGAGTCGCTCGGCACGCGCTTTGCGGTCGTCGCCACGCGGCAGCACGACAAGATGATGCAAATATTCAACAGCGGCGATACCGGTGCGGCGGTGCGCGCATCCAGCGCGGTGCCGGGGCGTTTTTACGCGGTGCGTATCGCGGATATCAGCTATGTCGATGGCGACGTGGCGAGCCCGGTGCCCGTGCGCGCGGCGCGCACGCTGGGTGCGTTGGTGGTGATCGCGGTCGATATCTCCGCGCACCTGGAGAATACGCCACGCGACGCGCCCGACGATTGGCTGCGCACCGATCGCGAACGGCGGGTGCGCATCGACGCCGAAACAAAATTCGCCGACGTGCTGATTCACCCCGATATCGGCTATTACGCCGGCACCTCCGGCGGCTATCGCGCGCGCGTCATCGCGGCGGCGGCGGAAGCGACGCGCGCCGCACTGCCGCGTATCAGGGCTGCGATGGCGGCGAAGCGCGCCCCTGTTGCCCAAGCGCCCGCGCCGCCAGCCACGGCAACAGCGCCAGCAGCATCGCCAGCGCCGCCAGCGGCACGATGATCAGCAGCCGATCTGGCCACGGCCCCAGCAGATCGACGATGCTGGGGTTTAGCGGCTTGGATATTCCGACAAAGCCGTAGTTGGCGCCGAGCGCAAGATTGATCGGCAGCACCAGCGCGACGTAGGCCGCGGCGGCGATGCACGCGGTGCGATAGTCGCGCCACCCGGGCCGAAACCCATTGACCGCGATGTCGTATATCGCGGTCATCATCACAAAACCGTGCAGAAACCAGAACGACCAGAACACCAGCGACGTGGGCGGATCGATCAGGCTGGGCGTGATCAACGCCTGTGTGCATAGTGCAAACGCCCAAAAGTAGAGAATCGCCCGCAGCGTATCGTTGCGCGTGAGCAACACGGCGGAGGCGATCAGCGAGGTGAGGTGACACATCTGCAATGGCAGCGTGGTCACCGGATCAAAGCGTTCGGGCAGTTGCCACCAGCCGTGCGCGGCTATCCACACGGCGATATTGATAAACGCGAGGGTGCGTTCAAAGGTATTCGGGGCGGGTTGATTCGGCAGTCTGCGTCCCGCCGCCACTGCCAGCGTGATGACTGCGGCGATGCACAGCAGCGCGCAAGCGTGAGCTACGGTGAAAGGCCGGAATGCGTCCACGCCGGGTTCAGCGTGTGAGGCCGCTCAAGTTGAAACTCACGCCGATGTCTATGGTTATAGTCACTGTAAGTATTTGTTTTTAAACAATTATTTATGGCGTGGCAAAGCCTGCCGTAACGTCGTGACGACGCCGATGTGTTTGTGCATTCTGTGCGCGGTTTCGACGCCGCTGTAATAGCCCGGCGCCGCGCGCACAAATTTGTAGCCCAGCGCCTCGTAAAAAAACCTCGCGGCTGCGTTGTTGGCGCGCAGTTCAAGATGCACTTCGGTGATGCCCGCGGTCAGCGCGGATTGCTCCAGCCATTCCACCAGCGCGCGCCCGATGCCGCCGCGCTGACGCAGGGCGTTGACCGCCAGCAGGCTCAGATGCAGGCGCGTGTCGCCGAACGCCGCAATGGCGAAGCCCTCGACCCGCCCGTCGACTTGCGCGACGACAACGCAGCATTCGCGATGCCGCAGCACGCGCTTGACGCGGCTGGGGTCCCAGCTCCAGCCGCGCAGGCCGACTTCAATCAGGCAGCGCGACATCACCGCGATGCAATGCGCATCGGCGTCCTGAGCGAGGCGTATCAGTGGTGCGGCCATGACCCATATTACCAATAAAAAACGGCAACCGTCGAAAGAGGGTTGCCGTTTTCAGCGAGCCGGGAAAAATCAGGCTTTGGCCTTGGGTATGAACTTCAACGCCATGCCATTGTTGCACCAGCGCTCGCGCGTGGGCTGCGGGCCGTCTTCGAACACGTGGCCGTGGTGCCCGCCGCATTTCACGCAGTGATACTCGGTGCGCGGCAGTATCAGTTTGTAATCGGTTTTTTTCGCGAATGCGCCGGGGATGGTGGTAAAAAAACTCGGCCAGCCAGTGCCCGATTCGTATTTCATCGCCGAGGTGAATACCGGCAGATCGCAACCCGCGCACACAAACACACCGGGGCGTTTTTCAGCGTTGAACGGGCTGCTGCCTGCGCGTTCGGTGCCGTCGTCGCGCAGCACGTCATAGGCCGCCGGCGACAGGCGCTTGCGCCACTCGTCCTTGCTCAGTTTGAGTGGCGGCGTTGCCGTGATTTCAGGCGTGCCGGCGGCGAGCAACTGCTTCCAGTTTTTTTGCATGTCTTCGACGGCTTTTTTGTCGAGGGACTGCGCGACGGCGTGACGCGCCTGCAACGATCCGAAGGCGGCGAGTGCCGCTATACCCTGAATGAATCCGCGTCTTTCCATACGTCCTCCTGTTGGTTCAGACTCAGACTGCGGCCACCGGGAAAGATTCCCGGTGGCCACGGACTTGTGCATTGGTCGGGGTGGACGCCATATCCTTACAACGTCGCCTCGGAGCCGAAAATCACCGTGCATTCGCTGGACAATACGCCGCCATTGCCGTGTGCGCCGGAGGGAGGAGCAGGGGCCCCGAATGAAGTTATCGGGGATGCGACCCCGCAGGCGCACGTGCGCACGGCGCCTACAGCGTGGCCTCGGAGCCGAAAATCACCGTGCATTCGCTGGACAATACGCCGCCATTGCCGTGCGCCAAAGCGACGTCGCAGCCTTTGACCTGCCGCTGCCCGCATTCGCCGCGCACCTGACGGATCGCCTCGATCATCACCAGCAGGCCATACATGCCGGGATGGCAATACGACAAGCCGCCGCCGCTGGTGTTCACCGCCAGTTTACCGCCGGGAGCGATGGCGCCGCCTTGCACGAAGCGTCCGCCTTCGCCTTTGGGGCAGAAGCCCAGGTCTTCCAGAAACAAAATCGGCGTGATGGTAAATGCGTCGTAGAGCGACAGCATCTGCATGTCGGCGGGCTTTAACTTTGCCGCGGCATAGGCCTGCGCGCCGGATTCCTTGGCGGCAGTGACGGTGAAATCCGGCATGCTGGAAATATTCGCATGCGACAGCGATTCGCCGGTACCCAGCACATACACCGGTTTCTTTTTCAGCGACTTGGCGCGATCGGCGCGCACCATCACAATGGCGCCGCCGCCGTCGAGCACCAGACAGCAATCGCGCACCGTCAACGGGTAACTCACCATGCGCGCGTTGAGTACTTGTTCTATCGTTAGCGGCTCTTTTTCCCACGCCTTGGGGTTCAGCAGCGCCCATTTGCGTGCGGATACGGCGACTTCAGAGAGCTGTTCGCGCGTGGTGCCGTATTGATGCATGTGGCGCATCGCAGCCATCGCGTAAGCCGTGCTCGGCATGAACGGGCGATAGGGCGATTCGTATGGATTGAATTCACGCGGGCTGGCCGCCGCGCGCGACACCGAGCGCTGCGTGCTGCCGTAGGCGATTACCGCCACGCTGCACAGACCCAGTTGCAGCGCGGCCTGCGCGTGCGCCACGTGCGTCATGAACGACGAGCCGCCGATGACGGTGCCGTCGAAATATTTCGGCTTGATACGCAGATACTCGGCAAACGCCATCGGCCCCATGCGTACCTGCGTGGCGCCGACGAACAAGCCATCGACATCCTTGAGCGTCAGGCCGCAGTCGTCGAGTGCGCGCAGGGTCGCCTGCGCCATCAGGTCCATCGGGTGCGTGCCCTGCGCCATCTGGCCCAGATCGGATTCCGCCGCGCCGACTACCGCGACACTGCCGCGCTGAAGTCCGTTTATTTGTTCGTTTATTTGTCCGCTCATTTTGTGTTCTCCAGCGGCGTGAACACCGGATAGGCGGCGGCCTTGTCCGTGCCCGGAAACACGCGGAACTTCACGCGCATGCCGATCTTCACCTGCATCGGGTCGATATCCTCCACGCGGCTCATCATGCGAAAGCCTTCGTCGAGATCAATCATCGCCACGTTCAGCGGCAGCTCGCCTTTGTAGTGAACCACGGTGGTGGTGTAGACCGTGCCGAGGCCCGTGGACACGCGCCACTCGATATTCCCGCTGCCGGTGACGGGCGCAAAAGCGCGCGGATAAAAGAACGCTTTGTTGTCATCAAGGCAGACTTGATAGGCGAGCTCGCCTTTGGTCAGATGCGCCTGAAATACGCCGAGGGGCGATTTCTCCAATAGACTGGACATGGGTTTTCCTTCGGGAAAGTGGTGGAGAAAATACAACCGCGCGTGTGATTGTAACGCCGCCGCGCGCGGTGAGCGAAGCGCGTCCGCCGTCAATCCGCGCGTGTGCCGGTGGCCTTGACGATTTTCGCCCAGCGCGCGATTTCCTCGTGTACGTACGCGTTGAGCTGCTCCGGCGTATTGGAGCGGGCGGTAAGGCCGAGATTGGCGTATTGCGCCTTGATGTCGGGCAGCGCGAGAATACGCACTGTTTCGCCGTGGAGTTTTGCCACGATATCGCGCGGCGTGCCGGCGGGCGCGAACAATCCCCACCACGGCATGAGTTCGAAGCCCGCCACGGTCTCGCCGATGGCGGGCACGTCGGGCAACGCCGGTTCGCGCTTTGCACCGCTGGTCGCGATCAGCCGCAGCCTCCCCGTTCGAATGAGCGGCAGCACCGCCGACCCGTTGGCGAAAATCAGGTCGAGCCGTCCGGCCACCAGATCAATCGCGGATTGCGGGCTGCCCTTGTATGTCACCAGCGTCATTTTCACGCCGGCGAGATGCTGGAACAATTCGCCGGCGAGATGCGGCGAGGTGCCCATGCCCGCCGAACCGTAATTCAACTGACCGGGTTTCGCCTTGGCGAGTGCGACCACTTCCTTCACCGTTTTGACCGGCACCGACGGGTGCATCACCAAAAAGAGCGGTGCGTTCGCCACCAGCGTGATGGGCGCGAAATCGGTGCGGGCGTTGTACGGCATCCTGGCGTAGAGCACGGCGTTGATGGCATTGGTGCCGATGGTGCCGAGCAGCAGCGTGTAGCCGTCCGCCGGCGCCTTCGCCACCAGCTCCGAACCCACGCTGCCGGCCGCACCCGTGCGGTTATCGACGATCACCGGCTGCCCCCATGTTTCAGTCATCTTCTGCGCGATGGGGCGCGCCAGCACGTCGGCCACGCTGGCGGGCGGAAAGGGCGCGATGATGCGGATGGCTTTGGCGGGGAAAATCGATGCCGCGCCTGTCGAAGGCGCTTGCGCGACGGCGGGCGTGGCGAGCAGCGCGATCAACAACGGAATCAACATTGCTATCAATAATGCGCGGCACGCGACGGCGCGGCGGCAATTTAGCGACGCGGGGTTCAGCATGCGCAGATTTTTACGGCGCGGGAACGGCGGATGGCGGCATCAAGTGCATCTCGCTCGGCGCGCGACAGCGGCGAATGCGGCGTGAGCCACCACACCCAGATGTGGGTGTCGAGTACAACACTCAACGAAGCGCCTTGAAATCCTCATCGCGCAGCACTGATTCGCCCGGCTTCGCAAGCAGGCGCCCGCCAAGCGCGCGCACCTGTTCCCACGGCGCGTGATGGCGACCGGCTGGCCGGTCTTTTCCACCTGGCGGATGATTTCCAGGCAGTGATGCTTGAACTCGGTAACGGTTATGTCCATATCACTATTCCAAGCGGCCATTATTGAAAATTCAAGCGTTGTGGAGATCGCGTTCGCGCTAATAATGCGGCGGAATTTCATCCTGCAAATCGCGCGCTTCCTTCGGCAGTGCGGCCTGCACCTGCTCACGCAGCGAAATGATTTCGCGTTGCAGTTGATCGATCTGTCGTTGCTGCCGGTAAACCGTGTCACTTAACGATTCCAGCAGGTCTTCCGACAAACTGAGTTTGATTTCGATTTTTTCGAGCCGCTGATCTTCATCGTTCGCATGGGCCATGTGTCGTTCCAGTCATTTTATTCGCCACGGATATTCGCTTCCTTGATGACTTTTGCCCACATCGCGGTTTCAGTGCGCTTGAGTTGCGCGTATTGAGCGGGCGTGGTGTCAGCGGGAACATAGCCAACTTTATTCATTAAATCAACAACTTCCGGGTTTTTGATGGCTTTCGATGTTTCGTCGTGGAGGCGCTGAATAATGGCGCCAGGTGTGCCGGCGGGCGCTTCCAGACTGTTCCATGCCTGCACGTTAAATCCGGCGAATCCAGATTCGATCATCGTCGGCAGATCCGGCATCAGGGGCGCGCGCGCCGGGCCGGTGACGGCGAGCGCGCGCAAGCGGCCCGCGCGCACTTGCGGCAGCGTGGCGGCGAAGCTGCCGAAGATCAACTGCGCTTCGCCCGCCAGCACCGCCATGGCCGCGGGCGCGCCACCCTTGTATGCGATATGCACGAGGTTGATGCCGGCACGGCTTTTGAGCAGCTCTGCGGACAAATGCAGCGGACTGCCGATGCCGCCGGACGCATAGTTGAGGCTGCCGGGTTTTGCCTTGGCGAGCGCCACCAGTTGACTCACGGATTGCGCTGCGACCTGCGGATGCACCGCCAGCATGAAGGCCGCCGTGGCAAACAGCGTAATCGGCGCAAAATCCCTCATCGAATCGTACGGCAGTTTGTACAAGCTGGGCGTGGCGGTGACGCCGGTGGAGGAACCCATCAAAATCGTGTGGCCGTCGGGCGCGGATTTGGCAACGATGTCCGCCGCGAGTATGCCGCCCGCACCCGCGCGATTGTCAATCACGATCGGTTGGCCGAGCGCGAGGCTCATGCGCGGAAACAGCGCCCGCGCCACCGCGTCGGTGCCCCCGCCCGGCGGAAACGGCAGCACCATGCGGATGGGTTTGGCTGGGTAGGGTTGCGCGGCCAATGGCATTGCCGCCAACAAAATCGCGGCGGCGATGATGATGTGTACGCAGGATGGGTGAAACCCATCACGGCACAACGGCACTCGTTGCATGTGTTTGTGATGGGTTTCACCCATCCTGCGCACAGCACGTTGTTGAATAGCGGTTTTCATCTCAATTGACGTTGATTTTCGCCGCCTTCACCAGCGCGGCATTGATGCCGATTTCGTTTTTGATATGGGCGTCGAACTCGCGTGGCGTCATGAGCATTTGTTCGCCGCCGAGTTTTGCCATGCGTTCGGTGATATCCGCCGCTTGTAGTGTTTTCAAGGTGTTTTGATGGAGCTTGGCGATGATGCCGCCAGGCGTTTTGGACGGCACCGCCATGCCGACCCAGAAGTTGTAATCCGAATTCGGCACACCGGCTTCGAGCGTGGTTTGCAGATCAGGCAGCGCCGAGGAGCGTTTAGTGCTGCCCACCGCCAGTCCCAGCAGGCGGTTGTCCTTGATGAATTGCAGGACTGAAATGACCGGGCAGAAATAAATGTCGATGCGCCCGGTAATCACATCGGTCAGCGCTTCGGGCGTGCCTTTGAAGGGCACATGCGTGCCTTCGAGTCCCGCGCCCATGCGAAAGCGCTCCGCGTTTAATTGCGTGGCGCTGCCCGCGCCGGCCGAGGCATAGGTCAACGAACCCGGCTTGGCTTTGGCCGATGCGATCAGCTCCTTGACGGAACGGATGCCCTTGGACGGAGCGATCACCAGCACATTCGGCAGATTGGCCAGCGGCGTGATGCCGGCAAGATCACGCACCGTGTCGTACGGCGTATTCGGATAAGTGGTGGGCGTGACGGTGTACGAGGATGAATGCACCAGCAGGGTGTAGCCATCGGGGTTGGCCTTCGCGGCCACGCCAACACCGATGGTGCCGCCCGCGCCGGGGCGGTTTTCCACCACGATGGTGTGCCCGAGTTGCGTGCCCAGGCGCTCGGTGACGATGCGCGCGACGGTATCGGTGGCGCTGCCGGGCGTGAACGGCACCACCACGCGCAGGGTTTTGTTGGGCCAGCCTAACGCGGGGTCGGTGGATTGCGCCTGGGCCGCGGGCGCCGCGTGCATGCACGCCAGAAAGGTCAGGGTTGCTGCGAGTTTATTCATGGCTATCGTTCTCCTTTGGCGTAATCCCGTTTTCCCGCTTTGCGAGCAGCCGCTTCGCGGCTTGCCTGCTTATCCCGCTGCGCTGGAGCAACGGAATGATGAGTTTAGGTTTTTTTTCCTGGCGCGGTTTGCATCGTATGCCAAAGCGCATCCTGCGTCATCGGCAATGTTTCAATGCTCACGTCCAGCGGCGCCAGCGCATCGTTAACGGCGTTGGCGACGGCTGCGGGCGCGCCCAGATAACCCGCCTCGCCCGAACCCTTTTGCCCAAACGTGGTGAGCGGCGAAGGCGTGCAGTGATCGACGATTTTGATGGCCGGGATTTCCAGCGCGCCGGGAATCAGGTAATCCATGAAGCTGCCGCTTAACAACTGGCCGTCCGCGTCGTAGGCGAATTTTTCATACAGCGCCGCGCCGATGCCGTGGGCGATGCCGCCGAAGGTCATGCCATGCACGATGTCGGGGTTTATCATCACGCCGCAATCGTGGCCGCAGACATACTTTTTGATCTCGGGCCGTAACGTGTCGGGATCCAGTTCGACGTAGACGATATGCGCCTCGAAGGCGTAACACGGGTAAATCTGCACGACGCCTTCGTCGTTCGGCAGGCCGCCGCCGGTAGGCACCTGCCACACAAATTTGGCTTGCAGGCCGGGCTCTACGTCCGGCGGCATCAGATGATATTTGCGGTGCGCGATGGTGGTGAGTTCGTCCCACGTCAGGCGTTTTTCAGGATGACCGCGCATCGACACGTCGCCGTCTTTATACTCGGCGGCTTCAAGGCTGCAACCCAGATTGTGCGCGGCGATCGCGATCAGCGTGTCGCGTATTTTGCGCGCCGCGCCCGCCGCCGCGCCGCCGAGCATGATCGCCATGCGGCTGCCGACGGGGCTGTTCGACGGCAGCGCCGTCAATGAATCGGCACGCACCACGCGGATGCCCGCCGGATCGCGTTCGAGAATTTCGCCGATCACGGTGGACACCAGCGTTTCATGGCCCTGGCCCGACGACGAGGTGTTCATCACACCGGTAATCGCGCCCGATAAATCCACCCGCACCAGGCATGCTTCCATCCAGGTGGTGGTGTCGTTCTTCGCGTTGAACAGCGGCTCGAACGCGGCATTGCCGCCACTGGGCTCCAGACACGTTGCAATGCCGATCCCGGCATGGCGACCCGCTTTGCGCGCATCGTCGCGCGTCTTTAACAACGCCGGGTAATCGATGGCGTGCAGCGCCTTATCCAGCACGGCGTGGTAATCGCCGGAGTCGTAGCTCGATCCGCTGGGGATGCGGTAGGGAAATTCTTCCTTTAAAATCAGGTTCTTACGTCGTAATTCGATGCGATCCATGCCCAGGTGGCGCGCGATGGTGTCCATCGTGCGCTCGATCGCAAAATTGGTGGGCGCCTGGCCGAAGCCGCGCACGGCCTCTTGCGGCGTCTTGTTCGTCATCACCGAAATCGGTTCGTATTCAACGGCATTGATGCGATACGGCCCGCAGATCGCGGTGATGGGTTTGCCCAGTTGCAGCGGCGCGCGGCCCGCGTAGGCGCCGACGTCATCGAGCGCGCGTATCTTCAGCGCGCGCACCGTGCCGTCGTTATCGAACGCGGCCTGCATGTCGAAAATGCGATCCGGCCCCTGCATATCGCCGCCGCGCATGTTCTCCAGCCGGTCTTCGATAAAGCGCACCGGCATGCCGAGGCGGCGGGCGAGATAGCCGACCAGCACCGTGTGCTTCAAGCCACGCTTGACCCCATAGCTGCCGCCGACATCCACGTCGTAATGCACCCGCACCGCGTTGCCCGGCAGGCGCAGCGCGCGCGCGGTTTGATCGGGAAACTTCGGCATCTGGATCGAGGCCCAGATGTTCAATACGTTTTGGCCCGCATCCCACTGCGCGGCGACGCCGAAGGTCTCGATGGGCACGGTGGAACTGCGGCCCCACGTGGCGCGCAGTGAAATTTGGTGATCGGCTTTTGCAAAGGCTTCATCCACCGCGCCCCATACAAAGCGGCGCTGGAACAGAATGTTGCTGCCGTGCGCGGCGTGTACCCGCGGGCTATCGGCTTTGACCGCCTGTTCCGCGTCGATGACATGCGGCAATATTTCGTAATCGACTTCGACCCGTTCCGCCGCGTCTTCAGCCAGCGCTCGCGTGTCGGCGACCACCGCCGCCACCCACTCGCCGCTATAGCGCACCACGTCTTTCGCCAGTGCGTAACGCTTCATCAGCGGCGCATCGATGCCGCTCATCAGCGCGTCGGTCGCGGCATGAAACGCCTCGCCCGTCAGCACGTAATGCAAGCCCGGCGCCGCGCGCGCCGCATCCGTGCGGATGGCGGTGATGCGCGCGCTGGCATGCGGCGAAGCAACGATCGCCACATGCTTCATACCGGGCAATGCGATGTCGGCGACGTAACGGCCGCGACCGGTGACAAAGCGCGGGTCTTCGCGCGTGCGGCGGTGTTTGCCGATGTAGCGGAAGGTGGTCATGAGCGACGCAAGGTTAAGAGCAAGGGCGTTTTAACCACAGATGAACACAGATGAACACAGATAGCAATTCACCATCGGTATTGGGGGTATCCGTGTTCATCTGTGTTCATCCGTGGTTAATTGCCTTGGATTTACTTCGGCAGCCGTCCGGCGGCAAGCTGCACCGCATCGACAATCTGCTGATAGCCCGTGCAGCGGCACAGGTTGCCGCCGATGGCCTCGCGTATCTGCGCCTCGGACGGATGCGGATTGATATTGAGCAAGCCCTGCGCCGCGATCAGCATGCCCGGCGTGCAGTAGCCGCACTGCAAACCGTGCGTCTGGCAAAAACTGTCTTGCAGCACGCTTAACGTGCCGTCGGCGTTGCTCAAGCCTTCCACCGTGGTGATTTTATGGCCGTGGGCCTGCACCGCGAACATCAGGCACGCGCGCACCGGGTCATCATCGAGCATGATCGAACACGCGCCGCAGATGCCGTGCTCGCAGCCGACGTGGGTGCCGGTGAGCCGGAGTTCTTCGCGCAGCCAGTCCACGAGTGAGAGGCGCGCGGGCACGTTGCCTTGTCGCACGACGCCGTTTACCTCGACGGAAATGGTATGCAGGGTTTCACTCATGACGATTATTCAGCCGCTCATGGCAGGCAAGATACACGGCGCAAGCCAACCCCGCCCGCGCGGGAACGACGGTGATGATGTTCATTGGATTTTCGCCTGCTCATGTGCCGCACGCAATGCGCGCGCGGCGAGTTTTTGCGCCAGATGCCGCCGGTAATCCGCGCCCGCGTGCAGGTCGCTGGAATATTCCGCTTCAGCGGCGGCGGCATGCGCGGCGTCGTTGATGGTTTCCACGTCAAGCGTCGTGCCGACCAGCCGCGCGGCAATGTCCGTAAACGCCAGCGGTATCGAAGCGCCGCCGCCAATGCCGAAGCTCGCACGCACACAACGCCCATCGGCATCCAGCGCCACCTGCGCCGCCGCCGCAACTATCGCAAAGTCGCCATGACGGCGGCTGGTTTCGGTGAACGCTGATCCGGTGCGCGGCGTTTTCCAGACGGGCCAGTGGATTTCTTCAAGGCATTCGTCCGCCGCCGCCGCCGTGGTCAATGGCGCCACAAAAAAATCGGCGGCGGACACGGCACGCACGCCATCCGCCGAACGCAGCATCAAGATTGCGCCGAGCACTTGCGCCGCCAGCGGCAGTTCCGCCGCCGGATCGGCGTGCATCAGACTGCCGCCCAGCGTGCCGCGGTTGCGGGTTTGCACGTGGCCCACCCACGCCAGCGCTTGCCGCAGCAGTGGCACGCGGTCCGCCAGCGCGGCATCACGCTCGACCGCGCATTGCCGGGTGCAGGCGCCGGTGCGCGCCGCATCCGTCTCTATTGCGATAAATTTCAGTGCGGCGATTTCATTAATATCAACAAGCTGCACGGGCCGCGTTAGGCGCATTGCCATCATCGGCACGAGGCTCTGCCCGCCGGCAATGAGCTTGGCATCGTCGCCATGCGAACGCAGCAACAGGCAGGCTTCCGCAACGGATGCGGCACGTACATAATCAAAGGAGGCGGATTTCAACGCGAGGATTCCTGTTCAGTCTATTTTGGCACGCGATGCCTTGACCACGCGCGCCCAGCGCGTGATTTCCGACTTGATGAACTCGGTAAATTGCTCCGGCGTATTCGCCACCGGCTCCACGCCTTGCGCCGACAGCCGCTCGGTGACATCGGGCAATCTGACAATTTTGGCAGTCTCGGCGTGCAGCTGCCCAACGATCTCGCGCGGGGCGCCCGCAGGCGCGAACAGGCCGTGCCAACTGCTGGCGTGATAACCGGGCATGCCGGATTCGGCGATGGTGGGCACGTCGGGCAGCACGCGCGAGCGGCGCTCGCTCGCCACTGCCAGCACGCGCAGCTTGCCGGAGCGTATCTGCGGCAGCAGCGGCGGTGAATCGAGAATTGCCATGTCCACCTCGCCGCCCAGCAGCGCGACGATGGCCGGCGCCGCGCCCTTGAACGGCACGTGCAGCATGTCGATGCCGGCCATCACCTTGAGCATTTCCGCCGCCATGTGGGATGTCGCACCGCCGCCCGCCGAGCCGAAGTTGAGTTTGCCGGGACGCGATTTGGCGAGCGCGACGAATTCTTTCACCGAGCGCGCGGGCACGGACGGATGTACCACCATCAGGTTAGTGCCGAGCGCAATCAGCGTGATGTGCGCGAAATCCTTCACCGGATCGTAGCCGAGCTTCGGATAAATACTCGGTGCGATGCCGTGCGTGCCCGGCGTGCCCCACAGCAGCGTGTAGCCATCGGCAGGCGCGCGCGCGACGTGCTCCGAGCCGATGGTGCCCGCCGCGCCGCCGCGATTGTCGATGATGACTGGCTGACCCAGCCTCTCGGCAAGCTTTTGCGCGATGATGCGGCCGATGATGTCGGTGGGGCCGCCGGGTGGGTAGGGCACGACACAGCGGATGGGTTTAGCGGGATAGTGTTGCGCTATTGCGAAGGGCGTCATGCACAACGCTAGCGCGGAAACTGTAGCCCGGAAGGAGCGCAGCGTATTCCGGGGTTGCATCGAAGCGTGTTGCGGGTGAATCACCGCCAAATTACAGGTGGAACCATTGCGATTTCCGCGAGCCTTGAGGAAGGCAACGACCGTTCCCGGAATACGCTGCGCTTCTTCCGGGCTACGAGTTAACAGTGTCATGATAAGCCGCATGCACTAATCCACCTTCATCCCCGAAGCCTTGACCACCTTGCTCCAGCGCGCGATTTCGTCGCGTACTTTTTTGCCCAACTCGTCGGAGGTCATCAACGCGGGTTCGGTGCCGGCGGCGATGAGTCTGGCGCGCACATCGTTGTCGCGCAGCGCGGTGGCGAAATCGTTGTAAAGCCGCTGCACGATTGCCGCGGGTGTTTTCGCCGGCGCGAAGATGCCGCTCCAGCCTTCGGATTCATAGCCGGGCAGGCCGGTTTCGGCGATGGTGGGCAGATCGGGCAATATTATCGAGCGTTTTGCGTTGGTTACGGCCAGCGCGCGCAGCCTGCCGTTTTTGATGAACGGCACCACGGCGGGCGCGCTCAGGAACGCCAGTTGCACTTGCCCCGCGACTTGTTCAACAGCCGCCGGTCCGCCGCCTTTATACGGCACGTGCAGCAGCGTGATGCCGGTCATGGTTTTTAATAACTCGCCCGCCAGATGCGACGGCGAGCCGTTACCCGCCGAGCCGTAGGTGAGTTGCGCGGGGCGCGCTTTTGCCAGTGCAATCAATTCCTTCACCGATTTCACCGGCAGCGACGGGTGCGCGGTGAGGATGCTGGTGGTGATGAAAAGCTGCGCCACCGGCTCGAAATCGCGCACCATATCGTACGGAATTTTCGCAATCAGGCTGACGTTGATGGTGTTGGTAACCGTGGCAATCAACAGCGTGTAGCCATCGGGCGGCGCCTTGGCCACGAGATCGGAACCGATGATGCTGGAAGCGCCGCCGCGATTTTCAATGATGATGTTTTGCCCCAGCGCCTCGGAAACTTTCGGGCCGATGATGCGCGACGTGACATCAGTGGGGCCGCCGGCGGGGAAGGGCACGATCAGGCGGATGGGTTTGGCGGGGTAGGGCTGTGCGAGAGCGGCGGCGCAGGGCAGGAGGGCAAGTGCGAGAGTGATATATTTCATAAGTGTAAGTGGAAAGGCTCTTGGCGCTACCGCCGCCAGACTGTTTAGCGCTTTTTGATTTGGCCATCGGGATATCCTTTATGGACAGCGTGCGGCGCGGATTTGGTGCAAGCGTGTGTCGTCGTGAAGTTCTTCAGGAAATATACGAGTGGGGGATGGGGCTGTCAATTTGCATTTGCGCTTGCCCGCGATTCGGCAGCGCGGTTACGGATAGTGGAACTACGTGTGGAATATTGGAACAGTTTCGGATGATTCGGCGATAGGTTTCTTGGGCATGGAAATGGAAATGGAAACGGAAACGGTGCGCCGCTACAAATTGTCGGTGAAAATCGTCGTGTTGAACAATGGCGGTATCGGCAGAGCACAACCAATCAGTTGATCCGCGCGCCGGCAGCCTTGATCACCAGTGCCCATTTTTCGATGTCGCGCCTGATGAACGCGGCAAACTCCGCAGGCGGGTTGCCGACAATATCGACACCAAGGGCCGCCATGCGGCTCTGCACATCGGGTTTTTGCAGCGCGTTTAGGATCTCAGCGTGCAGTCGCGCAACAATCTCGCGGGGGGTGCCCGCAGGCGCCAGCACACCTTGCCATACCGTAACTTCAAAGCCCGGCAACCCGGATTGCGCAATGGTTGGTACTTCCGGCAGTGCCGGTGAGCGTTTGGCGCCGCTCACCGCGAGCGCGCGCAGCCTGCCCGATTTCACGTGTGGCGCCGATGAGAGCACGTTATCGAAACCCGCGACGACCTGTCCGCCGATCAAATCGGCTTGCAGCGGCGGGCTGCCCTTGTACGGCACGTGTAGCATGGCTATTTTTGCCTGCGTTTTGATCGACTCCATGGCAAGGTGGCCCGCGGTGCCATTGCCGGCCGAGCCGTAGGTCAACAGGCCGGGTTTTGAGCGGGCAAGCGCGATCAGCGCCTTCAAGTCGCGCGCAGGCAACGACGGATGCGCAAGCAGCACGTAGGGCGCCGCCGTGAGAAGCGTGACCGGATCGAAGTCCCTGACCGGATCGTAGTTCAGTTTCGAGAAAAGACTGACGTTCGTGGTGTGGTTCGGCCCCACCAACAGCAGGGTATAGCCGTCCGGCGCGCTCTTCGCGGCCAGCTCGGCGCCAATATTGCCCGCCGCACCGGCACGATTGTCGACCATCACTTGCTGTCCGAATGCCTCGGTGAGTTTTTGCGCAACCACGCGGCCAACGATGTCCGCACCGCCGCCGGCCGCAAACGGCACGATCAGCCGCAGCGTCTTGTTCGGATACGCGGACTGGGCAAATGCTTGAAACGTTGCAATGACGCTTACTAAAATGCCATACCTGCCGGTTCGCAAGATCAGATTCCTGTTCATCGGTTGTTCTCCAGAGTTACCGGCAATAAAACATTGATATCTCAAAGTCTACCGTAGTGTTGCACGCACTGCATAGCCAACACGCGTTTAACCCATGCGGCATCCAACCTTCATGGAGCTGCAAACACACTTAAACGTGGCCCCTATTTGCCCGCCACGGTTTGTTCCGTCATACTGAATCGCCACGAGTAATCATTTGCCGTTCGCCTGACCGGCAGGCACTCCAGGCAATACATCAAGGCGCTTTGCATAATGCCGTCTGCCGCGTATCTCGAAAAACTCGCCGATTTTGCCTGCGATTTCAGGGCTGCGGACATGCCCCCGCTGGTGCTGGAGCGGTGCAAGTGGATACTGGCCGACTGTATTGGCGTGATAGGCGCGGGCATGCAGGAGCCCGAGATGCGCGCGTTCATCCCGTTGCACCTGTTGTCAGCCGCCGCAGGCAAGGCATTGGTGATCGGCGCCCGCACAAAAACGAACGCCTTGAGCGCGGCGTTTCTCAATGGCATGGCCGGGACATGGCTGGAACTCGATGAGGGGAACACGCTGTCAAAAGGTCACCCAGGCATCCAGATCGTGCCGGCGGCATTGGGCTATGCGCAGGAGCATCCGGTCTCCGGCCTTGAGCTTATCGGCGCGCTTGCCGTGGGCTATGAAGTGTCTTCGCGCATCAACCTGGCGGGCAATATCAGGCCGGCGATTCATCCGCACGGCACGTTCGGTGTCATCGGCGCGGCGCTGGCCGTTGCGCGGCTCAAAGGGCTGGCGCGCCGTGACTACGTGCGCCTTATGAATATCGCGGCCGCGCTGCCGGTGGCGGCAAGCTACCGTACGCTCGACGAAGGCGCCACGGTGCGCAATGTTTTTACCGGCCACAGCGCGTTCATGGGGATGACGGCGGTCGGGCTGATCGAAGCGGGATTTACCGGCGAATCCGACGGCGTCAGAAGAACCTACGGCGAACTGCTGGGCGATGGTTTTGATGCCGCGCTTGCCGTCGCGGGGTTGGGCGAGGACTGGATGAGCGCCGGGGGTTATTTCAAGCTGTATCCGACCGCGCGCTCTATCCATCCGGCAATCGAGGCAGTCGAGCAGGCGCTGGCCTGCGCGCCTGGCGCAGCCCTTGCAGCGGAGGACGTGGCGGGTATCCGCGTGCGCACATACGGTCTGGCTGCACGGAAAGCGCAGACAACCGTGACAACGGCTTTTGGCGCGAAATTCTCCATTCCCTTTGCGCTCGCCACGTTCATCGTTCACGGCCGCGCGACGCTGGACTGTTTTGGCGAACAGGCGGTTAGTAATCCCGCGCTTCAAAAGCTGACCCGGTTGGTGCAGGTGGAAGAGGATGCGCGGATGACCTCGGTCTATCCCGGCAGGCAACCCTGTGAGGTGGTGATTACGCTAAAGAACGGAACCCGCTACACGGGCTTGTGCGACATCGTCAGCGGCGAACCCGGCAGGCCCAACACGATCTCGCAGGTGCAGGAGAAGTTCATGCAACTGGCTGCGGTGTGGCGTCCGACGGCGGCAAAAAAGCTTTTTGAAGGCTGCATGCGCATGGAGAGTATCAGCGATGTTTCCAGTTGGAGCGAGACCTGCGATTTGTAGGCGGTGCATGGCGCGTCGTCAATCGAGCGACACACCCGACTTAATCACCTTGCTCCATTTGGCGACTTCAGCCCGGATGAATGCCGTCAATTCCTCCGGCGTGCTGCCGACCGGCTCGGATCCCACGGCGGCCAATTGTTCGATCACTTTGGGCGATCCCACCATGGCGACAATTG